>JBIJCR010000182.1:0-3183 GCA_044344595.1 Terrimicrobiaceae bacterium
ACAATTTCCGAGAGCCTTGATTTTTCCAAGACACCGGAGGGTGCATTGCAAGGCTCATAGCGCTGGAATGATGCTCTGCTCGAGAGCAATCAGTTATTCCGGAATTCTGCTCAGAAGAGTCCGGACATCTGGGGGTTTTTAGCAAAAACTCGCATGGCTGGATCATTCATAAGATAACCATAAAGTGCTGGCGACAATCGATCTCTTGCTTTGGCAAGCAAGGTCTTGACAGCCGGGATGTCATTTTTTCGCATGGCAACATAGGCAGCGGATATGAGTGAGCGCTGGTCTTTGTCGGTATCCCAATTCTGCGGCAACTTGTCGTCCGAGGTTTGCTGGAGATTCAAGAGAGAGAGTGAGGTCTCGACCAAGGCCTGTCCTTCAACAGGATTGAGACGCGCACTGGCGGCTTCAAACAATTGGCGGGCTTCGTCGTTCCTGCCTTGAAAACGCAGCAAGGAGGCAAGTTCGATGTAGGGGCGGGGATTTGAAATATCCGCCGCCATGGCGGAGCGGAGAAGACTTTCCGCGCGTACTTTGGGGTCTCCCATTCCAACTTTGTTTGATTTTTCCATTTCTATGGCAGCTTTGAGGGCTAGGGCGTCGGAAAGCCTCTCACCTTTCAAAATCGATTCATCCACTTTTTCGCTGGCAAGCGAAAGGTTTCCACTCTGTATAGCCGTGAGGGCCATAAGGTAACAAGTGGATGGAATATTTTGGTTCTTTCGATAAACCTCGGACAAAATTTCCACCGCATCGGCAGCATTTCCTTTGCTGTAAGCCTGCAAGGCCGACTCGATGGTGGCCTGAAATTCTGGAGGGATTGGGAGAGGCGCTTCCATACGCAACTCCATAATTTGATTCTGGGATACAATCAAACCTTGATGGTAAGCCAACCACCCAACGAGGACAAAACAAATCAGCAGAGCTGCAACGATCAATGCTAAGAAGATAGGCGATATTTTACGGGCTAAATGATCCTGAGCGGCGGAAATGGACTGGAAATCCTCAAGGGGAGGACGGGTTTCCAAAGGTGCTGTTTCTTCGGAAGGCGCGTCAAGGTGCTGAGAGTTCTTGGAAGCTAAGAATGGCTTTTTAGATTTGAAAATTCGCCCGCGCTCGGGGGGTGCTTGTTGATCCCGTGCGACAAAGGAGGGAGGAACCCAGATCGAAGATTTAGAGGGAGATTCATGCTCCTTTTGAAAAACCTTCGACTTCTTTGCAGGCAATACACTCGGCTTGGGCAATTTTTTTTCTGAATCCATTTGATGAAACCGACCGAATATAGCAGATCAGTAGGCCCAATGTTGATAAAAGCCAAGTTAAACGCAGCCCAAAGTGCTAACAGGCCCTTTCGGACCGAGAATTATCACCTCTTCAAGCGAGAGACAACCTCCAACCGTCGGCCAGTTTTGCCGGAAATGCGATCGCCCGGACATGGAAAGCACCCGATTCACAAGGGCTAATACAAAAGCCAGATCGATTTGAGACTTTACAAAGATATACAAGAAAAACCTTTGGATAGCACTCCGGCTCTCAGAGGGCATTAGCCCAAGGCTTGGCGAAACGATAACGAGAGTTCAAGACCAATCATCTGTGGGTATAACTAGTCAGCCCTGAAAAACAACTCATCCCGTTTATGGTTAATGTTATAGGCATGATTCTTGCTGTGTTGGATTGCAGGTAAAACCTGCCCATATCCACAAAAACCCAGCAATCCGCGACCATGCAACCTGGCACCACCGACAAAGCTCAAGTATCCTTTCTACTTCCCGATCTGGAGAGTCAACTCGATCCCCGCAATGCCCTTTTCCGTCTGGCTCGGGCGATTGATTGGAGCGGTTTTGAAAAAGAGTTCAGGCCTCTTTACTGCACGGAAGGGCGCCCGGCTTTGCCGATCCGACGATTGGTGGGACTCTTGATGCTCAAAAGCCTTAGGAACCTCAGCGACGAAGAGGTCGTGGTGTTTTGGAGTGAAAATCCCTACGCGCAACATTTCTGCGGAGAGAGGGAAATGCGCTGGGGATTGCCATGCGATCCAAGCGAGTTGACGCACTTTCGCAAACGCATTGGCACGGGAGGCGCGGAGAAGATTCTGGCGGCTACGATCGCCCTGCATGGTGAGCGGGCGAAGGAAAAGGAAGTGGTCGTGGACACGACGGTTCAGGAAAAGAACATCACCTTTCCAACAGACACAAAATTGGCGACCAAGATCGTGCGAGGCGGGGTGAAAATGGCGAGGCGTCATGGGGTGAAGTTGAGGCAAAGTTTCAAGCGCACGGTGCCGAAATTATTGGCAGCGCAGAGGGGGCGTCGAACCAAAGGAGGAGCGGCGCGAGCACGCAAGGCGGCACGGCGTTTGAAGACGATCGCCGGGCGGGTGGTGCGGCAATTGGATGCGGCGGTTCCCGAAGAGAGTCGGGACCGGCGTTGGGTGGAAACGGCGAAGAAAATCCTGAGCCAAAAGCGTTCCGACAGCGGGAAAATCTACTCTTTGCACGAACCGGAGGTCTACTGCGTGTCCAAGGGCAAGGAGCACAAAAAGTATGAGTTCGGAGCAAAGGCCTCTGTGGTGGTAGGCAAGAACACTGGAGTGATCCTGGGAGCCTACAGCCTTCCGGAAAACGACTACGATGGGCACGCATTGGCACCCACGCTCGAGCAAGTCGAGCGGGTGGCTGGCTACCGGCCAGCAGTGGCGATCGGCGACAAGGGTTTTCGAGGTTCATCGCATTGCGGGGAAACCGAGGTGGTCACACCCGGGAGGGGGAAGAAGAACGCCAGTGTCTACGAGAAACGCAAGGCCAGAAAGAGGTTCCGCAGGCGGGCAGCGATCGAACCGAAGATCGGGCATCTCAAGAGCGACTTTCGACTCGATCGCAACTTCCTCAAAGGGCAAATCGGCGACGCGATCAACCTGCTGCTGGCAGCAGCAGCCTCGAACCTAAGTCTCTGGATGAGTCAGGTTCTTTTGCGCCTTGTTTTCGCAGTCCGCATTTTCCAGAAAAAATGGCAGGATGCCCCAGACGCCCTCCCAGCGTAGGGGTTTTTCAGGGCCGACTAACTAGACAAATTTTTATTTTTTACGGGCCGAATAGACACCCAAGGGATGAGCACTTGGCTCATTAAATCGGAATCCTTCTACACAAAACGGAATCTGACGAATCGGCTCATGACGCGGGC
>JBIJCR010000137.1:0-4825 GCA_044344595.1 Terrimicrobiaceae bacterium
CAGCCTCGCCAGCCTCGAAGCTGGCACGAAGTTCCTCGTCCTTGGGGCTCTCTCGACCGGATTCTTCATCTACGGCATCACCTGGATTTTCGGCATGACGGGTGAGACGAACCTCGCTTCCATCCAGAATAACCTCTCCATCGTCCCCGAAGCGAACCACACCGCCATCCTGTTTGGCCTTGCAATGGTCTTGGTTGCCATCGGCTTCAAAATTGCCGCCGCACCATTCCAATTCTGGGTTCCCGATGTCTATCAAGGCGCGCCAACGCCAATTACCGCCTACCTCGCCGTGGCATCGAAGGCTGCTGGATTTGTCATTCTGATCCGTGTGCTCCAGCCGTTCTTCGTTCTGGAATCGTTCCAAGGAAAACTCATCCTTGTTCTCATGCTTTTGGCGGCCCTCACGCTCATCTACGGAAACTTGGCCGCCATTCCCCAAACGAACTTCAAGCGCCTCCTCGGCTATTCCAGTATCGCCCATGCCGGATATCTTCTCGTCGGCCTCGCCGCCATCGGCGATGCCTTTGCGGGCCGCGCGGTGGTTTTTTACCTTGGCGGTTATTTCCTGATGACCTTCCTCGCCTTCCTCGTCATGGTGCCCGTCACCAAGGCCACAGGCGGTGACGACCTCTCGCACTTCAACGGCCTTGCCCGTCGCGCTCCCGGTCTCGCCCTCGCGATGCTCATCGCCGCTGCCTCACTGGCTGGCGTTCCGTTCACTGTCGGATTCTTCGGCAAATTCTTCATTTTCGAAGCCGCCATGAACCAAGAGCTCTACCTGCTCGTCCTCATCGGTGTCGTCACGGTCGCCAGCGGCTTCTACTACTACTTCAAAGTCATCCGCGCCATGTATTGGCAGCCCGCGCCGGAAGGTTGCGGCGAGGTCGCCGTTTCGCCCCTCTCGAAGCTGGCTATTGGGCTTTGCACACTGCTGATTCTTGTTCTCGGCTTCTACCCGCAGCTGCTGATCCGCTTCCTGCCGTAGTCGCCTCCGCCGATGGACGATTTCTGGAACCTGTGGCAACCGCGCGAGCGGGCCACCCTGTGTTTCGTGATTCAAGATGGGCAAATCCTTCTCATCCGCAAAAAACGCGGCCTCGGTGCTGGTAAAATCAACGCTCCCGGTGGCCGCATAGAGCCCGGCGAGGAACCCCATGAATGCGCTGTGCGTGAGACCCAGGAGGAGGTCGGCATCACACCGCACGGAGTTCAGTCCCGTGGAGAACTCCATTTCCAATTCACGGACGGCTACAGCCTCCATTGCACTGTCTTCACGGCAGAAACCTTCTCCGGCACCCTCATCGAAACCGACGAAGCCCTGCCGATCTGGACTCCGATTAACCAAATTCCCTACCACGAAATGTGGGCCGATGACATCCACTGGCTACCCGGTGTGATCGCGGGCGGATCATTCCGCGCCTACTTCCACTTCGATGGTGACACGATGCTCTCAAAAAATGTCCACTGGAATTCCACCAACCCGCACCTCGCCCCATCCGAATTCTAAAACACAACGAATGAAAGCGCCGCTCACCGCAGAAGAAGAGGCACGAAAATTGGTCGCAGCCTTTCCTGGTCAGGATGTCTTTCTATTCGGCCTGCTGGAGCGGCAGTTGAACATCCTCCACCAGCGCTCACAAGTGATTATTGGTTTCGCCGCCGTCGCCATCACCACCACAGGCTTTTCCGGCAGGCTCATTGCCGGCACAAACACCCACGCCCAGATTCTGATCATTGCCGCCATGGCCTTCATCCTGGTCTCCTGTTTCTGGATCTTCGTCCGCGTTCTTGCTGTGAAGTGGGTACTCACTCGCAGCATCCAGCCCGATATTGTCCAAACACTAGCCGCAATCATTGCCTGCCGCGATGCCAAAACCGCCGCTTACCGCCTCGGCTCCATCGGCCTCTTCCTTGGCCTCGCCATCTACGCCGCCGCCATGGCAATTATGCTCCTCAACCCCACGCCGCTAGCAATCCCCATTCGCTAAATTTTTTGCAAAGAAAACTCCCGCGAGATTATTGGAGCTAGTCGCGGGGGCGTAAAAGCACCCGTCAAACATTACGGGCCAGCCTGAACCATATAAGCCCGTGTGGATTTTCCGGAGTGCATGAGATGCAGAAGTAGGGGTATGGTGAGCTTCCATTAATGTGCTTTCTGCAACTTCCGCGGATACGGTGTGGGGTTCCACTTCCTTCGGCGTCCCAGCACCATTCCCAGTCGGTATCGCTCATGAGGTGGATCCCAAGACCCGCTCCCGAATGGCACAATTGACGATCTTCTGGCGCTTGACCTTCCTCCTCAACTGTTGCCGAGTTCTGCGCGCTGCCGGTTTTATTTGAGTAGTTTTTCTCTGATAATGGTCCACCGCGCGCCGTCCATTCCCATTCAATCTGGCTCGGCAATCTATAGCCGTTGGCCTTCGCATTCATGCTGATTTCGTAAGGTTCCACCGAGCCGTGCACCCAATGCCGGAGGATCTCGCCTTTTGCTGAATAAACTGGCTGAAAGCCTTCGTGTTCACTCTTCGCATTGCACCATTTGAGCGTGTCGCTCCAATTTACCCGAGCAACCGAAGTCCTGTTTGGCGTGGAAGTAGCAGCATCTATTTCATAGCCGTGCGCCAATCCCCAAGTTCTCACCCACTCCCATTCCTCAAGCAGCACAGGATATTTACCGATTTCAAAGGAAGCCACCAGGGTGCCGGAAAATGCGGAATCACGAGGCAAATTTCCTCCCGGCACCTCCAGCAGAACGGTGCCGTCCGCTGTGAACTCGGATGGACGCGAAAATGCCAGCAACAACCTCTTTCTATCACCCAACTTGTTGATCCCCAGTTTTTCCAGATCCCTGTCGTCTAAATAATTGATGATATCGTCCTTAACAGCTTGATCCGCAAAAAGGGGCATAAGGTGTTCGAGTTTTGTTTCCTCGAGGATTGCCGTGAGCCGGGTTTTCATTTCGTTACGATTGGGGGCTTCGGGCTAGGCGAAAACCAATGACGCCATAGCGGGTTTCGGGACTTCGGCTTATGCGGTAACACACCGTGCCTTCGCCTTCTTTGTTTCTCCAACTGCCTCCACGTATGCGGTGCGCGTAACCGCTCTCGTCGAGATCCCAGCACCATTCCCATACATTTCCACTCATGTCGTGGATCCCAAGCTCGTTTGCGGCCTTTTTGCCAACCGGCTGGACTGAGCCTGATGAGTTTTCTTCATACCATCCGACATCCGTCGAAGTATTGCTACCGCTAAATTTGTAACCCTTGCTCAGCGGACCGCCACGGGCCGCCCATTCCCACTCAGCCTCTGTGGGAAGGCGGTAGCCATTCGCTCTTTCGTGTCTTGTGATGAGCCGAGATCCATCTTGCCCAAACTCGCCGCTTCGGTAAACCTTTCCCTCCATGTGGTAAACCGGTCTCAGCAGCTCATGCTCGCTCTTTGCGTTGCACCATTTTACCGCATCATACCAGCTCATGTGCGTGATGGGATGCCAACTGCCCTTGGCCTCGCCCGTTCCGATTTCGTAGCCGTTTTCCAATCCCCATACGCGCACCCATTCCCACTCATCCTGCATCACGGGATACTTCCCGATTTCAAACTCCTCGACATGCAGACCTGCCAGTTGCGAGTCTTGAGGTAGAGCTCCAGCGCCCACGGTTATCATTACTGTGCCTCCGAGAGGTAGGTCGATATTGTAGGCGAAAGCGGAAAGAAGTCGCTTTCGGTCGCCCAACTTGTGAATCCCGAGTTCCTTCAAGTCGGAATCTGTCAATTTCGTTAAAATATCATCTCTAATGTCCTGCTCCAAAAAATTCGGCAGCAAATGCTCCAGTTTCTCCGACTCCAGAATTGAGGTGAGTTCTTTGCCCATGTCGGAAAATACCAAGCCTCCTCACACTTTAAAGGTGGGTGTACCCCGAATGAAAACGAGGAATGCCCGGTCCAATACCGCTGCTCTGAGCAAGTCGCTTCTACCTAGATCAGATCGCGGCAAGGATGCCGTTGAATGTGGTACTAGGGCGCATGGCGATGGAGGCCTTGGCGTCATCCGGCATGTAATAGCCACCGACATCGATCGCGCTGCCTTGGACGGCGGCGAGTTCGCTGACGATTTTTTCCTCGTTGGCAGTGAGTGCTTCAGCGACGGGAGCGAAGATTTTTTTCAGTTCGGTGTCCTGGTTTTGAGCGGCGAGCGCCTGAGCCCAGTAAAGTGCGATGTAGAAGTGGCTGCCCCGGTTGTCGAGTCCGCCGACCTTGCGGGCGGGCGATTTGTCATGTTCGAGGAGTTGGCCGGTCGCGGCGTCGAGTGTGTCGGCCAGGACTTTGGCTCTGGCGTGGGATTGCGTATCGGCTAAATGTTCAAAAGAGGCAGCGATGGCAAAAAATTCACCAAGCGAGTCCCATCGGAGGTAGTTTTCCTCGAGGAATTGCTGCACATGCTTGGGAGCAGATCCGCCGGCACCGGTTTCGAAGAGTCCGCCGCCGTTCATGAGCGGGACGATGGAGAGCATCTTCGCGCTGGTACCGACTTCCAGGATCGGGAAGAGGTCGGTGAGGTAGTCGCGGAGCACGTTGCCGGTCACGGAAATGGTGTCCTCGCCTTTGACGATGCGCTCGAGGCTGAATTGGCATGCCTCGGCGGGCGGGAGGATTCGAATTTCGAGCCCGGCGGTATCTTGGTCGGCAAGATATTTCTCCACCTTGGCGATGAGTTGGAGATCATGGGCGCGCTTGGCATCGAGCCAGAAAATGGCCGGGGAGCCGGTGGCGCGGGCCCGGCGCACGGCGAGTTTCACCCAGTCGCGGATGGCGGCATCCTTCGTCT
>JBIJCR010000013.1:0-31832 GCA_044344595.1 Terrimicrobiaceae bacterium
AGTTTTATAGGTGTTCACGACAATCTGGGCCGTCTGCCCGGCGCCAGGGAGCCTACGCCTTTGAGCTATAAACTGGCTCGGGCGATAGTAGTTGGTGAAATCTTTGGCGAATGCGGAGCGATTGATGCCGATGAAGAGGTTTTTTCGAATTTCATAGTGCAGGTGGGCGGTATACATGCCGCGGTTCGTCCCGATCGTTCCGACCTGCTGCCCCCGCGCGACCTGTTGACCTTTGCGAACCATGATCTGGTTGAGGTGGGCATACATCGAGTCCACGGTCTTGAGTTGCCCGCCCTCGACGAAGGCATGCCGCACAATGACCACATTCCCCCACCCCATGCGGGCGTCCATGGCGAAGGTCACATAGCCATTTCCGATGCAATAAACCGGAGCACCCAGATCGCTATTGCCGCCAGCCACGCCATTCCAGTCCTCCCCCGGGTGGTAGGACAAGAACCCTCTGGACATGTAATAACCCTCGGCGTCGGGCTTGCCGACAGGCATGTCAAAACCATCCGCCACCCTCACTGCGGCACGGTTGCCTCCGGGGACAGCCACGAGGCCTCCGACGAAGAGCACAAGAATGATCCAAAACAGCCAGCGTCGCATGAAAAGAAAATTTAAACCCGCTCAAGACAGAACCGCAAGCCACACGAGACACCGAAGCATTTTTGGAAAAACCACGTTAGGATTGCAGGTATGGAGAAAATCGACAACATCGCTACTATGTCAAAGTTATTCCCGCCGCGCCTTCGATCATCAGGCCACTCGAAGGCCTCGTATGCGATCGTCGCCAGCAAATTCAATCAGGAATTTGTCCAATCCCTCGTGGACAATGCCCAAAGGGAACTCATTACTCTGGAACCGGGCGCTCAAATCGTCCTCGTCTGGACACCTGGCTCGTTTGAGATTCCACTCTTCGTTCAGGCCACTGCGGAGCTGAACCGCTTTCAAGCTATCATTGCCTTGGGTATCATTCTGCAGGGAGAAACCGATCACGCACGATTGATCGCAGAGGCCGTGACACGCTCTCTGCTCGATCTTTCACTCAAACACAAGATGCCTATCATCCATGAGGTACTCCTCGTTAAAGACGAATCACAAGCCCACGCCCGCTGCATGGGAACCGAACACAACCGTGGAATTGAAGCCGCGCGAGCAGCCGTTTCTGCAGCCCGCAAACTACCGGAGATCGTTTAATCATGGGAGTCCGACGCGATGCCCGCGAAGCTGCGGTGCAATATCTTTACCAGAGGGAAATGCAGGGCGATCAAGGCGATCAGGCCCTTGAAGAATTTTACGAAATGCGGGGCCTCAGCCCGAGCGGCAGACGTTTCTGCGACGAACTGCTCCAAGGGTGGGTGCAACACCAGGATGAAATCGACGAAGTGATCGCAAAAAACGCGCGCAATTTTGAGTTCAACCGCCTCTCGGCTGTGGATCGCAACGTACTGCGCATTGCCTGCCACGAAATCCTTTTTTGCTCAGACATCCCAGCCCCGGTGGCAATCAATGAAGCCATCGAGATCGCGAAGAAATACAGCACACAGGATTCAGGCAAGTTTGTGAACGGGGTTCTTGACAACATCCGAAAACAAAAATCCAGCGGAGCATGAACTATGGTTAGTGGACTTTTTAAAAACTTCCTCTCCCGCTTCACTGGAAGTCCAGTTGACTGGGAGGAACTAGAGGGAATTCTCATTCACGCGGATTTCGGAGTTTCGATGACCAGCGTCATCCTGAATGCCATGAGAGCCCGGGGTGGCGAGGTGAATGGAGAAACCGCGCTTCAGGTGCTGCACGAGGAAATCCTTAAAATCCTTCCCGCCGACAACCCGCCGCTCACTCCGCTCGCCTCAGGGCCTCGCACCATCCTTGTGGCCGGCGTGAACGGAACCGGCAAGACCACCTCCTGCGCGAAGCTCGCGAACTGGCTGAAGTCCCAAAACCACTCGTGCCTCCTCGTGGCGGCTGACACCTTCCGCGCGGCAGCCATCGAGCAACTCTGCGCCTGGGGTGCCAAACTCGGCATCGAAGTCATGCGCAGCCAGTATCAAGGAGACGCCGCAGCGCTCTGTCACGATGCGTGGAACAGCGCCCGTCGCCGCAATATCGAGTTTCTCCTCTGCGACACCGCAGGCCGCCTCCACACGAAAAGCAACCTCATGCAGGAACTCGCCAAAGTGGTCCGAACCCTTGGCAAGCAAGACGCCACCGCTCCCCATGAGAAATGGATCGTCCTGGATGCCACCACCGGTTCAAACGCTCTCGTCCAGGCCCGCGAGTTCCATAAAGCCATCGGCCTCACCGGCGTGATACTCACCAAGCTGGACGGCAGCGGGAAAGGCGGCATCACCATTGCTATCCAACACGAACTCGGTATCCCCACCCGATTCATCGGCACTGGGGAAAAAGAAACCGATTTTGCACCATTCGACCGCGACAAGTTCGTCGAGTCACTGCTCTGAATCAGGATTGCGCGGCCATCGCGTGTCCGGCGATCCAGCCAGTGGTCCAGGCGGCTTGGAAATTGAATCCTCCAGTGATGCCGTCGATATCGAGTGCTTCGCCAGCGAAGTGAAGGCTTGGAACAATGCGGCTTTCCATGGTTTTGAAGTCAACCTCCGGCAAGGGAATGCCACCACAGGTTACAAATTCCTCCTTGTTAGTGCTTTTTCCCCGAACCGGCAGTTCGGTGGATGTCAAAAGTGAAGCGAGCTTGAGGGCTTGGGGGCGGGACAGGCGTGCCCATTTCGTATCGGGAGCGATGCCGGCTTGAATGACTAAAGACTCCCAAAGGCGCGCGGGCAGTGGATTCCATCGGGTGCGGAGGATCGTCTGAGCGCCCGATGTTTCGCGGCGGGTTTGGAGGTCATCGACGAGGTAGTCCCGATTGGTTTGAGGAAGCCAGTTGATCCGCAAGGGAAACTCATATCGGAGGTCGTAAAGTTCCCTTGCGCCCCAAGCGGAGAGCCTGAGGACGGCAGGACCGCTCAGACCGGTGTGTGTGATGAGCACCGGGCCGCATTCTTTCAAGTCCGTTCCTGGGACGGCGACCTGAGCCGAAGTAACGGAGATTCCCGGCAATTCGCGCAGCCAAGGAGTGTCAATGTGAAAGGTGAAAAGCGAAGGCACCGGCGGCATGAGCGAATGCCCGAGCGAAACGGCGGGATGGTCCTCGGTGCGGCATCCCCCACCCGCCCAGAGCAGGCGGTCGCACTCCATGCGCTCGCCATTTGAGAGATTGAGCAAGAAGCCTCCACCTTGGCGCTTTTCGATGGCGTTGAGAGCTGTGTTAGTGAGAACTCGAACGCCTGACTTCTCGGCGGCGGTGGTGAGGCAGTCGATGATCGTTTGAGAGGAATCCGTGACAGGAAACATGCGTCCATCTGCCTCGGTTTTCAGTCGAACGCCACGGCTCTCAAACCATGCGATCATGTCCGCCGGACCGAAGCGATTGAAGGGACCGATGAGCGCCCGACCTCCTCGCGGGTAGCGGCGGGAAAGTTCGCGGGGATCGAAGCAGGAGTGAGTCACATTGCAGCGCCCACCGCCTGAGATTAGGACTTTCGAAAGTGTGCGGGGGCCTTTTTCCAAGATCACCACGCGGGCATGCGGCGCGGACTCGGCAGCGGCAATGGCTCCAAAGAAACCAGCTGCGCCTCCGCCGACCACGACAATCTTGAAATGGGAATCACTGAGCACGCGGCATTAACCCCCAAGGAACGGCTGAACGCAAAGAAGAACGCTCGGCGAAAGCGTCTGGCTTGCGACGGAATGGAGTCTGGATTTATTGGTAACTCATGAAGCCTTTTATCCTGCTCGCGATGCTGGCGCTCAGCTGCGCGGTGTGCTTTGGTGAACCAATGAACGAAGAAATCGCAGTCGTGGGGGGTGGATGTTTCTGGTGCGTGGAAGCGGTCTATCAAGGCCAGCCGGGCATCAAATCGGTGGTGAGCGGCTATGCTGCGGGAAAAAATCCGAACCCGACCTACGAGGAAGTTTGCACAGGCCAGTCAGGTCACGCAGAAGTGGTGAAGATCACCTACGATCCGGCGGTGGTTTCCTACGAGAAGATCATCGATCTCTTCTGGGATGCCCATGACCCCACAACGCTGAACCGGCAGGGGGCAGACCGGGGCACACAATATCGCTCAATCATCATCGCACAGAACCCGGCCCAGCGCGCACTGGCAGAGAAGTCCAAGGCCGATGCCCAAGCACGGTTCCGCGATCCCATCGTTAGCGAGATCATCGATGCGACGGAATTTTTCCCAGCCGAGAGCTACCATCAGGACTTCACGGCGAGAAATCCGAACCACCCGTATGTTCAGGCGGTGATTGCGCCCAAGCTGGAAAAGCTGAAAAACAAGTAGCGTTGGGGTATTGCGCCTTGACGAATGACGGATTGTCGAGAAAGTGCTGCCCTTCCAAATGTTGGGTGTTTCATAACCCTAGCGACAAATAATTGACCGCAGAGGACACAGACAGCACAGAGAATGAAGTTTTTATTATGATTTTCAGAAGCGAATTGTCAGGGGCAGCACTCCTGCCGCTTTCTGTCCTGTCTATGGAGATGATTTCAAATTGAATATGGTCGTATATGTGAAACCAGGTTGTTTTTGGTGCTCCGATGCCATTTCGTGGCTTCAATCGAGAGGCATAGCACACACGGCGGTGGATGTTTTTGCAGATCGCTCCGCCTTTGATCGCATGAAGCAAATCTCAGGACAGACGAAGGCTCCAACACTGGAGATGCCGGATGGCGAGGTGCTGGCGGATTTCGATGTGGCACAATTGGAACGCTTCTTAAAAGCAAGGGAGGCTCGATGATTTCGGAGCTTTGCGTGGTGGCTGCGGTGGGATTTTTTTCCGTTGCTCTACGCAGTTTTCAAAACCAAGTATTTTTCCGAATAGGTACTCTCGGCTTCATTGCCACTTCCTTCCTTGCCGGCTGGCTTCTGGGAGGCAGTATCGTTCTCGGAGCGGTTTTTGCATCGACATGGATTTTCCTCCCGTGGCTTGAAATTCTGACCCGCATACGCCGAGTGCGACTACCTCTTCACCGCCAGCTTGAAAAGTGCCCGCCTCTGCCATCCAGCAAGTTCCCAGATTTTTCACCCCTCTCGGATGAGATGGAGGCACTTGGTTTCGAGTATGTGGATGATGTGGATTGGAACCACGACAACACGCGCCATTTTTACCGGCTTTTTCATAATCCTGAGAAGCGCGTCTCGTCCTCGATCTGTCTCTTGGAACAAGACAGGTTTGCCTTTTTCTATGTCACTTTCACATCGCGCTCGGCAGATGGACGGATTTTCATGACTTGGAACTATCCGTTTTCCTACGGCATGCATCTCCTGCCGCAGACGGTTATTAACACGGAATATGAGCAACTCAGCGTGGAGGAACTCTCCTTATCGCACTTCGATTTTCTGTGTAAACAAAGCGATATGGAGCTTCTGCCCATGCAGGCGGCGAATCTTCGCGCGGACATGGAGAGGGAACTTCGCACGCAACTCGAGCACAACATCGCGAGAGGTATTCTGGTGCGCGACAAGGATGAAATGATCCGCTACTCGGTGCGCGGAATGTTTTTCCTGTGGGGACAGTTCCTGCGTGAGTTCGTCAGGTTTTCCTGAATCGCATGTTTACTCTGGCGATTCGTGCCAGAATTTATGAAAGGCCTCGGTCCAGTCACGGGTCTCGACACGGGACCGACCAGAAACTCCCATGCTTGTTCTGAGATCGGCATCCGCAGCAAGCTTGCGAATAGCTTCAGCCAGGTCTGCTGCGTCTTGGCCTTTGGTTACAAACCCATCAATCCCGTGGGAAACGAGATCCCTAGGGCCTCCGACATCCGAGACGATAACTGGAATTCCACTGGCTTGGGCCTCAAGGATGACATTTCCGAAGGTGTCGGTGGTACTGGGAAAGACGAAAAAATCAGCTGAGGCGTAGGCTCGGGCGAGATCCTCGCCGCCGAGGTAGCCGGTAAAAATGGCATCGATGAGTAGGCGCTTCATCTCGGCCATGTAAGGCCCATCACCAACAATTACCGGCCTCACATGCGCGCTACCCCCTGCCAGACGCCGCGTTGCCGCCACAAGAAGATCGAGGTTTTTTTCTTTCGAAACCCTGCCGACAAAAAGCATGACCAGCTCGCCCTCGCGGAGGCCGCGTGACTTCCAAAAACGCTGGTCTCGCTTGGAAGGATGGAAAAGGTTTGTATCCAGCCCTCTTGGCAGGATGCGGAGACGCTCCTGGGGGATTCCCCGCTCGATCCAGCATTTGCGGTAGTCTTCGGAGTTTACATAGAGGACATCGAGTTGGCTGTAGAACCAGTGCATATAGTTCCATGTAAGGGTCTCCATAAAAGAGTCGTCCGTGAGGATGCGGACATATTGCGGGAAGTCGGTGTGGTAGATACCGACCGCTCGAAGGCCAAGAATTTTGGCGGCTGCAAGGGCACAGAGCCCCGTGGGACCAGGCGTGCTGATGATCAGCTCAGAAAAGCCCTCCTGCTGAAGGTAGTCGAAAATTTGGAGGACTGGAGGGAAGCTCAGGCGCTGTAATTCATACTCGGGAAGTTCAAATTCGCCAATGGGATCGAAATTTTTTAGGGGAACCCCGTGGTCAGCAATCTCCGAGCGACAAGTCATGATGGTAACGTCATGACCAGCCGCGACGCCTGCAGCTGTCATCTTGCGGATCGTGGTTGCGACACCATTGACATCCTCAAGAGTGTCTGTGAACCAGGCCCGTTTTTTGTTTTTCAAAAATTCCGGCACCGCGCCTGAGATTGGAAGGGCGGTCTGCCGCATCCAATCGCGCTTCGGCAGTCGGAAGGCGTGAATATATGGACTTAGCAAAGCAACAACAGGCGCCAGTGGGATGATGGTCTGGATGCTTTCAAGAAACTTTCCTTTGGAGATTTGTTGAATGAACTCGGTAACGAGTCGATAGCCGATCTTGTTTGCGATGAGGTTTGCCATTAAAAAGGCACGCCGTTCGGCCTCGGCGATTCCCGCGGTATCACGGGCCATGGCAGCTTTGAGTTCCGGTTGATTCAGCGCCTCCGAAAGCTGCTTCCAGAGCGAAATACTGCCGGACTTGGCAATATCAAAAATTTTCCCTGTCAGAATGCCCTGCGTGAGAAATCCAAACTTGTCGGAAAGCGAAAATTCTGTCGGATCGCGACCCTCCATAAAACGCGAGGTGATCTTTTCAAGCAAAACGGATGTAGGGTCGCCAGGTTTCAAAGGAAGACGATCCTTTGCGTATTCGATGGCGGTACTATATGTGCCATGGGCCATAGCGAGAGGCGTTCCGGGTCGTCCAGCAGCCGAGCAGCGCCCTGTGCGGATATGTTCCAAAAAGGCAAAAGCATCCACTGCTGCAGGCGTTTCAGTAAAGGCCACGGCAGGACTTGTCCCCCCCTGGTCATCGGATCCGCCAGTAAAGACTTTTTTCCATGGCTCAGCATGCGTTGGTGCAATGCCAGTGCGGGCGTTGAACATCTCGATTTGACGTGGAGTCAGTGCGCAGAGGACCTCACGCGCTGTCTCGCTCAACAGTCCGCAGTAACGGCCATTAATCGACTCGAAATGCTGGAACAAAAGGATGAGCTTTTGGATATGCAACTCCGTGAGCTTGCCGTTCACACTGTGAAAAGGATGGGCCACCGAGTGCGCGATGTTTTCCGAAAAAAGATACTTCTGCAGGTCGTAAATACTCTCCCTCGCCTTCTGGATATCACGGTGCTGGGACTCTGTGATGCCCCAAACTAAAAGATGCACGCGGCATTCGTCCTCTGGAAAAACCGTGGAAACTTCTTCCCCTATGATCACATCGGGAAGGTGTGCAATTTCCAAGCAACCATTGATGGTATTTTGGTCCGTGAGGGTGACAAACCGCATCCCCCCTGCTCGGAGTTTGCGATGGAGTTCAAAGGGGTCCGAGGCACTGGCAGGAAAATCCAGACGTCGGAGAACCCAATCAGCTGCCCGGTCACTGTGGCGGGAGTGGATGTGCAGATCGGCGCATGATGTGAAGCGACTCATTCTTGTCCTCGTGATATAACGAGCCATTGCTGATATGTCATTGCACACCTTCCCGCAAGCGCAGTGGATGTGAGCTTTAAAATCTGATTACGGATCGCGGCATGATCCCAGTCAGGCGGGTGAATACCAACACGCAGAAGCGGGGCATCACGGAGGGTGATAGCAAGCAGATAATTCCATGCCAAGCTGAACACACGACGCCAGTGAGCACGCACGCTCCAGACAAGACTTCTCGCCCTGTGCACATTTCCATTGGAGAAGTCGCTCACTGTGGCAATTCGTGTCGTGTATTTAAAGCCGTGAGCACGAACTGCGCATTCTGCTTCATCTCCTAAAAGCCAGGCCGGTGCTATGAATCCAGCAGAGGTAAGTCCACAGCTGTTAAATTCCGACACACCAAGAGACAGTCTCTCGTGGGCTTCCGCTTCACTCAGATCGAAGAATTCCCCCTCGCCCGCGGTATAAAATTGGGTGACCATTTTTTTTAAAACACTATCCGCCGCTTGCTTCTCCCGTAGGTGGTAATAGCCATGTAGGACGGGCTCATGACCTTCTGAAACCCGCTCGCGCAGAGACTCGGCAAAAGGAGCATTCAGCGAAATTCGTCCTAGCTTATGATGATCAGGAATGACGAGCAACGATGTCGAGGCACAGCCGATATTTTTGAGATCGTCGAGGATCTGCTCCGTTTTGCCGAGCGTGAGCGGACTCACATCGTGGATGGATACAACCAGAGCGCTGTTCTTAAGTGTTTTTTGCATTTGCCAAGTCAGCATCTTGCGCGATGGTTACGGAAATGTCAGACGAAAACCAGAAGCCATCAAATGACAACCGCCAACGTCAAAGCGGAGGTCAAGACCCACAACCCAACTGGCGCGGCCTCGTGCTCTTCGCCATCGCTTTCGCCCTGATCGGCGGCGCGTTTTTATTCCGGGGAAACAATCTCGCCCAGATTCAGCAAATTCAGTATCCGCGTTTCATACAATTAGTGAAGCAAGGGAAACTCGTCGTCACTCCCGAGTCGCCGCTTCAGCTTGTCGTCAAACAGGGCCTCGAAACGCAATATTTCGAGGGCAAGTTCAAGCTCCCTTCACCAACAACCGGCGAAGAGGTTCCCGTCTCCTTCCAAACGCCGATTTTTACACAATTCAACGGACCAGCAATCAATAGTGAACTCACAGAAGCGGGTGTCAGCGCGGCGATCACGCCTAAATCCGACTGGGGGCCGATCATAGTAGGTAGTTTCCTGCCGATCGTTTTTTTCTTGGCCATCCTTTATTTCTTCTTCCGTTCGCAGATCAAAATGGCAGGCAAGGGAGCACTCAACTTCGGCAAATCAAAAGCCCGAATGCTCTCTAAAGATAAAAATCGCATCACATTCAAAGATGTGGCTGGCGTCGAGGAAGCGAAGGACGAAGTTCAGGAACTGGTGGAATTTTTGAAGGATCCCAAGAAGTTTCAGAAGCTCGGTGGACGCATTCCAAAGGGCATTCTCATGGTTGGTTCGCCGGGAACCGGAAAAACCCTGCTTGCCCGCGCCATCGCAGGCGAGGCGGATGTGCCCTTCTTTTCAATCAGCGGTTCGGACTTTGTAGAAATGTTTGTCGGCGTGGGTGCCTCGCGCGTTCGAGACATGTTCGAGCAGGGGAAAAAATCTGCACCCTGCTTGATGTTCATTGACGAAATCGACGCCGTGGGCCGCCATCGCGGACACGGCATGGGCGGTGGACATGACGAGCGTGAGCAGACGCTCAATCAACTCCTCGTGGAAATGGACGGCTTCGATACCCAAGAGGGTGTCATTATCATCGCCGCGACAAACCGCCCGGATGTCCTCGACCCGGCTCTTCTACGTCCAGGCCGCTTTGATCGTCAGGTAACCGTTGCCCTCCCCGATGTCAAAGGCCGCGAGGAAATCCTAAAAGTTCATGCAAAAAAAGTGAAAGTCGCTGAGGGAGTGAATCTCGCCGTGCTCGCTCGTGGCACCCCTGGCTACTCGGGCGCGGAGCTGGCAAATGTCCTGAATGAAGCTGCTCTCCTCGCTGCGAGAAAAGGTCTTAAAGCTGTCACCATGCGTGAACTTGAAGAGGCCCGTGACAAAGTCCGCTGGGGCAAGGAGCGCCGCAGCATGGCCATGAGCGAGAGGGAGAAAATCTCTACTGCATGGCATGAAGCAGGACACGCGATTCTGAATGTTCTCCTTGAGCATACGAGCCCGCTCCACAAGGTTACCATCATTCCGCGCGGTCCTTATCTTGGTGCCACGATGTATCTGCCCGAGGGCGACAAATATTCGACCCAGCAGAAAGAGGCACTCGACCTCCTCGCCGTCACTATGGGAGGACGCATTGCCGAAGAAATGTTCACCAAAGACATTTCAAACGGCGCCTCAGGCGATATCCGCCAAGCTACCAGCCTCGCCCGCAAGATGGTTTGTGAATGGGGTATGAGCTCGCTTGGAATGATCAGCTTCGCCGATGGCGGCGAACATGTGTTCTTGGCCCGCGACATTTCACGCCCTCGCGAATATAGCGAGCACACCGCGCAGCAAATCGACACCGAGGTAAAGCGCATCATCGATGAAGCTTACGAGCGAGCCCGCGTCCTTCTGGAGGAAAGACGCCAAGCAGTGGAGACCCTCGCCAAAGCCCTTCTTGAATACGAAACCCTCGATGCCTCGCATGTGAAGGAAATTCTCGACCACGGGAACATCCAGAATCCCCCGATTGTCGAGGTTGCGCCGCCACCACTTCCACCGCCGCCATCGGACTCGGCACATGAACCCCAGTCGCCCATCAAGCCTGAATTTCCATCAGGAGGTCTTCCCGCCGCAGCTCCGGCGTAGGTAAGACAGGCGTCCAGGCACCTCTTTGTAGCGAAGTTCAGAATGAATCCAACCGATGCCGGTTTTTCAAAAATGGGCATCGATACCGCGTAGCGGCATGTCTTCCTCTGCGTGGAACCGGATTGCTGCGCGGAAAGCCATGGGCTTGAGACATGGGAGGTTCTGAAGGAGCGCATAAAAAAAGCTCAGCGTTCCTGTATTACGATCCAAGGCCGCCTGTTTTCGCATTTGCTGCAAAGGCACTTGGATGCTCATCTATCCAGAGGGCATATGGTATGGCGAAGTGACCCCGGAACGATGTGAGCGCATTGTTGAGAAGCACCTGATAGGAAGTGCTCCGATACAAGAATGGGTCGTCCTCGAGAACCCGCTCGGTGCGTGAACCTTCACCCAGCAACGGATTGTCAGGGCGCTCGACTCCTGTCATTTGTTAGAGCTGCCCTTTTTGAAATTTAAACTGATAACCCGCTGACATGCTCACAATCCGCAATCTGAAAAAATCCCATGGTGGCCGCCTGCTCTTCGAAGGCGCCGATATGCAAGTCAACTATGGCGAACGCATCGCTCTGGTCGGCCCGAACGGCGCCGGCAAATCCACGCTCTTCTCACTGATTTTAAAAAGGGACGACCCTGATGACGGAACGGTGCAACGCGATGAGTGGACCACTCTCGGCTACCTGCCTCAGGAGGCTGAGGCTGTGCATTCGGAAACTGCTCTCGACATCGCTTGTGGCCGCGCAGGTGAACTTCAAGCACTCGAAAAGCAACTCGCCGCCCTCGAAGCCACCGGAAATGTCGAAGGTGCGGAATACCTTGAGGCCCATACCAAACACGAGGCGCTCAGCAGTTCGCATGTCGAAGCGAAGGCCAAAAAAATGCTCACTGGCCTTGGCTACAGGGAGTCAGATTGGAGCCGACCCGCACGGGAACTCAGCGGCGGATGGGTCATGCGCGCCCACCTCGCACGCCTTCTGGTCATGGAGCCAGACCTTTTACTTCTCGACGAACCAACTAACCACCTCGATCTCCTTTCACTTCTCTGGCTGCAACAGTATTTGAAGACCTGCTCGAGCGCGCTTTTGCTTATTTCGCACGATCTGGAGTTCATGGACGCCCTCATCGACGGGGTTTACGAAATCGCTAATCCGAAGCTCATTCACTACAAGGGCAACTACTCCGCCGCCATGCAGCAGCGTGAGCGCAACTACGAAATCCAAGCTGCGGCTTACAAGAACCAGCAAAAGGAAATAAGTGCCCTGCAAGAATTCGCCGACAGATTCCGTTCCGTTTCCTCCAAAGCCGCCCAAGCCCAGAGCAAGCTAAAGCAGATCGAGCGGATGGAAAAAATTGAGCGTCCCGAACCTCCGAAGAAACCCTTTCGTTTCCGTATTCCCCAACCAGAGCGCGGCGGGCAACGGGTCGCAATGCTCGAGGGTGTTCAGATGGCCTACGGCGACCATGTCGTTTACCGAAATCTCGACCTCCTTATCGAGCGCGGTGAGCGGGTCGCCTTGGTTGGACCAAACGGCGCCGGCAAATCAACTCTCGTCAAAATTCTCGCCGGTGTAGTGGAATTCCAAAAAGGCAAATGCACGTTCGGTAGCAATTCCAAGATCGGCTACTTCAGCCAACACCGCGCCGCAACACTGAATCCGAACCACTCATTGCTTGATGAAATCCTCTCCTCAAACGGCACTCTCCGCGAAGACGAGGCTCGCAGCATTCTGGGCTCATTCCTCTTCAAGCGCGATGACATCCACAAGAAAACAGCCGTCCTCAGCGGTGGAGAAAAAACCCGTCTCAATCTTGTAAAGTTTCTCGTCAATCCCCCGAACCTCCTCCTCATGGATGAACCGACGACGCACCTCGACATCCTCACAGTGGAGTCGCTCGTTCTAGCGCTTGAAGCTTACGAGGGCACGCTGGTCTTTATCTCTCACGATGTCCACTTCCTCCGCAAACTCGCCAACCGCGTCCTCCACATCAATGCGGGGCAAGTCAACTCATACCCTGGCGGTTACGACTACTTCCTCGAGAAATCCGGCCTCCTCGGCTCCGAGCGCTTCGCCCTCACTGCGGAATAGAAACGCATCTGGCAGCTTCCTATTCGCATCGAGCGTCACGAAAATGAAGATCCTCGCCTTCCTGCTCGCACTCAGCATCTCCGCGCCAGCGACATCAAATTCCAAGTTTCAGCAACTCTTGCCAATGGAGGTTGTTTTCAAGGGCGAGGAAAAATTCCAGCACTTGATGAAGCACGTTAAACGCGAAAACTGAGCGCCTTGCCAATTGGTCAAAGCACAGCACAAGTGGGAGAGGCTCTGCTCGGGACGCCGTACGTCAACTATACACTCGAGATTCACGATGACATCGAACCACCATGGGTGAATTTTCATGGTTTGGATTGATGGACTTTTTACGAAATCACCCTCACCTCTGCGCGCATGTTGTACCTGAAGTCTATTGATTACAAGCGGGAGTATCCTTTGGCCCTCGTGGAGCTCTAGAGATACCTCTGTGGTCGCTGCGACGGCAGATATATTAGCCTAATGCACTTCTTGGAAGAGGTCTTTGCCGACAATAAATTCCGACCACCTCAAAAGCTCCGACGACCACTTCGGAATCGTCATTTACCACCCGCTGGATCCCCTCGCAGCATCGCACAATATCGACACGGCGCAGTAAGCTTCCAGCCGACTGCATTTTTCTTTTTGCGACTCCCGTGGTCAGTTAATTTTTAGGTTCGTGAATCTCTACCATAAGCTCCTACGTCCTTTCTTTTTCATGCTTCCGGCAGAGGCTGCGCACAATCTGGCCATCCTTGGCTTGCGCATGACTCCGCCTTCCCTCCTGAGAGCAGCATTCGGCGCCACTCCACAAAAACCCACCAAGCTTTTTGGTCTGACATTTCCGAATCATATAGGCCTCGCGGCGGGCATGGATAAAAATGCCAACGCCCTGCGTGCCTGGGAGGCTTTGGGTTTTGGATTTGTCGAAGCGGGCACCATCACTGCCCTTGCACAACCCGGAAACTCCAAACCGCGTTGTTTTCGATATCCCTCGCAACAAGCTCTAATAAACCGTATGGGCTTTAACAATGCTGGTGCGAGCGTGGTGGCCGAACGCCTTGCCCGTCAGAAGCAAAACGGTAGATGGCCTCGCGTGCCAGTGGGCATTAATATCGGTAAGTCGAAGCTGACTCCAAATGAGCAGGCAGCTTCGGACTACGCAACAAGCTACAAGCTTCTGCTGCCCTTTGGGGATTATTTTGTGGTGAATGTGAGCTCTCCCAATACCCCGAATCTACGCTCACTGCAGGACCGAGACTCCCTAACGGAGATCATTCGGACCCTCAAACGCATAAACAATATCAAGCCACTACTGGTCAAAATCGCTCCGGATCTCACGGACGAAGCTGTGCGAGATATTGCTGCGTTAGCCGAGTCCGAGCGCCTCGCCGGGCTTATTGCAACGAACACCACATTGGATCACAGCTCGATTCCGAAAAATTCGGATCAGCAAGGGGGCCTCAGCGGAACTCCGCTACGCCAGCGTTCCACGGAAGTTGTGCGCATCTTACGCTCGGCCACCGACCTTCCGATCATTGCCTCGGGAGGAATCATGGATGCCGCCTCCGCACACGAAAAAATCGAAGCTGGCGCGAACTTGGTTCAACTCTACACAGGCTTTGTTTACCACGGTCCAGAGCTAATCCGCTATATTGTGGCCTGATAGCGCTCAGGCCATCTCAGTCTGGGTAGTGCAATAATTCGATTGTGAATCGCTGACATCACCATATCACCACTCCTGACTTACGGAAAACGGAGCGGAGTTTTCCGTAACACGTTTGCATGTGAGGAATACAAGTGGTTGAAGGCATCCTGCCACGGCTGGATGCTGATTTTGGTCCTACCTCGAAAAACCGTGAGGGGCCCACTAAAGAAAGAGACCCGAAATGGAACAAACACAAAGCAGGTATGCGCGGCGTCATGACCGCGAGTTCAAGGAAAACGACTATCGGCGTCGGCAGAGGGACATTAAAAAAAAGCCTTGGGCATAGTATCGGTCGATGTGCCCAGAAGCGCTTTGAAATGATGAAAGCCATAAAAAGTTATAATTTTATGAATTACAGAATTTTTGCGAAACTTGGAATAGGTTGATTCAGCGGAAAAAAGCGCGGAGTCGGGTGGCGATGGGTTTGTCAGGATTCAACAACTCGGGCTTGGGTGTTCGCAGGGCTGTGATCATGTGGACGCCCCACCAGGCGAGCAGGAGGAGAATCAAGCCGGGCCAGATTTTGAAAACAGGCTTCGAGAGCGATTGCCAGTAGGCGAAGGGACGGCCGCGCACGATCTCCGCAGCGCTTGCGAATGCGAGGAGAAAGATGAAACAAAGCACCGGGATCGAAAGGGCATTCAGGTAAAACGAATAAGCGAAGTCCCCGTGAAGAGCTGCGCAGGCGGAGCGTGTGCCACCGCAGAAGAGGCAGGGAAGGCCGGTGAGGAATTTGAAACCGCAGGGAAGTGCGGGAAGTGATGGGATCAGGCTTTTGAGAAGAGGGAAGGCTACGAGCAGAGCTGAGAGGGCTATGATTCCGAGTCGAAGCAAACGCTGTCGCGGCGTCAGTGGCGGCATGGTCAATCGTCGTCTTCGGACGAAACCGCCTCATCGACCGCACTTGATCCAGCGGGAATTACAAGCGTGATCTCGCCTTTAGGCGGATGCTTCTCAAAGTGGGAAATGAGGGCGGATGGTATCTCGCGGCGGTATTCTTCGAAGGTTTTGGTGAGTTCGCGCGCGACGCAGACAGTGCGCCCGGGGCAGATCGTATCGAGGGTGGCTAGTGTTTTAAGTATGCGGTGCGGGGACTCGAAGTAAATGCTCGTTTCGCTCCTTGCGGCGGCAGCAGTGAGTTCATTGGAGCGCCTACCGCTTTTGACCGGCAGGAAGCCACCGAAGAAAAAACGGTCGCACGGGAACCCTGAACCGACGAGGGCCGTGAGGACGGCGGAAGGCCCCGGGAGCACGCTGACCTGCAATCCCCGGTCTATGCAGGTGCGGATGAGGCGGTAGCCAGGATCGGAAATGCCAGGCATGCCGGCATCTGTGATCAGGGCGACGTGTAAGCCCCCTGATATGCGGTTGGCGACATCCTCACAACGGAACGACTCGTTGTGACCGTGAAGGCTGAGGAACGGCTTCCTGATGCCGAGATGTTGAAGGAGAAGTCCGCTGTGGCGGGTATCCTCGGCCGCGATCAAGTCGGCAGTCTTCAGAACTTCAACGGCCCGCAGTGTGATGTCCTGTCGGTTTCCAATGGGTGTGGGAACGACGCTTAGCACAGCGGGTGGACCGATTTACCAACCTTCAGTGATCTGGGCGGCAATGTTGCTTGCAAGATCGGCGGCAGCGTTTGAAATGGCTTGGCGCTCAATCGTCTGGAGGTCGTTGCCACTGAAAAACGAGGTCCTGCCAACAGCGGATCCGCTCATGAGGATAGCTCCGGTTTTTTGATCAACAACATCATAGCGCACCTGAACGGTCAGACCAAATTCACTGGTCGCAAGAACATTATTCTGAACGGAGCGAAGGGGGTTGCGATCGACCTTGGTGATGGTGCAGTTCAGTATGGCATGCGCTTGGTCGGAGTTGACGATACGGTAACTGCCATCCTGCTGAAGGCGCTTCAAGAGAGTGTCGGCAAACAGCACCTCTATGCGAGGCTCGTAGGTGTTATTTTTAAAAGTCGGAACGGATAAATCCTTCACCGAGCGCATGGGCGTCGGGCGAATCTCACCCAGTTTGTAACCGCAACCAGCAAGCATCAAGACGGCAGCAAAAAGTGCAGCGTGTGTGGTCTTCATGGATTGGGCAAGTTGGGTTCCACTGCTGGCATCGGAGCAACATCCCTCGAATCAGTTCGGAGCTTTGGTCTGCTTACGACAGGCAATTCGTCGGTGACGATATCTTGACGGGGCGGGCCGTTGAAATCGGCGAGGGATGAGGTTTCGACTTGCGCTTGCAACCTGCGGCGGAGGGATGCAATTTCACCGGTTTGCACCTGCTCAGGGCCGGTGCGAAGGGCTTCATCCCCTGATTCGCTGCGGATTTCCTGAACACGGTCGCGTGCCGCTACGGCATCCGCAGAATCAGGAGCTCGTCGGATGATGTCGTTGTAGTATATAGCGGCGGCGCGGTAGTTTTTGAAGCGATCATAAAACTTAGCGATGCTCATGAGATCGTTGGATTCTTTGGAGCCGAGGCTCACGACATTGTCCTTGGCCTGCGCGGCCTTTTCGCTGGCAGGATATTGGAGTAAGAAATCTTCGAAGGTGTTTTTTGCTTTAACCAGAGCGGAAAGATCTTGAGTTTTACCGGTCTGCCCAAGCCGCATGTAGATGTAGCCGATCTGATACATGGCATCATCGGCGATGGAGCTGTTTGGGTAGCGGTCAAGAACACCTTGGTAGGCTTTGGCAGCATCCTCAACGCGGTTTTGACGTTCGTAAGTCAGCCCGAGATTGAACTGCGCGATTGGAGCATTTTTGCTGTAGGGGGAGTTTTGGATAATAGAGGCAAACATCTCCTCAGCGCGGTCGGTGCCGGAGAGGAAGGCCAAGCCGAGAAATTTGACTTTTTTTCCCGCGAGATACTCATTGGCAATGACAACCTGACGATTCACCGAGCGCTCGAAATCGGGAGTGTCCGGGTATTGGGTCACAAGCTTCTGATAAGAATTGAAAGCCTTCGTGCTGTCGCCGAGATCGTCATAAATTTGAGCAATTCGGAATTGAGCCTTCATAGCAAGCGGGGATGCTGGATGGTTTTTTATGAAACGACGGTAGCCACCGAGTGCGGTAGATAAAGAGCCTTCCTGATCTGAAGCCGCAGCCTTATCAAAATCAGCCTGCTCCTTGGGAGTGACATCCGAGTTGACCTGCTGCCGTTTAGGCGGCGGAGCAGGCGTGGTAGACTCCGGAGTTTGGGCTTCCGCCAAAGGGAAAACAAACAGGAGGGCGGCGAGAGAAATCAATAAATATCGAAACAGCATTGCGAGAAAGGCACTTTAGGGGAGAGGGCTCCATTGCGTCAAGATTTCCGGTTTTCCGGGGCACCTCCCTCACTTGCCACGAATGATTCCGAGTGGTATTTTAAAAAAATGAAAGCACGAGTGTTTTTTTCCATTCTGATTCTGTCAGGAAGTCTGATGGCTCAGGATTTTGTGGCACCGCAGGGGCGGGAACGCGAGATCACCACGCAAGCGCCCGAGTTGAAGCCTGAGATTGATGGAATTGTGAAACAAATTTTTGACGTCGAAAAACCATGGCAACTTTTGAATCCAGCAGCTCCTGCAAGCTATGGAACTGGTGAGAAAAATGTCTCAAAGGACACCGGCACCGGCACGCCGCACCATTCAGTAACCCTGACTGTGGTGGGCGTGGAATGGTGAGGTTCACCACCAGATCAAGGCGGCGGTCATGAGGACGGCTCCGTAGAGAAGCCCTCCGAGCGCGGACAGAAGCCAGATTTGTTTTTTGGCGGTCAGGATTTTTACAGCATCCCTCAAAAGGTATGGCATGCCGACGAAGAAAAGTCCGGCGATGATCCAGGCATAGGCCAAAGAGACAAGAAGAAGTCGGCTTTCCTCAATGCGCAGAGCGCAGGATTCCAAAATGGGCTCGGAAGCGAGAAGTAAAAGCATGCCCAACGACCGCACCGCCAGAAACTCCTCCACATACAACCAAGACAACAAGGCACCTATAACGATACCGAGAAGCATCAAACCGCGTAATCGCGAAAACTCCCCAAGATCAATATTGGTCACTAGGAGAAAGCTCCAGACAGCAGCAAAGAGCAACAACACAGTACCCGCAACACGGGACCGGGGAAATGCTCGGACGAAGTTGATGGTTGCAAATGGCTTGATCAGACCAAGAGCGTGCGAGATGAACAGCAGGAGGCCGACCGCAAACCCGGTCGTTTGCAATGGAAGTTGATAGATCATTTTCGTTTCTTTTTCTTAGGCAGAGATGGCTTAATAGCATGCTCCCAAAGACGGTCTGAGAGGGCGACTTGGGCGGCTGCGACTTGGGCCTCTTTTTTACTGCAACCACATCCCCTCCCCAATTCCAGCCCATTCCAAAGCACACAACAGATAAAAACCTTGGAGTGCTCAGGCCCTGTCTGTGAGAGGATTTGGTAGTCCGGAGCGGAGGGTTCTATGGCCTGGAGAATTTCTTGAAGGTAGCCTTTTGGGTTGATCTCATCTGGCTGATTGGCAATTTCGCCGAATACCGATTCCATTTGGCGGAGAATGAAGATACGAGCGGCGTCAAAACCGCCATCCAGATAAATCGCCCCAACGAGGGATTCAAAAGCATCCGCCAAGGTGGAGGCGCGATCTCGTCCCCCGCTAGCTTCTTCGCCACGTCCCATCATGATGAAACTGCCGAGATCAAGTGCCAGAGCGCGATCTCTTAGGGCTGGGCGGGATACGATGCGAGTTCGGAGCTTTGTTAGTTGACCCTCGCCAAATTCAGGAAACATGCGGAAAAGATGCTCCGTGACGGCAACCTGAATCACGGCATCGCCGAGAAATTCCAGACGTTGGTTGTCGAAAGGATAATTTTTGCGCTCAAGCGAAATACTGGGATGGGTAAGTGCCTCAGCAAGCAGCAACCCATTGCGAAACTTGTAAATAATGCGTTCCTCGAGAGGATTCATTACAGATGGCTTGGGGGAATCGATTGTCATGTACCCATCGGAGACTGGCGTTTGATGTGAGAAAAAATGAAGGCTTTTTGCATTTCGGGAAATTTAGAAGTTAGCGGTAGTCGGAGAAGTTTCGGGAATCACGTTGAGGCACAACGATTGTCAGGGTTGGAGGCAAGGAATTTGGAGTGATTAAAATTTTCGAATTCAGACCAACCGTATTGAAGAGTTCGATGATATCCTTCGATTTCATGCGGATGCAGCCATAGCTGACCGGCTTTCCAATATTGCGCTCCTCAGGAGTGCCGTGAATGTAGATGTAACGTCGATAAGCATTTTGATTCCTGTTATCAAGACCTTCTAGCCATAGGATGCGCGTAACAATAGGATCACGTCCGGGGGCGTCGATCACAAGAACTTCGCCTGTGGGTTTGCGGCTTTTGAAAACCGATCCCGGAGGAAGGCCGTGCCCAATTTTTTCTTTCACGCGCAAAACGCCGAGAGGTGTGGCATAGGACCCGGGGGTATCGCCAACACCAAATTTGGAAGTGGATACAGGATACATCGAGAACGGCTTCCCATCCCGAAGAACAATCATCTTTTGATCGGCAACGCTAACCACCATGCGGTGACGATTATCCGTGACGCAGCCGGCTAGGAGGATGACTGCAAAAAGCAGAGCAGCGCGCAGATGGGCTTCAGAAAAAGGTGGCATTGTGGTGAGATGAGATAAAATCCGATTAGTCGAAAATTGCAAACTTCGGGCTTAAAAAATCAACCGAGGCAAGTAGATCTGAGTCAAGCCCAATCTTCCCCCTGATACGAGGCTCGAGCAGCACCATCGATGAATGCTTTGACCAAAATGGCATCTTTCTTTCTCGGTTCAGATTCAACCCCGCCTGCGACATCGACGGCTGAAGGCCTAACGATTCGAATGGCTTCGCTGACATTCCCAGGTGTAAGCCCCCCGGCCAGCACAAACTTTCTCGAGGAATTCTGGCGCAAAAATTTGCCAAGCATTTTCCAGTCGGCTATGTGCCCTGTGCCGCCGTAAGCAGCCGGTGACCATGCATCCAGAAGAAGGTGGGGAGTCGGAAAATCAAGTGCTGCTTCGAGCGAGGAAGTGTCTTTGACTCGCACGGCACGAATCCATTCGCGCGCGGCGCAGGCGATACACTCTTTCGGCGATTCATCTCCATGGAATTGAATAAACTCAAAACAACCCGAGTCGCGAATTCTCGATAGCAAGTCTGAATCGGCATTCACGACCACAGCAACACGGTCGACAGTCCCTTCTAATGAGCGAATCCAATCGAAAGATTTGTCCGGATCGATAAATCGCTTCGAACCGAAGTAAAAATTGAAGCCTAAGGCTCTTGCTCCTGCAACGATACACATGTCGGCATCGGCCTTGTTCGTTATCCCGCAAATTTTAACACCAACCTGACCTGGATCAAAAAGCATCACTTGATCAGACGCGCATCGGCTTTTTTGACGGAGGGATGGTGAGTGATGGTGTGAATGCACCCATCGCTAGAGCGAAAAAATGAACTAAGAATCCAACTCACAAGGCTTATGATGATGGCCCCGAAGAATGCATTCCAGAAGCCATCCACATAAAAGGAAGGAATAATCTGCGACACAAAGAGCAGAAGCAAGGCATTAACAACAAATATAAATAACCCCATTGATATAATTATAAATGGGATGCTTAGTAAAAGAAGGATTGGCCTAACGAAAGCATTGATGATTCCAAGAAGGAGCGATGCTCCGAGCAAAGCGCCCAAGCTGGAGCAACTGATGCCGGGAAGAACCTTCTCAGCTGAAAAAACTGCTACCGTTGTAACCAACCAGCGAATTAAGAAAGCACTCACAGTATCAATCTAATCGGTTTCGCTTTTTTTTGAAGAATTATTTTACAAACAGCTGATTCAGATTAAAAGAATCGTTCATATGCCTGCAACGAAAACCAAGCAATCTACAGCAACCAACGTCACAACTACCTCGGCCAAAGCTGTGAAGGCTCCGGCCAAAAAAGTTGCGAAGCCGGCTGTAAAAGAAACGTCCAAACCCAAGCCGGTAGCCGCAACAGAAGTCAAAAAAACTGCGACCAAGTCAACTACAGGTCCCAAAGTCTCCGCTCCGGTTGCCAGCGTTGAAGCTCCGACCATTCCACGCGAAGAGATCCAATTGCGCGCCTATTTTATTTCCGAGCGTCGCCAGACTATGGGATGGCCAGGTAACTCCTCGACCGATTGGATCGAAGCAGAGTCCCAACTCGTGGCTGAAGCCAAGCGCCGGCTGAAAAAAACAATTTAACAAAACTGTCGCCGACCGAGCATTCAAGGCGGCTTAGCCATGAACATCGAAGACCGCCTCAAAAGGTTTCTGCACGCGAAACCCCAAATTGGAGAGGCTTCCTTCGTGGCGTCCAATGCCACCATCATTGGCGACGTCCGTCTGGGGCGTGACTCCAGTGTTTTCTACGGCGCTGTGCTCCGAGGAGACATTGAGACGATCCAAATAGGCGAAGGAACAAATGTGCAGGATGGATGTATTATACACCTCGCTGATGATCTCGGAGCCACGGTCGGCGCCTACTGCACAATCGGTCACGCTGCTGTCATCCACGCGTGCACGGTTGGAGACTTGTGCTTGATCGGCATGAAGGCCGTTATCCTCGACGGTGCGGAAATCGGCAACGAATGCCTCATCGGCGCCGGGGCACTCGTCACATCGCATACCAAAATCCCACCGCGCTCACTTGTATTGGGAGCACCCGCCAAAGTCGCGCGGCAACTGAGCGAAGCGGAGATTTTCTCCCTGCGGGCAAGTGCCGAAAAATACATCACGGTATCACGCGCCCACGCTGCGCTTCAGGCTGAGAACGAATGAACCTTCCTAACCGGCTCACGGTCGCCCGCTTGGCATTCACAGGCGGGTTTGTGCTCTGCTTTGCGATCGATTTCCCATTCCGCTTCACAACAGCTTTTGCCGTCTTTGTTCTAGCCGCACTCACCGACATGCTCGACGGCATCATTGCGAGGCGCTGGAACCTCATCACCGATTTCGGCAAGCTCATGGACCCGCTTGCTGACAAGATTCTCACAGCTTCTGCATTCATTTGCCTGATTCAATTCGACGCAATCACAAGCTGGGCCGTCATCCTTATCATCAGCCGCGAATTCCTGATTACAGGCTTACGGTCGCTGGCCGCCACCAAGCGGCTTGTGATACCGGCCGATAATCTCGGAAAGCACAAGACGACATGGCAGATGATCACCATCACCTTTTTTCTCCTCCTCTTGGCTCTCGGCGAAATCCACGTCCCAGCCTGGTTCCCGACCGCATGGTTTGTCGGAACGCACGTGTTTGTTCCAGTCACAGTGATCCTCTCCATCTATTCCGGCCTCGCCTACCTCTTTAAAAACCGGAAACTCATCGAGGCGGCCTGACATTTTTTCGCAGGCCGATTGACACCCGGAAAAAACATCCCCATTTTTGCCGCGTGCATTCCTTTTCCTATGTTGATGGCACCCTGCGCTGCGAGGGTGTGGAGCTTAATGAAATCGCCAACCGCTTCGGCACGCCTGCCTATGTTTATTCCGCCGCCACGATCAGGGGAAACTACCAGCGCCTCGACACAGCACTGGCACCGCTTGATCACCTCGTCTGCTACGCTGTCAAAGCAAACTCCAACCTCGCCGTTCTCAATCTCCTGGCAAAGCTCGGCTCGGGATTTGATATCGTCTCGGGCGGTGAGTTGTTCCGTGTTCTGAAAGCCGGTGGACGCGCCGACCGATGCACCTTTGCAGGCGTGGGCAAAACGCGCGAAGAGATTTCATACGCCTTGAAAGAAGGGGTTTACTCTTTCAACGTGGAGAGTGAAGGCGAACTCGCGCGCATCAACGAAGTCGCTGGCTCCCTCGGCATGAAAGCGCCAATCGCCATTCGAGTGAATCCCGATGTGGATGCCAAAACACACAAATTCATCTCAACGGGCAAAAGCAAAAACAAATTCGGTATCGGCATAGACCGGGCTGCCGAAGTCTATGAAGTCGCAGCCAATCTCCCTCATCTGAAAATCCGTGGCGTCCAAACGCACATCGGCTCCCAGATTCTGGAATCCGGCCCCTTTGCGGAAGCCGCAGCTAAGCTTGCGGCACTGGCTCAAGATTTGAAAAGAGCCTATGACATCGAGTTTTTTGATTTCGGCGGTGGAATTGGTATCGTTTACGACGAGGCCTTGAGCAGCGGAAGCCCCTCGTGGTGGGATGGCCAAGTCACTTCAAGCCGCATCACACCGGAGGATTACGCTGCCGCGATCATTCCCGAACTGAAGCCCCTGGGACTGCGCATTCTTTTCGAACCCGGACGCTTCCTCGTGGGAAATGGCGGCGCGCTTCTCTCAACCGTGCAATACGTGAAGCAAACGCCTGCAAAAACCTTCACCATCATCGATGCCGCGATGAATGACCTTATCCGGCCCGCCCTCTACGAAGGTTGGCATGAAATCGTGCCGCTTCGTCAATCCTCAGCAGATAAAACCACAATGGATGTCGTAGGCCCCGTCTGCGAGAGCGGTGACTTCTTCGCTCAGGACCGTCCATTGCCACCGCTCCATCCCGAGGACCGTATCGCCGTTCTCAGCTCCGGAGCCTACGGATTCGTCATGTCATCGAACTACAACTCCCGTCCGCTGCTGCCCGAGATTCTCGTCGATGGGGAGAAATTCCATCTCGCCCGCGAACGGCAAACATTGGACGACCTCGTGCGTGGCGAATCGATCCCGCAATAGACAACTCCCTCACTGCGCCTGCATGCCCACGATGCGGCCAGCGTATCCGGTCATTTCGAGATAGCCGCGCCCCTTGCGGCTCCCCTCGACGGAGACGGCACCTTCCCAATAGGCAAACGGTGCAGAGGCGAGTTCCTGTTTCGAAAAGCGAGCCCTAACGGTTAAGTCAAGCCCGTGCTTGGGGATTTTGATTGTCCATGCCACAGGATAGCGCCCCTTCGATTCACTACTTGTCCACCACTCGATTGGTTCCAGTTCGAAGTCGGAAAGCTCGATCTTTTGAGCAGCGCCAAAAGAATCCACAAATGTGCCTGAGGAAAATTCATCGCGCCCACCATCCTTCGTTCTAATTTGAAAAAGCATGAGCTCACCCCCCTCTTCAAACTGGAGGCTGAACCAATCCCAACCGCTTTGGTGCGAGGCAAGCTGGTTCGTGGCCCACTCGTGGTCGAACCAAGTTAATCCCTCCACCGGATATTCAAGGCCGCCGATGCTGATCGTCCCGCTCGTTCTCATGCGGGTGAGCGAGTAATAATGCGATGCCCTTCCCTCGCCTGCCGCCTTCTGACTAACTCCATTCCGTCCGTGAATGACCGGAACAGTGAGGGAGACGAGTTTGAGATCCATGGAGACGTCGTCCTGAGCCGCCTTTAAGTTGAAATCATGCAGACCCGTGCGCTCGCAAGACCAATTTTCGATCCATGCGATCCGCCCGACCTCATCAAATCCTGCATCGCCAAATGCCCCGCGCGAGAGCTTTTGGAAGTGGTGGAATTTGTTTCGGCTGATGTCAGAGACTGCAAAGTGAGCGAATTTGACGTCCCTTTGAACGAAGCGCGATTTCGGCAAGGACCGGGACGGATCAGAAACACCCTGGCGAAAGAATGTGAGTTGAAAACCAAATTCCTCGCCTTTCTTAGCCTGCAGATTGCCTGTGAAATACCACCACTCGGTTTTAAAGTCTGGGTGGCTTCCATGATCCGATGGGAATTGATAATTCCAACCCGGTAAAGCGACTCGCCAATCGGCATGCACCATTGGTGCTATGAGTAGAAGATAAAGGATGCGGAGCAGAAATGGCAAATTCATCGAGAGGGACTATTCCTTATACGATCAGTATACCATATCCATCGCCACCAAATCGCGTGAGGGGAAGCTTGAATAAATATGCCAAGACATTATATAGTTTTCCTCTCCTATGAACGTGAAGACAGAAAAAGATCTCCCCGAGTTCCACCGCGCAAACTGGCTGAAAGCCATGAGCGCTATGCAACTGAAGAACTACGGCTACACGATCCAGATTCTTCAGACGATTCTAAAAAGTTGCCCTGACTTCCTTGCCGGACGCCAGCTCGCCCGCAAAGCCGCACTGGCAAAGAGCGGAGGAAAAAAATCGATCTTCTCCACCGCTTCGTTCAGCGCGATGAAAATTCAAGCTCAGATTAAAAAAAACCCTCTCGAAGCCATTGAAGCCATCGAGAAATGTCTGGAAACCGAGCCGAACAATCCGCAACTCAACCAAACCCTCCGCGAAGCCGCACTGGCTGCAAATCTCCCCGAAGTGGCCGCATTTGCCTTGGAAACCATTCTTGAAAGTTCACCCAAGGACACCAAAACCTTGCACGAACTCGCCAAGCACCAACTTCAATTCGCGCAACCAGACAAGGCTGTGGAACTCTACCAGCGCATCCTCGAGATCACTCCAAACGACATGGCCGCCATCAAAGGCATGAAAGACGCCTCAGCCTCAGCCTCCATGCAAAGCGGGGGTTGGGAAAAAGAGGAAACAACATATCGAGATCTGATTAAAAACAAGGAGCAGGCCATCGCACTCGAGCAGCAATCCCGCGTGGTCCGCAGCGAAGAAATGATCGAGAACCTCCTGGCCGAACTGCATGCGAAGGCGGAAGCGGAACCCGGAAATATCGACACTTCGCGGCGCATCGCAGAGATGTATGAGCAAAAGGAGGATTGGGAAAATGCCGCCAGCTGGTTCACATACGCGGCCGCTCTCTCGAATAACTCCGACATGGCACTAGTGCGCAAGGCATCCGATTTGCAAATCCGTCAGTTCGATATCGCCATCAGCGCCCGAGAGAACTATATCGCAGCCCATCCCGGCACGCCGGAATCGAAGTTGTACGAAGAGGAACTACCCGGTCTTCGATCCCAGCAGTCCGAACTTGCACTCCAATTTGCCCGCACAAGAGTAGAACAAAACCCTACAGACCTTCAGTTCCGCTTCGAACTGGGTGAGCTTCTCACCGAGTTAGAGCGCTGGCAGGATGCCATTCCGGAACTCCAGAAGGCTAGGCAAAACCCAAATGTCCGCACGAAAGCCATGTGCCTCCTCGGCCGCTGTTTCACCGCACGCGGCATGCTCGACCTCGCGGCTAAAACGCTGTCCGATGCTGCTTCTGAACTTCTTGCGATGGATTCCGTAAAGAAGGACGTAATCTACAATCTGGGGCTCGTCTATGAAAAGATGGGCGACAAGGCAAAGTCTGTGGACTGCATGAAACAGATTTACGAGATTGACTATGGGTACCGCGATGTTTCCACTCGTGTTGAGGGTTCCTATTAAAAAACCTCCTCTCATTTTCACTTTAGGATTAACATGGTCTGATACATTCCATTTACGGAAAACCGTTACTAAGATTTTTGATTATTAAATAAACAAGAAAAACTTTACGCAGTCCGTTACGAGCATTATGGTACTCGTCAGTAACTCGCTACCCTATTCAACAGATGGCCACACATTCCATGGAAGCTAGCGAACACGAGTCCAGTCTACTTTCCAGAAAGTCGGCATCCTTATTCCCTGCCGGTTTGAAAGTTGCGCGGGGTTCATCCCGAGAAAGGGGAGTTATGCTGTTGCTTTTTATTCTTGATTCCGTTTGGTGGCCAGGAATTTACATAGCTACATCAAAATTATCCGGAGACTTTAATAAATACGGCTGGCCCGAGGTGATCTTGCCAACAGCCATTTCGATTTTCTCCCTCAGCCTGATCGGGGCCTACAACCCACGCTCCGAAATGAAATCGGTAAGCTATTCCAGCGAACACCTTATTGCGTGCCTAACCGCATTTCTTATTTCCGCTTTCGCTGTCTATCTAGTGGCATCATTCGGCGGAATGGTTGCCTCAAGCCGCTCGATTTTCGGCTTCACGTTCCTAGCTTTCAGCGCAATTTCGCTTTTCCAAAGGCGACTAATCTATTCCTCCCATCTGCTTCGCAGAAACCAACGCCTACTAGTCATTAGCGACACAGAATCTGGCGAGCGTTTTTACAAAAACTACACCATCAAAGGAGAGAAACAGAAACTTCACTTCTTTGCCGCTGGAGATGCCGTGGTAGGGGCAAATGTTGCAGGTCCTGGAAGCCCGATTTACTCAGCATTAGCCAGTGATGTTCTAAAAAATCTAGAGGAAAATCCTGATACTGAACATGAAGCTATCGTTATTGCAGCTCCGCCGGACCACCTCGAAAACAACATCCTAACATCTCTTGTCGCAGTACATTTTCAAGAATTGCCTGTCTACACGATGCACTCGTTTTTCGAGGCCTATTGGCAAAAAATGCCACCTGACCTGCTCAGTCGCACCTGGCCTTTGGACTCGGGATTTCAACTAGTACAGCACTCCGCCTTTGCCTCACTTAAGCGTGTTTTTGATATCATATTGGCATCCCTCACCCTTCTTTTTATCTCACCGGTGATGGCTATCGTTGCTTTGCTGATCAAGTGGGAAGGACGTGGACCTGTGATTTTCAGCCAGACCCGGGTCGGCCAGCATGGCAACCTTTTTACCCTCTATAAATTTCGCACAATGGAGGTCGGCAGTGAATTTAAGGGCATCTACACCGCAGAAGGTGATCCGCGTGTGACGCCACTCGGGCATTGGCTGCGCATCTCGCGCCTAGACGAACTTCCTCAACTCTGGAACGTGCTCCGTGGCGAAATGAGCCTCATCGGTCCTCGCGCTGAGTGGATCAAATGCGTCGAACAATATGAAGAGGTCATTCCATATTACCATTTCCGGCATCTTGTGAAGCCAGGCATCACAGGCTGGGCTCAAGTGAACTATTCCTACGGTTCCAGCATCAATGATACCCTCGAAAAGCTGATGTATGATCTGTATTATATCCGCCACTTCTCACTTGTACTTGATGCAACCGTAATCCTAAAGACATTGCACGTCATGATCTTCGGAAAAGGCCGTTAAAACAGGGAGCGATGCTCTTGGAAACACACCTCCCGGCTCGCATCGCGCTGACCCGCCAAATCTGGGCGGTTTGGATTGGACTAGCCGCAGTCTGGTGGCTGGCTATCCGAATGCTCTGGATCGAGTGGGAGATCGACCCTCAATATAGCTATGGATTTTTGGTTCCCATCTTGTGCGTGGTGCTTTTTTTTCAGCGCTGGCGGGACCGCCCCCTGCACGGGGAATCCGAGAACCTGTTCAGACTCGGCATGGCAGCCCTGCCGACACTTTCTTTTCTTTTGGCTGTTCAGCCTTTTTACGAGGCAAATCCGGAGTGGAGGATTCCCGGCATCCTTGGCGCACTCTCCGCGGTGTTGCTCACCCTACTCCTTCTTTGGTCTATCGGTGGCTACGCCTGGATGCGGCATTTTCTATTTCCGGTCGGCTTCTTCCTGATCGCAATTCCATGGCCGCGCAACGCAGAGGAGGCGATCATGGGATTCTTCATGGAGAAAAATGCCATGGCTGCGCTGGAAATTCTCCACTGGCTTGGCTACGAGGCGGTGCGGCGTGGACACCTCATTGCCTTACCTACCGGCACCCTTGGCGTGGAGGAGGCGTGCAGCGGAGTCAGGTCACTTCAGAGTGGTATTATGGCCTCACTCTTCCTCGGGGAAGTTTTTCGTTTCAGTAGATTTTTTCGCTCTATTCTGGTCTCGATTTCCCTCTTAGTTGCGTTGTTTGGAAACTTCCTACGCACCACGATTCTGTCAATCATCGCTTACAAGGAAGGGGTCGATGCGATCGAAAAGTGGCATGACATGGCAGGCTATGTCATTCTGATTTCCACGCTCGTGACACTTTGGCTGATCGCTCATTTTTACAGCACAATCCGCAACAAAAGAAACCCTGCATCAGCTACTATCAATGACTCACCCGATAAACCGCTGACAATTTCCAAGCCGATCGCCCTAGCATGCATTTCCACATTTTTTCTCGCGATGGTTTCCCTCGCAGGAACAGAACTGTGGTATCGCGCGCATGAGGCGGGGACAATGTCCGAAAGCAGTTGGACTCTCAAATCCGGCAGCGCGGGCACGATGCCAATTCAAATACCCGAACGCACTCGCCGCATCCTGTTTTTTCCAGATGGATTTTCCGAACGTTTTGCGGATTCAGAAGGACGTAAGTGGCAGATTTTTTACCTGCGGTGGCCCGCTGGCCGTACAGCCATTCAGGCCCTGAACATCCATGATCCGCGAACATGTCTTGCCAGCATCGGCATGGTACTTGAAAAGCAACTCAACTCTCTCACGATCCAAGTGGGCAAGGAGAGTTTCCGCTTTCGTGTTTTTTTATTCCGCGATGCCGGGCGGCATGTGCTTGTTTTCCACTCCATCATTGCAGGAGGTATCTCATCGGAGCATGATTCCTATGAAGATGAAACGATCAGTGGTGAAGGGGATACTCTGAGAGGACGCTGGAATGTTGTGGCAAAGGGAATCAGAAATCGCGGGCAAACACTTTTAGAAGCGGCTGTCTGGAATACAACTGATGTCACTACTGCATCAAACACGCTCGCAGAATTCTTGGCACTTACCATGAGGGAGGATGGTTTAGGGAGAAAGTGAACGACTCGGTGAGGAGAATAATCAAATCCGTAGACGCTGCCAAGAATTCCCGGGCCGCGCCTCGTCGAAAAAGACAGCTCAAGGAGAAGGAATCGCCGCAGCAACGCCACTCCAGTCCGGCACCTCTCGCACCGGCACCTGTCGAACTGCCAGACTATGAAGTCGAACATCATGTACACCATTCGCCCCGTCACGTTATACAGAATCTGGCAGGAGACATCCGTGTGCGTATCGTACTGGCACTGCTTCTTACAGGCATGCTCCTTTGGGTGATGATCCCGCCTGCTTATCAACGGCTCAAAGTCTGGCGGGCTATGAATTTTTTAGAGCAGTCGGAGATCGCGGCCAATGAGGGGAACATTCCAAAATCTATAAACCTCATGCGCCGAGCTATTCTCATGGCACCTAATGAGGAGGCTATCTTTCGCAAAGTCCGTCTCTTTAACGCCTCCTTTGGTGACCCCTATGCACTCACTTCCATTCAAAGCCTTATGGTGGAAAAACAGGCCTCTCCGCAGGAACTCCTCACGCTGGCAGACCAAGCTCTTAAGTCCGATAAAATCGTTATCGCAAAGGCAGCTCTCAATCAACTCCAGGAGGACCACTCCGTCCGGAAAATCATCGTTCAAATGCGCCTCTTGGAAAAAGAAGGAAACTTAAAGGAGGCGCTCGCGCTAGCGAAAAAGGAACTTTCGACTCTGACCCCTGATGACAGTCAGAAACTTCTGCTGGCGACCGCAGAGCTGACGCTGGAAACGGATCCCTCCAGCAGTCGTCAGATTCTTCTTCAGCTTGTTGATAAAAATTCCAGCGTCGGCATTTCGGCACTTCGTCTTCTTGGAGCTCAAGCCCTTGCACAGCGTAGAGCCGAATTCCTGAAGACCGATAAAGTAGCGGACAAGTTGCTGGCACATGACATGCACACGCCTGACGATGCTTTGCTGGCCTTGGATTTGAGGATACTCGAGAACCCCTCAGCCCAGCCTGCGCTGCTCGCCAAAACGATGGCGGAGCGCTCATCCGGTCCACCGGATGACGCGATCGCCTTCGCCCGGTGGCTTAATCGCAGAATTCACTACAAGGAATCTGTTGACTTCATAGGCCGTGAACGCGCCGCATCGAATCCAGATTGGCTTCTTCTCTACCTGGACGCCCTAGCCGGTCTCGAGCGCTGGAATGACATTTTCACCATGCTCGATGCTGAAACGATCATTGGCCTGTCTGATAAAATCCGCCTCCTCTTCTTGGCGAGGGCTGCAGAGAAATCCGGAGACAGCAAGCGGGCGAGTGAATGCTGGCGAGACATGCAAATCGGCCTCGCCTACGAGAAACCGGAGGTTGTTTCATTTATAGCTGCCTATGCCCTGCGCATCGGCGAGCACGAACAGGCCATCAAAGCCTACACTGTGCTCTCCGATCGCAAGGAAACCGCGCTGGAGGGCTTTCTGGGCCTCATCCGCTGCTGGCCACCAAACACCCCGGCGGCGGAACTCTTGCCTCTTTACCAGAAGTTCACAGATTCATTCCCCACTCTGGCCGAGGCGCGAAGCGATCAAACCTACCTGAAACTGCTCACAGGC
>JBIJCR010000038.1:0-19027 GCA_044344595.1 Terrimicrobiaceae bacterium
ACAGCGGCGATGGCAAAAGAATTTTACGAAAACACGCCGCAATCTCTCGCCGCACTGAGCATTGCCGCGCTTGGCATGCTTAAATCGGGAAACGCTGAGGAAGCAGATGCTCTTTACAACGGCAAAAACATATCTTGGCTCTCAGCGCCCGCAGCATGGAGAACAGTTCGCGCCGCCGTGCTCTATGGCGTAGGAAAGAAAAAGGAAGCTGATGAACTTGCAAGGACGATTAATAAAAGCCAACTGCGCCCGGAGGAGCTTGCGCTCCTTCCGGAGGAGTAGTTTTAACAAAAAACTTGCAAAACCCATGCCGCCTACACCCCCTCCACAGCCCACCAGTCGCCAAGACGAGGTTCTTCGGGAGCTGAAGCAATCGGGTCCTCTCGCTGTAAGGGAACTCTCGGCAAAGCTCAAGCTGAGCTACATGGGCGCTAAGCAACACTGCATCACCCTCGAAAAAAGAGGCCTCCTCTCAAGTCGCAACAGCCACCGTGGCGCCGGACGTCCCCTGCTGGTTTACAGCCTCACTCCCAAGGGACAATCATGGTTTGAGGAATCAGATAACACTGCAGCGATCTCGATTCTTCGCCATGCCAGAAATCTCTATGGTTCCAACAGCGCAGCCAAGCTGCTGCTCCTTTACTTCCAGGAATGCACGGAGAAATACCGGAGTCATATTCCCGCCCATACACCTGTTGCGGAAAAAATGCTCCTTCTGGCCAAGGTGCGTGATAACGAAGGGCGCATGGTGGAGCTGTTGCCTGGCATCCGGATCATCGAGCGACACAACCCCGCCGCAGCACTTCACAAGGCATTCCCTGAGGCGGATGGCCTGGAGGAGTCTCTATTCCGTCAGGTGCTCGGCGTTCCCATACGCCGCCGCTTGGTTTCACCCGGCGGGCAATACGAGATTCATTTCGACCTCCATACCCCCCTTGCCCTTAAATCTTGAAATGGATCAGTCAGCTGGATTTTTGATATCCTGGCAGTAATCGCGCACAGCCTGTTGAATCGTGGAGGCGATATCAGCTCGTGGTTGGGCGAATTTCGGACGAAACCACGGAAAGAGGCCTATCAAATCGTGGAGAACGAGGATGCTGCCGTCGCATTCATTCCCACTCCCAATGCCGATGGTTGGGCAGGATACCTGATCAGAAATCGCTGCGGCGAGGGGCGCGTGGACGAGCTCCAGCACGATGGCGCTAGCCCCAGCCTGGTCTATGGCAAGGGCGTCCGAAATCAGGCGCTCGGCCTCGGCCATGGATTTCCCCTTGATATGATAGCCGCCTTCTTCCAAGACCCGTTGCGGAAGCATGCCGAGATGACCAATAAGCGGAATGCCATCCGCAAGTATGGCCTCAATCGCCGGCAGGCACTCGCTGCCCCCTTCGATCTTCACAAAATCGGCACCTACCTCGAGAAGATTCCGGGAATTCTCAACGGCGAGACCCGGCGTGGTGCAACTGCCAGCAGGCAGGTCGGTGGCGACAAGTGTTTTCTTAACACCACGCGCAACGGCGCGGGTGTGGTGGATCATGTCAGCCATCGTGACATGCGTGGTGTCTGGATGACCAAGAACCACCATTCCCAAGGAATCTCCGACCAGCAGCAAATCGAGGCCGCACTCGTCGAGGAGACGCGCTGTGGGGTAGTCGTAGGCGGTGAGCGCGGCCAAGCGGCGGCCTGAGGCCTTGGAGGCGCGGAGTGTTGCTGGTGTGGGTTTCACGGGGATTTCGAAGTAAAATCAGCCAGGAGTTAAAAAACGGCCACGGCCTTGGGCAAATTTCCTGCGGAAAACTCGGCCAGGCGCTCGGCAATGGATTTCTCCCAACCGGGTAGGATGCGCCCGGGGCAGATGTCTGCAAGCGGACAAAGAACGAAGGTTCGCTCTGAAATCCGGGGATGGGGAAGAGTGAGTTCCGGCAGGCTGAAATAGAGGCTGTCGTAATAAAGGATGTCGAGGTCGATCGTGCGCGGGTCGTGGAACGCATGATCACTTGGTCGCCCCAGCGTCTGCTCGATACGCTGCAGTGAATCAAGTAAATCGAGGGGCGGCAGTGCGCAGGCGATTTCGATGACGGCATTCAAGAAGAGTGGCGAGCCGGGAGGGCAATCGATCGGCTCGGTCTCATAGATGCGGGAGCACAGGAAAGGCCCCCTGTCTTCATGGAGGCTTTGCAGATGCAATCGGGCTGATTGAAGCCAGTGAAGGCGCTCGTGCAGATTCGATCCGAGAGCGATACCAACCCTCATTTCAGGCCGAGAACATCCTGCATGTCGTAGAGGCCTGGTTTTTGAACTTGGGCCCAGCGGGCGGCGCGGAGGGCACCCTTGGCGAATGTGTCGCGACTGGAGGCCTTGTGTGTGAGTTCCACGCGCTCACCGATATTCGCAAAGATGACACTGTGGTCGCCCACGACATCCCCTCCACGAATGGCGTGCATGCCGATTTCAACATTCGTCCGCTCGCCGACCATGCCCTCGCGCCCATGCATGACATCCATGCTGTAGTTCAACTGACGCACATCCGCTAGAATCTCAGCCAATCGGCGAGCTGTGCCGCTGGGAGAATCTTTTTTAAGGCGGTGGTGCATTTCTACCACTTCGAGGTCGAAGTCGGGCCCGAGAATTTCGGCGGCCTTGCGTGTGAGCCAAAAGAGCGTGTTCACCCCCACGCTGAAGTTTGGAGCGAAGACAATCGGAATGGATTTGGATAATTCCAAGATGCGACGACGGTCGTCGTCATGGTGACCGGTGGTGCCGATAACCAAGATTTTTCCAGCCGCCGCACAGGCATCGGCAATGGCAACGGTCGATGTGGCATGGGTGAAATCGATCACCGCGTCGCAGGCGGGAAGCACCGCAGGCAGGTCGTCGCCGATATCAGTCGCGGCTGCCAGGGTGAAAAGCGAATCGGCATGGGCGCATTCTACAAGGGCCTGTCCCATCCGGCCGCGGGATCCATTGATGATAACGCGTGTGGGATTCATAGACCGATTCGGGAGAGAGTTTCCGTGAGACGCTGAATACTGGCGGAGGTCATCTCACACAGCGGGAGCCGGACTTCGGATGTCATTTTACCGAGACGCGCGAGCACGAACTTCGCCGGGACGGGGTTCGGCTCGATGAAGAGATCTTTAAAGAGCGGATAGAATTTTTGATGAATCTCCAAGGCCTTTTTGGATTCACCTGCGAGGCAGTGGCGAACCATGTAGGAGACTTCGGCGGGAATGATGTTAGATGCCACACTGATGACGCCAACAGCGCCCACCGACATGAAGGGAAGCGTAAGGGAGTCATCACCCGAAAGTATTTCAAACCCGGCAGGCAGCGCGTTGCGCAGCTGGTTGACGCGCTCAACGGATCCCCCAGCCTCTTTAATGGCTACGATATTTTTGAAATCCTTGGCGAGTCGCGTCGTGGTTTCAACTCCGATCTCGATGCCGCACCGACCCGGAATGCTGTAGAGAACGATTGGAATCTTCACCGCCTCGGCGACGGCTTTGAAATGGCGGTAAAGGCCTTCCTGGCTAGGCTTGTTGTAGTAGGGCGCGACAAGCAGGGCTGCATCAGCCCCCGCTTTTTCGGCAGCCTGGGTCAAGGAAATGGCTTCACTGGTCGAATTCGAACCGGTGCCAGCAATGACAAGACACCGCTTTTTTGCGGTCTGGACGGCGACCTTGATGACTTTGAGGTGTTCATCGTGGTCAAGTGTGGGCGATTCCCCTGTGGTTCCCACGGGTATGATGCCCGAAATGCCGCCTGCAATCTGCTCTTCGATGAGTTGGCGGAAGGCCTCGGTGTCGAATTGGCCGTCACGGAATGGTGTAACGAGCGCGGTGTGTGCTCCTGCGAATGTCATGGCGCGAATAGTTACAAAGAAATGGTTCCCTCGAAAACAAAATCCGCCGGACCTGTAAGTCGCGCTGAGGCAAAGCTGCCGTCCGGATCTTTAAGAAAATCGACACGCAAGGTGTCGCCGCCACGCACTCGGACATGAATGGGCGATGCCGCGCCGGATTCCACCGAATGCAAAAGGGCGGTGGCGCACACCCCGGTACCACATGCTAGAGTCTCGCCTTCGACCCCGCGCTCGAAAGTGCGAAGCACAAGGCTGTCAGGCGCGAGAACCTGCGCGAAATTCGCATTTGTGCCCTTGGGGCTGAAGGATTCGTGCCAGCGAAGCACAGACCCAAATGCCATGACATCGATTTTTTCGACATCAGGGACAAAGACAACGGCGTGAGGAACGCCCGTATTGATGAAGTGAACCTGATGCTCGGATTCACCAAGAACGAGTGACTGCACGGCGCGGTGATCCACCGGACGTCCCATATCAAGAGCCACCAATTCTCCTTCCAGGGCTGCGTTAATGAGTCCGGCCTGGGTTTCAAAGCTCAAAGAAAGGGGTTTATCAGGCAATAGACGCGCGGCAAATCGTGCAAAGCAGCGGGCCCCATTCCCACACATCTCCGCCTCGCCGCCATCACTGTTGTAGTAGCGCATGCGGAAATCCGCCTGTCCATCGGCTGGCTCAACAACCAAGAAACCATCCGCGCCAATTCCTCGATGCCGGTCACAAAGACGAGCTATGGCGGTGCTGTCGAGTGAAAGACGCCGTGTGCGATTGTCGAGGACAACGAAGTCGTTTCCAGCGCCGTTCATTTTTGAGAATCGAATATCCATTCGGCGACAGATTACCGAAAAGCAACTTGTTCGCAATCTAGGTTAGTTGGAACACACATCATGGATTGGATAACTTCATTTAGTATTCGGCTAGAGATGCCCCCTGCCGCTTTGGCTATTCGAGACAGTCCTTCGCAAAGAACTGCATGATAAAACACTCAAACGGTCGATAAAGAAGCAGCAAAGAAGGCCGCCGCCAAAATCGACTAAAAGCGGTTCAGAAATATCACTTGCTCTTCATGACATGCACCCCTACCCAATCGGGTTTGGGCGGAGCCTGAATGAGGTGGCGCGTGCGATCGATCATGACGAGCGAAGGCGTGGTCGGAGAATCGGGATTGCGCTCAGTACGATTGGGTTCCTTCGATGCGGCCTTTTCGAAACAATCCAGTGCGGCAGTCCAACGCTGGCTGCGGTAGTGTTCGATGCCCTTAGCATATAACTCGATACACTGCTGCGTTTCCGCATCGAGATCCTTGCGCAGACACATGACCTCATAAATCTCAACCGGTTCGGTACGCCCCTTTACAATGATTGTATCAAGAAAGCGAAAAACACATTCATCACCTGCTGCCTGGGCCGAGCGCATAGTCTCGCCGGTGACCATGGTGTAGACTCCATAACTTTTTGCCCCGCTCTCGCAGCGAGCGGCTAAATTTACCATATCGCCCATCATGGTATAATTGAACCTTTTTTCAGATCCCATGTTACCCACGGTAGCGTTTCCGGTGTTCATCCCGATGCGCATCTGCATCCTGCAAACAATAGACGGCCACTTGTCGCGTTCCGCCGCCCATTTCGCGCGCAATCCCGCCAAGCGCTTATGGAGAAGCTGAGTAACAATGCAGGCTTTAAGGGCGTGATTTTCGATCTCAACCGGAGAGTTGAAAATACCAACAATCGCATCGCCGATATATTTGTCAACGTAGCACCCCTCATCCATGAGAATATCGGTCATCGCGCTCAGGTATTCATTCATGAGAGCAACGAGTTGCTGTGGACTAAGCAACTCAGAGAATTCGGAGAACCCCTGAACATCAGAGAAAAAGGCTGTGATCTCGGCGTCGAAACCACCAAGTTTGGGCTCCACCCCGCTCTCCACCATCTTCTCAACCAGCGAGGGAGAGAGGTAGGTGCCAAACATGTCCGTGATGCGGCGCTTTTGCCTGCGCTCGTTTGAAAGATGGATCAACGCCCCGGAGAAAACGCAGGAGACAGCAGCGCCAAGCGGAGCAACGAGGGGAATAATGAGATCATGAGTGGAAAAAAGGAAAAAAGCGACGCCGATGTAGCAAACAACGAGCAGGACCCCGGAAATCCTCGCAAGACCATTGAAGCGGGTTGGCACAATGCTGAAAGACGCCGCCACAAAGCCCAGCAAGAAGATCAAAGCGCAATTCACCCAGAAAGGTGTGCGCTTGATAAATCGTCCCGAGAGGATGGTTTTCAGAAGGTTTCCATGCAAGGAGACACGGGGAACAGGATGAGATCCATTGAGTGGCGTGAGGCTGATGTCCTTGAGTAGAGGATCCACCGGTCCGATAAGGACTACGCTGTCCTTGAAGGGTGCAAAAAATTCGCGAGCCATTTCTTTCTCCTCCGCAGTCCCATTTTGGAGTGCCTGGGCAAAAGCCATCACATGAACGAGGCTCACATGGTAGTCTTTCTCCATCCAGGAACCGAACCAGTTCGGCTCCACGAGTTGCCCCATGAGGAGGGGAATGCTCGCCACCGTGGAGCCGTCATCTTTCTTCAAAACCATATTATGCTTATCAACGGATACCGCCGAAGCGGGAAGACCCCAATAAATCAAGGCCAGCTTGAGTGACATCGGCAAATAAGTGTGATTCCGGGTGTTGGCGAAAAATGGAATGTAGCGAACATCATTGCCGACCGTATCGATCAGACCGACATGACCCCATGTCGGCCCCACAATTGGATATGCCGGCAACTCCGGCGTTTCATCCTCCGGGTTGATTGTGCTTTTTTGAAAAACAAACGGAAACACGCCCTTCGTGCCGAAGGTGGCAGCCGCTACTACGTTTTTATTTTTGTAAATCGATTTTCCAAGCGCTTTGCTCCCCGCCTCCGCCTCTTCGCGCCCAAGTGCAGGAATCCCCGCCATAGAAAAAACAAAGTCCATGCCTGCCGCTTTGATTCCCCCGTGCTGGAATAAAGCATCCAGCGTGATTGCAAAATACTCGCGATTCCAAGGGAAATTCCCAAGCCTGCTGATCGATTCTGTATCCACATCCACATAGGAAACCTTCAACGGCGCAACCATCGATCCACGCCAGTTGAACCGTGCATCAATCGTATGATTCTCCAACGGAGCGAGAAATCCATCCGGACCGAGGAAACTTTTACGCTCGGAAAAAGGAGACAAAGGAAGCTGGGAAACAAGTGTCCAAAAACCGCAAAGAAACACAAAAACCGAAACGGAAACGAGCGTCTGCAGATACGAGATTTTTTTGGCCACAAAGGAATCCTCCAAAATTAAAAAACCAAGGCAGTCTCTGACCCTTCAGAAGCACCTGTCAAACTTTGTGAACACCATCAACTCAATGTCATCGTCTAGAATGCCCCCTTTTTCAGCCACCCACCTGAGTCGGAGCACAGCTGCGCCTGTATGGGGCTGTGGAAACACCATCGTTCGGAATTATTTCAAAACAATGGATAGAGAAACATTCTGTATGGAGACGTATCGCTATGGGCATCCACATAGCAAGATGCCATTTCGCAGGTGCGAGAATACGTTTATTGCAAATTGAATTTTACCCTGAAACTCGCAGAACCTTTTGCAGAGCGTTTCACAAAGGGAAATGAGGCGAGGGTCGGAATCGAACCGACGAATACAGCTTTTGCAGAGCCGTGCCTTACCACTTGGCTACCCCGCCACTATCGGATAGCTTTCATACATCTTGTGGGGTGACGTGACAACTGATTCTTTCAATCAGTGAGTTTTTTAAATCGTGAATTGGATTGCGAAATTGCAAGGAACAGAAATTTAGGGTGAGAGTTTGGGCATATGCAAAAACGAAACCCACAGGAACTGACCGCCTTTACGAGCAATGCTGCTGCGGGTTTGTTCTCCGATGAGGAAATTCTGCTTGCGAGGGAATTGATCTCCGATGGCCAGTCGCATTTATTTTCCAATTGGGATGAACCGGGCGTGGGGGATCATGAGAAACGGCAGTTCATGGCGGCTCTGCTAAATGCACACCGCGCCTACCCGGGCGGATTAACAGCCTATACTCGGAATGCGCGCCTACTGCTTGCAGAAGCCTCTTCAGGAGCGAATCCATTCGATGGCTGCACGCCGACGCAACCCGACTTAGTTGACCTCTCATCCTTCGGGGCGGATTATGATGCCGCTGAAGCCGCGGGTTTAAAGTGCTTCGGGGAGTCGGCCGTGGTTCTGGTGGCAGGCGGTCTTGGCGAGCGATTGGGTTATCATGGCATCAAACTCAACATACCGGTCGAGGTCACTGAAACGACGAGCTACCTAGCGCACTACGCCTCGGTGATTAAGGCCGCATCCAAGCGCATGGGTCGAGCGATTCCGCTCATCATAATGACTAGCCGCGACACGGATGAGGGGACCAAGGCCTCGCTCGAAGAAAATAAAAATTTCGGCCTCGAAGCGGGACAGATCACCATCCTTCGACAGGAACTAGTCCCCGCTCTTTCCGACATGAAAGCCAGTCTGGCTCTGGAGAAAAAATATGAACTCCTCTTGAAACCACATGGTCACGGCGACATTCACATGCTCATGCACACAAGCGGAACAGCCAAAAAACTGGCGGATTCCGGCGTTCGCTACCTCCTTTTCATTCAGGACACAAATGGCCAAGTCTTCAACGCTGCTCTAGCCGCAATCGGAGTTTCTGAGCAGCGCGGCTACGATTTCAATTCCATCGCCGTGAACCGAATTCCTGGAGAGGCCGTGGGCGGTATCGCCCGCTTGGTGCGAAACGGCGCCCCTGACCTGACGATCAATGTGGAATACAATCTCCTCGATCCCCTCCTCCGTGCGACAGTGAGCCCGGAGGGTGATGTGCCCGATGAGAGCGGATTCTCAAAATTCCCGGGAAATATCAACCTCCTCGTCGTTCGTCTGGCTCCTTACCTGAAAGTCCTCGAATCTTCCGGCGGGGTGGTGGCAGAATTTGTGAATCCCAAATTCTCGGATGGCACCCGCACCAGCTTCAAAAAACCGGCCCGCTTGGAAACGCTCATGCAAGACCTGCCGAAAAACTTCACTTCAGGCGAAAAAGTCGGGGTAACCGTTTTCGATCGCACTTGGTGCTTCAGCGCGTGCAAAAACAATCTCAAAGATGCAGCGCAGAAGGTGCTTCAACACGGACCGCCTGAGAGCGCATCCAGCGCTGAGAATGATTTCTACGAAGCGGGCCGTGCCAAGCTGCGCGCCGCAGGAATGCTCGTCGTGGATTCCCCCCGCCTGATGCTGTGGGGCGTTCCATTCACCACAGGCCCACGAGTCATTCTTAGGCCTTCGTTTGCGCTGACGCTGGCCGAAGTCCGCGAAAAAATCCAAGGCGGCAGCATCTCCGGCGATGCCACACTCATCCTCGAAGGCGATGTGCGCTTGGAACATGTGACCATCCCAGAGGGCACCTCGCTTGTTGTCCATGCGAAGGATGACGCACCTGCTTTACTAAAAGACTTTACTGCAACACCGGTATCACGCTTTTTCATCCATCCCCTCACGGATGAGGAAATGCAGTCGGAGAAAGTCCCTGAATATCTAAGGATTCGCGGCTATCGGATTGTCAAAGGCGGGGACATTCCTTGAGTTCTGCCTCTACCATTTTTTCTTTCCTGCGAAAATTATACAACTCCATCACCCACCCCATCGTATCCACAGACCCAACCCTTACCAAATTCATGTCCACCGAATCCAAATGCCCCTTCAACCATGGTCAACTCCTCACGAAAACCGCCGGCGGCGGCACAACGAACCGCGATTGGTGGCCGAATCAACTCAACATCCGCATCCTGCACCAGCATACCGCGAAGTCGAATCCGATGGATGCGGATTTTAACTACGCCAAAGAATTCAAAAGCCTCGATCTCGCTCTGCTGAAGAAAGACATCGCCGACCTCATGACGGATTCGCAAGATTGGTGGCCGGCAGATTTCGGTCACTACGGCCCTTTCTTTATCCGCATGGCTTGGCACAGCGCTGGAACCTACCGCACTGGTGACGGCCGTGGCGGCGGTGGAAATGGCAGCCAACGCTTCGCTCCTCTCAACAGCTGGCCCGACAATGGCAACCTCGACAAGGCCCGCCGTCTGCTCTGGCCGATCAAACAAAAATACGGCCGCAAAATTTCCTGGGCCGACCTCATGATCCTCGCCGGCAATGTCGCCTTGGAATCGATGGGTTTCAAAACCTTCGGCTTTGCTGGCGGGCGCGCCGACATCTGGGAACCCGAGGAGGACATCTACTGGGGCACCGAAGGAAAATGGCTCGAAGACAAGCGCTACACCGGCGACCGTGAATTGGAAAACCCTCTCGCCGCCGTGCAGATGGGTCTCATTTATGTGAATCCCGAAGGCCCCAACGGCAATCCCGACCCAGTGGCCTCGGCGCGGGATATTCGCGAAACCTTCGCCCGCATGGCGATGAATGACGAAGAAACTGTGGCCCTCATCGCGGGTGGACACACCTTCGGCAAAACACACGGCGCGGGCGATGCCAAACATGTCGGTCCCGAACCCGAAGCGGCACCCATCGAAGAGCAAGGTTTCGGTTGGAAAAGCAGCTTCGGATCTGGAAAAGGAGCGGACGCGATCACTAGCGGACTCGAAGTCACTTGGACGCAAACACCGACGCAGTGGAGCAACTATTATTTCGAAAACCTCTTCGGCTTCGAATGGGAACTCAGCAAAAGCCCAGCCGGCGCGCACCAATGGGTCGCCAAGGGCGCGGATGCCACCATTCCGCACGCCTACGACAAGTCGAAACGCCTCGTGCCGACCATGCTCACGACCGACCTCGCGCTGCGCTTTGATCCGGCCTATGAAAAAATCTCGCGCCGCTTTCTAGAAAATCCCGACCAGTTTGCAGACGCCTTCGCCCGCGCTTGGTTCAAGCTCACGCACCGCGACATGGGCCCACGCTCACGCTATCTCGGAGCGGATGTCCCCGCCGAGGAACTCATCTGGCAAGATCCGATTCCCGCAGTGAACCATCCGCTCATCGACGCGGCGGACATTGCTGCACTGAAAGGAAAAATTCTCGCATCCGGCCTCACGGTTTCCGAGCTCGTCAGCACGGCATGGGCCTCGGCCTCCACATTCCGTGGCTCGGACAAGCGCGGTGGAGCCAACGGCGCCCGCATCCGCCTCGCCCCGCAGAAGGATTGGGAAGTCAACCAACCCGACCAACTCGCCAAAGTCCTCAAAACCCTCGAAGGCATCCAAAGCGAGTTCAACAGCACTGAGTCCGGCGGCAAAAAAATCTCCTTCGCCGATCTCATCGTTCTCGCCGGTTGTGCAGGCGTCGAGCAAGGTGCCAAGAATGGAGGTCACACGATCAGCGTGCCATTCACTCCCGGCCGCATGGACGCCTCGCAGGAGCAGACCGATGTCGAATCCTTCGCTGTCCTCGAGCCAGTCGCTGACGGCTTCCGCAATTATCAAAAGAAAAGATTCTCGGTAACCGCCGAGGAACTCCTCCTCGACAGGGCGCAACTGCTCACACTCACCGCACCTGAATTGACTGTGCTTATCGGCGGCCTCCGCGCGCTGAACGCCAACTTCGAAAATTCCCGCCTCGGCGTCTTCACCAAGCGCCCCGGCGCTCTCACGAATGACTTTTTCATGAACCTCCTCGACATGGCAACCGAATGGAAACCCGTTTCCAAGGATGCCGATATCTTCGAGGGACGCGACCGCAAGACCGGCGACCTGAAGTGGAACGGCACACGCGTTGATCTCATCTTCGGCTCAAACTCCCAACTCCGCGCCGTGGCCGAAGTCTACGCGACCTCCGATTCCGAGAAGAAATTCGTTCAGGATTTCGTCGCGGCGTGGAACAAGGTCATGAACCTCGACCGCTTCGACCTCGCTTGAATCCCGCATCAGACAACCCGGAGTCAGGCCAATTATAAAGGCTCGGCTCTGGGTTTGATTGGCTCATTTCGCCTGAAAATTTTTGTGCGAATCTGGTATTGGAGGAATGGTGCGCGATACAGGGTTCGAACCTGTGACTTCTTGCGTGTGAAGCAAGCGCTCTACCGCTGAGCTAATCGCGCGGATTGAATGCAGAGGGTCGGATTTGATTTTCCACAATCTCTGGCAACCAGGGAAGTCTGGAGGTTATTTACCGACTGGCGTGGAGGCAAGTCGATTTGCGAGTCAGGGCGCGATGACCTGCAGTTTTTCAGATTCTACAGAGAATAAGCACGGCAGGACTCCGGCGACTTCGCCATCGAGCTCGACCGGTATGTCACCCACGCTTGTCACCTGGAGACTGCTTGTCTGAAAATACTCCACATCGGGCAACTCCGGATGGGTGCCGAAGGCGATAGCCTGAAAATAGCGCACAACATCCCAGTGGCTCTGGTTTTGGAAAACGAGAACATCGAGCAATCCATCGTGGAGACTCGCCCGCTTGAAGACGGGGAATGGGCCGCCATAGAGACGGCCATTGCCGATCAGAGCAAAAGAACCCTCGCGCATACGCCCCCCTTCTGCCTCGAGCACTACGCGGGCAGGCTTGTTGGCGGCGACCTGCACAAGTGTGAGAAGATAACTCAGCGGCCCTAGGGCTTTTTTGGAATCGGCTGTGGTTTTGCGCACCACCTCGGCGTCCAACCCCACTCCGGCGAGTTGAATGAAGTGGGTGTCATTTGCTTTGGGAAGATCAACGGCTACGACCTTCCCCTGTTCGATAATGCTCCAAGCGCGCTCCAAATTGCCATGGGGAATGCCCAACTCGGTGGCAAACACATTCATCGTGCCAACAGGAAGAATTCCCAAGCGCACCGGCGCGCTGCCGATGCCGTTGACGACTTCGTTCAGCGTGCCATCTCCACCTGCCGCGATGATGAACTCCACACCTGCTTGTGCGGCTTCAGCAGCGATGCGACGGGCGTCGCCCGCCTCGGCGGTAAGGCGCATGGGCACTCCGCCTGAAAGCGTGAAAATATACTCCTGCAAGCGACTGGCTTTTTCGCTTCGTGCGGCAGGGTTTAGGATGATGAGCGTCTTATTCACACTTCACTTTCAAAAGAAGAGCGGTAGCTTTATTTCGTGCGTTCGATTGCCAAGCCAATTCTGATCATTAGCGGGATAATATTTGTCCTCTGCGCGGCGGTGGTTCTCTGTCTGAATATATATCTCCAATCAGCAGGTGTGCAGCGTAAATTGCGCCAAGCTGTTTACCGAGCAACGGGGATCGATCCAGTAATCAGCCAGACATATTTCACCCCGTGGTCGGGCCTTACCGTGTCGGAAATCAAATTCCCGCAAGCTGACAATGCAAAAAAGCCTCTGCTTGCGATACGTTCCATGAAGTGCCGGGTGAGTATGGCAGCTCTTTTAAAAGGAAGGGTGTTGATGAAAGATATCGCTATCGAGCAACCCTCGCTTTTGGTTGTTCAAGGCCAAAGCGGAGTGTGGCCGGGCGGATCGTCCCTTCCATTCCAGGATTTGGATAAAAAGCCCACTATGGCTCGCCAACCAGCACGGGGTACCGTGAGTGCAGAAAAGCCAAGTCCCGACTTAACGCCAACTCCCCATCAAGCACCCCAAGCTGAAGTCCCTGCAGCATATACCGAAAAGGAAATGCCAGTGAGCGCAACGCCGCTGCTTGTCGAAAATATCCGGATTCATGAAGGCCAGGCATTTTTTTACCCTGCGCAAGGACGCCCGATCCGCTTGGAAGGCTGCGCAGCTGAGGCCAAGGTCTCTTCAAATGGTTCCGCCACCGGATTTTTTCGCATTAAAAGCGCGGCATTTGCCGAAATTGCACGCTGCACAGATATCACAGGAAAATTTGAATATCACAACGGCCACCTCAAAATAACGGATGTTCAGGCTGTATGGGCCCAAGGAGAAGCAAGGGGATCATTTGAGTTTGTTACAACGCCAGGACCTTTCTTCTCAGCCTCACTAGACGCTGAAAATGTCTCAATCCAGAAACTCGCCGAAGATGCGGGCTTCACGACAGAGGGAACTCAGGGGTTACTCTTCGCAAAAACAAGCCTCCAAGGCATTCCTTTCAAGCCCGAGTCATTCACCGGCGAGGCTTCAGCCAACCTTTCCGAAGCATGCATACAACCAATCGATCCCTTGCGCCAGCTCGGAGAACTCCTCCGCATCAGTGAGCTTCGCGTCATTGAACTCCGCAATGCCCAGACCGCACTCAATATCCGAGGTGGAAAAATCCTCGTCGAGCGCCTCGAACTCGAATCCACCAACCTCCTCATGGACGCTAGAGGCGAGGCCCGCTTCGACGGATCCCTAGATCTCGAAGCCCGCTTTCATGTGAGTGAGAAACTTCTCAAGGACTCCCTGGGATTCATGGGCCCGAAATTCCAACCCTCCGACCGGGGAGGTTATGAGCACATGCCGTTCTCGATCACCGGCACCATATCGCGTCCGAAGAGCGACCTCCTCGACAAATTGGTTGGGGTGCGCCTTGGCGACGATGTGCAAGGACTTTTAAAAAACATACTCCGTATGCCAAAGAGGGAGAAAAAGAAAAAAGAAAGCAAATCCGGCGCTACTTCAGCGCCAACAAACTGAGACCCCTATGCGAATCATTGCCGGCAGCGCAGGCGGTCGTCCGCTTAAAGCCCCTCCCGATGGACTCCGACCCACGATGGACCGAGTCCGCGCAGCCATCTTTTCGAGCCTTGGCGAACGCGTTCCCGGCGCCCGCGTGCTCGACCTCTTTGCTGGCTCCGGCGGCATGGGAATCGAAGCGCTCAGCCGGGGAGCAGAGTCCGCCGTTTTCGTCGATGAAAGCGAACACTGCGTACGCTGCATTCGCGAAAATCTCGGCATGGCCCGAGTCGAAGCCGTGGTGCAGACGATGGATGCCTACCGTTACCTTGACCTGTATGCCGAGGAGGCTTCGTTCGATCTCATTTTTGCAGATCCTCCGTATTCGAAGAAGCAAGGCGATACCGACCACTCGGCGTTGCTGGCAACCTCCCTCGAAATCGCTACTGCGCTCAAGCCCGACGGAATTTTTGTTCTGGAAAAGCAATCCGGCGGCCCTGCCGTTGCAGAGTCCGTTTTTGAAATCCTGCGCTGCAAGCGCTACGGGGGAAGCGAAGTCCTCTACCTCGCCAAAAAATGATTGGTCCGATCCGCTTCCTCTACAACGTCATTTTTCCCATTGCAGTCCTGTTGATGCTTCCCGGCTTTCTGGTGCGAATGATCCGCCGGGGAAAATACCGCCACAAATTCGCCCAACGTTTTGGCATCTACTCACCCGGAGTTCGCGAGAAGATCGCCGGCACTGGTCGCGTGTGGGTCCATGCGGTAAGCGTCGGGGAAGTGAATGTCGCCCTTAAACTCATCCAAGCCCTGCGCGACGCAGATTCCTCGCTGGCATTCGTTCTCTCCACCACCACCTCGACTGGTTTCAAGCTCGCCGCCTCGCGCAAATCCACATGGCTGGAACCAATCTACAATCCACTCGACTTCCTCCCTGTTGCTCGCCGCGCGGTTCATCTCATTAAACCAAGAGCCCTCATTCTTGTAGAGGCAGAAGTCTGGCCGAATGTCGTTTGCGAGGCCTGCCACCTCGGCGCCAAGGTCGTCCTAGTGAATGCCAGACTCTCGCCACGCTCGGAGAAACGCTTCCGCGCCGCGCGGATGATCGCCGCACCAGTTTTCAATCAACTCGACGCACTCTACCTGCAGGAACCGCAAGATGTCGCGCGCTGGACATCCCTCGGAGTGAAGCGGGACAAACTTCATGTCACCGGCAGCATCAAATTCGACGACTCGGCCAACGCCCCTCGGCCTGCGCGAAATTTCCGCCCTATACTGGATTCGCTCGGCGTTGCGGCGGATGCCCCCGTTCTGCTCGGAGGGAGCACCTTTGACGGTGAAGAGGAGACTCTGGCGCGTGTCTTTTTGGAACTCCGAAAATCCAGACCCGACCTGTTTCTGATCCTCGTTCCTCGCCACCAGGAACGCGGCGACTCTGTGGCCAACCAAATGGAGCGTCTGGGACTTAAAGTCGCCAGGAGAACCCGCACGGAGACATCCTTAAAACCGGATGTCCTCCTCGTGGATACAACTGGCGAACTCGCGAGTTGGTATCTCTGCTCGACCGTCGTTTTCATTGGCAAAAGCCTTTGCGTTCGCGGCGGACAAAACCCCGCCGAAGCGATCATCGCAGGGGCTCCCGTTATTTTCGGCCCCCACATGCGGAACTTTGCCTCGCTTGTCCAGGGGCTCCTCCGCACGCAAGCGGCCATCGAGATTCGCGACGAAGCCTCTCTGCAAGACGCAGTACAGTCGCTGCTGTCAGCTCCCGCGACTCGGGCTGCCATGGTCGAGCGCGGTCTCCAGTGCCTCGAAATCCACCGCGGTGCCACAGCACGCACGGTAGCATTGCTCCGCGATAATGCTTTTGCTTGAAGCGGAGGCCCCAACCTCCGATAAATGCCGCCCATGATAGACACCACCACGCGTCAGGCGGATGCCATCACGCCAGAGTTCGCCGCCGAAGCGCAGGAACTCATTTCCCACTATCCTGTTTCTAAGCGCAGCGCCTCGCTTCCGTTGCTGCATCTCTGGCAAAACCACTTTGGATTCATCGACGACACAGGCATAGAATGGATCGCCGCACAACTCGACCTCATGCCAGTGAACATCCTCGAATTGGTAACCTTCTATCCCTGGTTCCGCCGCGAGCAGGCCGGCAAGACTGTCATCCGCGTCTGCCGCACACTCGCCTGTGCCCTCGCCGGCAGCTACGAGGTGAAGGAAAAATTCTGCCAAGCCGTGGGACTCGATCCCCACGCAGAGCACCATGGTTTCGGCTGCGCACCGCCAACTACGGCAGACGGCAATTTCAGTGTCGAGTTCGTCGAGTGCCTCGCCAGCTGCGGAAGCGCCCCCGTGGCGCTCATCAATGACGATCTCGTCGAAAAGATTTCGCCCGCCGGAGTGTCTGCAATCGTAGAGAGATATAAATAATATGGCTTCCCTTCTCCAACCTCCACACCCGAAAGAGCGCCGCATCATTTTCGGAAACATCAGCAAACCAGGCTACGCGCCCGATATCGAAACCTACCTCACCCACGGCGGCTACGAGTCCCTGAAAAAAGCCATCACCATGAAACCCGGCGAGATCGTAGACATGGTGAAAGCCGCCAACCTGCGCGGCCGTGGCGGAGCAGGATTTCCCGCTGGCGCCAAGTGGAGTTTCATCAAATATGACGACGGAAAGGACCACTACATCGTCGTGAATGGCGACGAATCCGAGCCCGGCACCTTCAAGGACCGCTACATCCTCCACGAGGACCCTCACCAACTCATCGAAGGCCTCGCGATCGCCGCCTTCGCGACCAATGTTCACCTTTCCTATATCTACATCCGCTGCGAATTCCCCAAAGCGGCCAAGATCGTCTGGAACGCCATCAAGGAAGCCCGCGCCAAAGGTTTTCTCGGAAAAAACATCCTTGGCTCCGGTTTCGACCTCGACATCTATGTCCACCAAGGTGCCGGCGCCTACATTTGTGGCGAGGAAACCAGTCTTCTCGAATCCCTCGAGGGAAAACGCCCCTACCCTCGCATCAAGCCACCTTATTTCCCGGCTGTGCTCGGCCTCTACATGAAGCCGACCATCGTAAATAATGTGGAGACGATCTGCCATGTGAAGCACATCATTGCCATGGGCCCAGAGGAATATGCCAAAATGGGCACTCCCGGCGACGGCGGCACACGCACCATGTGCGTGAGCGGCGATGTCGTGCGACCCGGCTTCTATGAACTCCCCTGCGGTGCCGTGACTCTCGGCGAGCTGATCCATGACATTTGCGGTGGACTCAAACCCGGACGCAACCTCAAAGCTGTCATCCCCGGAGGTAGCTCCGCTAAGGTTCTCCGCGCCGGCGAGGTTTTCAAACTCAAGGTTAAAGGTCCTGATGGGCAAATGATTGAAAAAGAAATCCCGCTTCTGGACTTGACGATGGATGCCTCCAGTTTGCAAGCCGCTGGAACCATGGTCGGCAGCGGCGGCGTCATGATCATGGACGACACGCGCGACATGGTCTGGGCTCTGAATAACCTGAATCAATTCTACGCTCACGAAAGTTGCGGTCAGTGCACCCCCTGCCGCGAAGGCAGCCTCTGGATGTCCAAGGTTACCACCCGTATCATCGACCAAGGCGCACGCCCCGACGACGCGAAAAACCTCAAAAACATTGCCGACAACATAGCCGGCCGAACCATCTGCGCCTTTGGTGAAGCCTGCTCCTGGCCAACCCAGAGCTTCCTCGCCAAATTCCCTGACGAGTTTGAGAAACGCTTGGTCTAGGCAACTTCAAAAATCCTGTCCTTCGGTAAGCGCGGGTTGGAAATCATGAACCGCACTAAACCGAGTCGAGTGCCTGGAGGCGTGGAGTGATAGTGAGGAACACCACAAATCCCGCCACTGCTTCCACCCGCCAGTAGAACTCGTATCGCTAGTGATTTGGATCTTATAAAACAGATGCAAACAAAATCAAATAAGTGCGATATAAGATTCGAATGAAAAAAATTAGCCTTATTTCAACCTCGAGCAAAAGCGAGAAGAAATATAGCAGGTCGCGGCGGCAACGGCCTAAGTGCTATTTTCAAAAAAAACAATCCGGCGTGACCAAGCCGATAACCCTGCTTTAGCATTCAAGATCGACAAGATAAGGTTTTGTGTTCGATCAATCGAATCAATTCCCCTTAAGGCAATCAGGCCCTTCATCTCTCGCCGCCTCTGTAGAGGGGATTTTCAGCTTGATCACGCGGCCCGCTGCACCGATAGTTCAAATCTTGCGCACCGCTCGGGTGGCGAAATTGGCAGACGCGCCAGACTTAGGATCTGGTTCCGCAAGGAATGTGGGTTCGAGTCCCACCCCGAGCACTCCCCCTCCCCCACCTTTGGCGAGCCCGATGAATTCAGCGTCGGCGGGTGGGTCAAGATTTTATTTGAAACGAATGAAACTTTTTCCTGGCTCAAAGGTGACTTTTTTCTTGAGGCAAGCAGGGGGGATTTTTATTCTCAGGCCGCTGGCAAGGACAACAACTACCAGCATGTGTATAACTTGTGAATAACTTGACTTCGCCATTGGAAACCCTCGAGAGGCAT
>JBIJCR010000138.1:0-4797 GCA_044344595.1 Terrimicrobiaceae bacterium
TCTCGTGGAGCGCACTAGCCCTCTAGTGTACTGGCACGCCCCGCGCGGGCTAGGTCAACAAAAAATGCATCTGAAGCAGGTGAAACAATTTTATGTCTGGCGCTGGGGGGACTCGACTGCATCTGAGGGCGGGCGGTCGTAATGAAGCGCGGGTTTGCTCGCTGATTTCAGTTTTCTTCGGCGGACGGATTGGTGATAGGGTGGAGGGGTGTTCAAGAAAATCGCTGGGTATTTCCGGTCGCTGGTTTCAAAACTGCTTAATTTGCACGATGCACCCCACTCTTTGGCAGGTGGTGTGGCGATTGGGATGTTCATGGGTTTTACTCCGCTTTTTGGACTCAAGACCCTTCTATGCATAGGTGCTGCATACATTTTGCGGTGCAATCCGATTGCTGCAGTTATTGCTGTCTCCCTGCATGATGTGGTAACACCTTTTTGGCCTTTTCTTTTGGAGATCGAGTATGCCATTGGCTCTCGCCTTGTTGGTTTCTTTGATGGGGTTCCACATCCTGTCTCGGTAACGGACTTCCACCTTCACGATTTGATGAAGTGGACGACATTTTTCACGGTTGGGATGCCGATGCTTGTTGGCTCGATCTTCCTCTCCGCGCCAGCTGCGGCGCTCAGCTATGCGTTGATGTTGCCAATTTTCAAAAGCCGAGAGCGCAACAGGCTCGAGCGCCAGCAGGGGGAGGGGATATGAGTGGTGTGATTGCCTGGATTTGCGGCCTGTGGACTATCGGTGGTGCATTTTTGCTTTTTCAGGAGGCGGGGGCGCAAACCTGGTGGGACGCTTTGTGGGTTTTGTTCTTGGCGCTCTCGGCTTATGTTGGCTTGGTGCAAGTCGGTGGTCTCTCGCGTGCGAGGATGTGCGCCGGGGTCGTCCTTGTGGTCTTTGCAGGATTGATTATTCTGACCGCTCTGAGTGGATGGCCGCTGGGGCCTGTTCGTTTTACGGGTCCCTCGGCTCTGCGCGTGGGAAATGTGTTTCCATTGCTTCCTCCATTGCTGGCTTTTTCGATCCTCACACTCTGCCAACGCGCCTCTGCCGTGGCCTGTCCGGGACTCGGTATAAACGGACTTGCCACTGCTGTGGCTGGTGTTTTTGCCCTAACAGTCCTCAACGGATTGGTCTTCTGCTCGAAGGCTCGCCTTTGGTGGCTCTGGAATCCGTGGGGTGAGGGAATGGCACTTCTGCCTGCAGCAATTGCGCTGGTCTCAATCGCGCTGGCTGGCTTTTTTCTGGCCAGAATTTACCCCGAAGACACAGATTTGAAATTAACCCGGTGGTCGCCTGCGGCAATGGTTTTGATTGTTTTAAACATCCTCTTCTTTTCGGCAAACGCGCTGCATTTCATGGGACGCCTATGAAGGTTTCGTTCCTCGAATTCCTTCGTCAGAGCCTCCAAGGCGAGGAACCGATTCACCCCTTGGAGCAGAAGATGGCCAAGCGCTGGGTGAAGGAGCGCTTGAAAAAAATGTATCCTGAGTTGCGCAATGATTCCGATGCCTTGGAACGCGCTTATCAGGAACTCGGTATTGAGCAGCATGAGGGCGCCGGCAAAGGCGCCGGCACGGTCTATGAGATCACCCTTCCAAATGCTGACAGGCGGTTTTGATTTACCACCAAAGTGTTACCTGTCCTGCTCCGAGCCCATTGATAGAAGGGCAAGAGCGGATGGTCCCGTGAGGGCCATCCGCATTATACTTGAAATAGCGGATTAGGCGTTGCGTCCAACGCAATTCAGGTCTTCAAACGAGGTCAGCAAACGCTTCGTGAAGGCCGCCTCGGCGGCGCCGAGCCATACGCGCGGGTCGTAGTATTTTTTGTTCGGTGAATCGGGACCTGTTGGGTTGCCGATTTGACCTTGCAGAAAATCATGGTTCTTGGCTTCGTAGGCACGAATGCCGTCCCAGTAGGCCCACTGGAGATCAGTGTCCAAGTTCATCTTGATCGCACCGTAGCTGATAGCTTCGCGGATCTCTTCGCGGGACGATCCTGAGCCGCCGTGGAAAACAAAATTCACCGGCTTGGGTCCCGTTCCGAATTTTTTCTGAATGTATTCTTGGGAATCATGCAGGATCGTCGGTTTAAGCTTCACATTTCCTGGCTTGTAAACGCCATGCACATTGCCGAAAGCCGCTGCCACTGTGAAATTCGGGCTCACTGCGCTGAGCGCTTCATACATCGCTGCGACTTCTTCGGGTTGCGTGTAGAGGCGGGATTCGTGCACATCGCTGTTGTCCACGCCGTCTTCCTCGCCGCCGGTCACGCCCAGTTCGATCTCGAGAGTTATGCCCATCTTGGCCATGCGCTCAAGATAACGGCAGCAGACCTCGATGTTTTCGTGAAGCGGTTCTTCAGATAGATCCAGCATGTGCGAGCTGTAAAGAGGCTTCCCTGTTTTCGCAAATTGCTCCTCGCTGGCCGCGAGCAACCCATCGATCCATGGCAGCAATTTTTTGGCACAGTGATCCGTATTCAGAATGACTGGCACGCCATAGGCCTTTGCCGCCTGATCGGTATAGATGGCGCCTGCGATGCCTCCTAAGATTGGGCCGAGTTGATTATCCCCCTTCACTCCCTTGCCGATAAAAAACTGTGCTCCACCGTTAGAGAACTGGATCATCATCGGTGAATTCAATTCGCGTCCCGCAGCCAACGCCGCATTGATGGAACTGGTTCCAATGCAATTCACTGCTGGAAGCGCAAAATTCTCTGCTTTTGCGTAATCCAGCAAAGATTTCACTTCATCCCCGAACAAAACACCCGCGCGAAATTTTGAGTTATTCATGTAAAAAATAATCTTCTATCACGCAAGCTCTGTTCGTTGCAATGCAATACTCGGCTTTTTATCGAATATGAAATTTTTCTTACTTGCCGCAAATTTTGGCAGGGCCGGGGGCAGCGAACCTGCCCGCGTTTGGAAAAAAACATCGCTTCAGTTGCAAATTCACTCGCACGATGTCATGCCGAAAGCAGCTTGCTTTTGGTTTTCTGGAGACGGGCGCAGGGCGGCCCGTCTGTGTGTGTCGGTGTTCTTTTGGGTTCCGATCGGTAGAACGCGAGCAGGTGGACCAGTCTCCACACGCCCGAGACGGCTATGCTCCATTCTTCTGCGATGCAAAGTCCCATTTCAAAGAGATGTTGGTATCAATCATTAATTCCCGACCCATTGGACCGCACTCAGCTTCCTCTCACTCAAACTGAGCAACCTCGGCCTTTTCGATGGGAGGATGTTTGAGTTCGTTCCTGTTTTCTGCTGAGAAACAAAAAGGGCGCCCGAAGGCGCCCTTTAGTGAAGTCTTAGTTCTGACATCTATACACTCTGCCGGCGACGCATCGCGTAGCCACCGAGTGCTAGGCCAGCGAAAGCAATTAAAGCATAAGTGGAGGGCTCGGGAACAGCGGTGACACTTAGCGAGGTGAATGAAGCATTAACAGGGCTACCTGTGCCGCCTGCATCTAGAGTCCATGAAACCACGTTGTTCCACTCGAAAGATTGTTGTGGAATATTCAATGAATTAACAACAGTGGATAATGATGTCGTGAATGAGGCCCACGTGAAAGGAGTCACCGAGGTGACCCCATTACTGTCTTCCAAGGTTATGGTGAAGGCAGCACCAGGGGATATGGAGACCATCCCGCTCAAGTTCAGTCGAAGGTTGGACGGATTTCCGGCGTAACCATCTATAAGCGTCAGATTTGCACCGTTAAAGGTGGTGGGATAGAGTAGGGCTCCGGGGGCGTCGACGCCGGAGATCGTGCTCGTGCTTGCATTCCAAGTCCAAGCGTCGCCCTCAACACTGCTACCGAAAGTACTCAGATTGATGGAGGGTACGGCGGAGGTGGTATGAGTTAAGAGGAATAGCGAAGCTAGCAGTGAGCAGATAGTTGTTTTGGTTTCCATTGTTTTTAGTTGGATTTATTTTGTGGGTTGATGAAGGAATTTTACAGGAGTATTGGACAATTCAGAGAGTATAAGGAAGGGCAAGATTTAGCAATTCCGCTGGGCCAGAGCCTGTTCTGAAGACGGATACAGAACCGCCAATAGGGACAGGGACGTTAGACTGGTCTGTATTACTACCGGAGCGGCGCCATTGCGTTCCGGTCCAGAAGTATCGGCGGATCACGCCATTTATATCAGTGGTTAGAATCGTGTCGGCGGTGTTTGCGGTGACACCGGGTTTATTCGTGCCCTTCCATCCGGGAAGATTATGGAAACCGAAACTACTGATAGTCCCATCTGTCGGGAAAAATCTGGCTACATATGTCTGTCCCGAGGTCGGAATTAGGAATTTGACTCCTGAAAAAGGAACATTGCCAGTGGTGACTTGTTTGATCGCGCTTGTGCCAATACGAGTGTAGACCAACCCCGATGTGGGTGAAATGGGCACTGAACCCTGATTCGAAGGCGAACCCAAACGGCGCCACTGATTGGCATCCGTATTATAATAGTAGGTGCGAACTACTCCCGAAGTATCACGTGTCGTGACTCTGTCCGTCTGGAAGGATTGAAACTGCGACTGCGTGCCACCCACAACACCATTAGCTGGAGTTCCGAACATGGATAAGAGGGTGTCACCTTGTACAAGTTGGAAGGAGTCGCCTGCAACTGCACCTAGGGCGACGAGACTAGCTCCGAGCGTATCAAGGGTAGCCGTAGTGGACGTATTAGCGGTAACGCGGAGAATCAAGCCACTCAGTGCGCCAGATTTGAAAAGAACATATCCTTGGCTGTTTGAAAGCTCAGACTCCACCCATCCCGCAGAAGAGACCGTAATAACAGTCGCTGT
>JBIJCR010000050.1:0-15937 GCA_044344595.1 Terrimicrobiaceae bacterium
CATCTCAAGCATGACACGGTCTCCGGGAAGAATGCGAATGAAGTGAAGACGCATTTTACCAGAGATGTGGGCGAGTACGCGATGACCGTTCTCCAGTTCAATTCTGAACATGGTGTTAGGTAAAAGCTCGACGACCTTACCTTCTACTTCGATAGCGTCTTTCTTGGCCATGTCAATACTTCCGGAGCGTTATCTGTAATTAAAACGGTGTGCTCAAAGTGAGCAGAAGGAAGGCCGTCAGCAGTGACGGCGGTCCACTTATCGGCAAGAACCCTGACTTCTGCGCGGCCCATATTGATCATCGGTTCAATGGCCAGTGTCATGCCGGATTTGAGTTTGGGACCACTACCGCGTTTACCAAAATTTGGTACCTGGGGATCTTCGTGGAGCTTGCGACCAACGCCGTGACCGACGAATTCACGCACGACGCTGAAACCATTTTTCACCGCCTCGGTTTCCACAAAATTCGAAATGTCGCCAACGCGATGGCCAGGGCGGGCGAGCTGCACAGCACCGTTGAGAATTTCTTCCGTAACAGTAAGAAGACGCTCGATCTCAGGGTCAACGATGCCAACAGGAACCGACGTGGCATTATCACCAATCCAGCCATCACGAATGATGCCGACATCCATCTTGACAATATCGCCGTAGGCTATCACCCGCGAACTGCCGATGCCATGAACGACTTCCTCATTTAGGCTGATGCAAATATGACCTGGAAATTTCTTATATCCGAGAAACGCGCTACGAACCCCTGCAGCTGACATCAACTGAGCCGCAGCATGGTCGATCTCTCCGGTCGTCACCCCGGGGGCTATACGGGAGGCGAGCTCATTAAGGATCTGGGCAGCAACCTCGCCGGCCTGTCGCATTTTTTGGATCTCGTGAGGTCGCTTAATACTGATCATGCGACCTCCTTGCTGGTAGCAATGAAAGGAGAGAATGAGCTGCCAAGAGATAACTGGAAGCAGCAACTCCACAAAACGAGGGGTGTATATTCCCGTCCTGGCCAGATTTTGGTGGACAAAACAAAACAGCGCAGGTATTCAAGACTCAAGGAGCACGCTAGTATTGCGTGGCAAGGTAAATCGTCACACCGGCTATGACGAGGATTGCAATACCGGCATAAATCCAGACGAGTGTCTGGTCGTTGATGGACTGGGCCGACGAAAGCCGACTGCGCGATTCTTGGGCGCTGCGGATGCGGCCTTTACGCAGAAATCCATCGTAGTGGCGCTGAAGAAGGTGTGTCTCCACTTGGCGCATGGTATCGAGCACTACGCCCACTATAATCAAGAGTCCAGTGCCGCCAAAGAACTGCGAAGTCATGTAAGGGACATTAAGACTCTGACTAAGAAGCTGTGGCAAAACAGCCACAGCGGTCAGAAATATAGCTCCCGCAAAGGTCAAACGTGTCATCGTGTAATCCAAGAAATCTGCAGTCGGCTTGCCGGGACGTACACCGGGAATGAACCCACCATATTTCTTAAGGTCGTCAGCAATCTGAACAGGTTGGAATTGGGTCGCAACCCAAAAGTAGCTAAAAAAGAAGATCATCAAAGCATAGAACAGATAATGCAACCATCCGTAGGTGAGAAGATTCGATAGATCTTGAGCCCAACCCACACCAGGAAAAGCCATGTTCAAAATAGTGGACGGGAAGAGAAGGATGGCTTGAGCAAAGATGATCGGCATGACGCCGGCATAATTGACCTTGAGGGGCATATATTGAGTTTGCCCACCGTAAACTTTGCGGCCGACAACTCGCTTAGCGTATTGAACACTGATCTTTCGCTGAGCTTGCGTCACAGCGATCACTGCTGCAATAACGAAGAAGAGAAACCCGATCATCAAGACCAAGACCACAGGGCTGACGGCAGACTGGGCATTGGCGGCGCTGGGAACGAATGTCTTCCAAGCTTGAATTAAACCAGCGGGCAACTGAGCCAAGATGCCTACGGTGATAATAATAGACATGCCGTTGCCAATTCCTTTTTCCGTAAGTTGGTCGCCCAGCCACATGAGGAGCAAAGTTCCAGCAGTCATCGTAATGATGGTGATGAGCTGGAAACCAATACCCGGTGTGGTTACGAGAGGCAGCCCCAAACTGTTGATGGTATCCATGATTCCCGGAAGGAATGGATTGGCCTGCGGATTTTCAAAAGATCTTGCAAGGAGATAGGCTTGGAAGATGCATAGCCCGATCGTGGCATATCGGGTGTATTGCATGATTTTCTGACGCCCACCGTCTTCGCGGGATAGTTTGCCCAACCGAGGAATCACTGCCGTGAGGAGCTGAAGCATGATTGATGCACTGATAAAAGGCATCACTCCGAGTGAGAAAATGGCACAGTTTGATAATGCACCTCCACTAAAGAGGTTAAATAATGCCGCAACGCCACCGGTTGAAGAAGAACCAGCATGGTCAAGAAACCACTGCCGGAGGACTTGGGCATTTACGCCAGGAGTCGTAATAGCTGAACCGGCACGGATCACGATGATCGCCGCAAGTGTAAAAAGCACTCTTGAGCGAAGTTCGGGAATTTTGAAGATGTTGGCGAAGGCGCTGATCATTTGAAGCTGTTTACAGCAGCTTTAAGCCGCTGCGTCAACTTTGGGTAGAATAACCTTGCCCCCAACCTTCTCAATTTTCTCACGAGCTGTTGCGCTGACCTCATCAACTTCAACAGTGACAGCCTTGGTTACTTCGCCGCGACCGAGAATTTTGACGCCATCGAATCGGCCCTTAACGAGGCCTGCCTTGCGGAGGGAATCTTCGTTAATCGTATCACCGGCGGAGAAGGATTTTTCCAAGGAGTCAAGATTAACAACGGCATATAAAGTTTTAAAAGCCTTGTTATTGAAACCGCGTTTGGGCAACCGGCGATAGATCGGCATCTGCCCACCTTCAAAGCCGAGTCGTATGGAACCACCTGAGCGCGCCTTTTGCCCCTTGTGTCCTTTACCGGAGGTCTTGCCCTTGCCGGAGCTTTCGCCAATGCCAAGGCGTTTGCGGCGGTGCTTCGCACCGGGATTTGGTTTTAGTGTGTGAAGTCTCATTATTTTACTCGGAAGCAGGTTCGATTGGAGCAGCAACAAGCTTTGGACGAATTGTTTTGCCACGAAGTTGGAAAACGTCATCCTTGTGACGAAGTTGACTCAAGGCTGCAATAGTAGCGTGAACGACATTGGCGTGGTTGCTGGAACCAAGTGACTTTGCAAGCACATCGCGAATACCTACAGCTTCGAGAACCGCTCGAACGCCACCACCCGCGATGACTCCAGTTCCAGGAGATGCAGGGCGAAGAAGAACTCGGCCACCACCAAATTCACCAGTCACCATATGAGGAATTGTATTTTCTTGAACCGCAATTTTAACCATGCGCTTTTTGGAAGCGTCGGTGGCTTTACGGATCGCCTCACTCACTTCATTGGCTTTTCCGAAGCCAACACCAACTTTTCCTTTGTGGTCACCACACACGATCAAAGCACTGAAGCTGAAACGACGCCCACCCTTGACGACTTTGGCACAACGATTAATGAAGACAACTTTTTCAGTAGTCTCCTTCGGTTCCCTTGGGGTTTCGGAACGGGATTGTTTTTTTTCTCTTGATTTCGGAGGCATGGTAGGTCGTATTAGAATTCAAAGCCACTCTCGCGGGCGGCGTCGGCAAGGGCTTTGACCTTGCCATGGTATTTAAAGCCACCACGATCAAAGACGACCTTGGTGATTTGATGTGCTAGCGCGCGTTCGGCAATGAGCTTACCGACTTCACAGGCAGTGGCCACATTGGCCCTTGCTCCGGCTTTGGCGCGAAGTTCTGCCTCAGTGGTATTGACAGAGACTATTGTCTTCCCGACCGTGTCATCAATGAGTTGAGCTGTAATATGACGTCCAGAAAAATGAACAGCCAGACGAGGGCGGGTGGGTGTTCCAGCGAGTTTTTTACGCAAGCGGACGTGACGGAGTTTTCGTTTATCTGTGGCAGACATGGTTTATTGGACAGTTTTGCCTTCCTTACGGCGGATTTGTTCACCAACGAAGCGGACACCTTTGCCTTTATACGGCTCCGGTGGATAGTATGCACGGATATCCGCTGCACACTGGCCGACAAGCTGTTTATCGATGCCTTCAATAGAAAGCTTTGTGTTTTCGGCAACAGTGATTTTTACACCTTCTGGAATATCAAATAAGATAGGGTGGGACTTACCGAGGCTGAGATTCAGCTTTTGCCCCTGTACAGCGGCCTTAAAACCGACGCCATGGATTTCCATGTCGCGTTTAAAGCCATCAGTGACACCGATGATCATGTTTGAAAGCAGTGAGCGGGAAAGGCCATGGAGAGCCTTTTGCTCGCGATTATCACCATCGCGAACGACGGAAAGTTCCTCACCTTCAACTTTAGCGGTGATCTTCGAGGGGAGAGTCCACTGAAGTTTGCCTTTTGGTCCTTCGATGTTTACAGACCCGTTTGTAGCCACTGTGACTTTAACTTTTGGCGGGACTTTGATAGATTGTTTTCCGATACGTGACATGGTTACCAGATGTAGGCGAGCAATTCGCCGCCGACTTTTTGTTTGCGCGCCTCGTGACCGGTTAGAATTCCGCGTGAGGTAGAAAGAACCGCGATACCCAAGCCGCCGAGAACGCGAGGAATCTCCCCTGCTCCCACGTAGCGGCGAAGGCCGGGACGGCTTACGCGTTTGAGGCCGGTTATGGCGCTAGTTTTGTTGATGAATTTTGTTTGAATTTTGATGTTTTGGTGACCATCAATGGTAACCAGCTCAGTATCTTTAATATAACCCTCTTGTTTCAAGATTTGGGCGATGTCGCTCTTTAACTTTGAATAAGGAAGAGTCAGGGAAGCTTGTCCGGCAGCGGCGGAGTTCCGCAGGCGTGCAAGCATATCGGCAATGGGATCGGTCATATCGTGGTATTAGGCGGCTGGCGCAGTTGCGGATTTGGTCTCGGCTTGCTTTTTCGGTTTGTCAGAGAATGGCATTCCAAGCTCTGTAAGAAGTGACTTAGCTTCAGCGTTTGTGGCAGCCGTCGTCACAATCGTGACATCAAAACCAATGTTCTTTTTAATGCGATCGAGTTCAATTTCCGGGAAGATAGACTGATCAGCAACACCGAGGGTGTAGTTTCCCCGGCCATCGAATGCTCGAGGAGAAACGCCGCGGAAATCGCGGATTCGGGGAAGTGCCGTTTTGATGAGGCGATCAAGGAACTCGTACATGAGTCGGCCACGGAGGGTAACTTTTGCACCGATAGCTTGCGCCTCTCGCAGCTTAAAGTTGGAAATCGCCTTTTTCGCAATGGTTGTCACAGGACGTTGCCCAGTGATTGTAGTGAGCTCTGTTCGCGCGATTTCAAGAGATTCCTTGACGTCGGGAGCCGAGCCGATGCAGGTGTTGATGACTACCTTGGTGATCTTTGGAACTTGATGGATATTTGAATAGGCATGTTTCTCGCGAAGGGCGGGAAGAACGCGAGTCTTGTAGTCGGTAAGGAGTGCGGGTTCTTGAGTCATGGTTGTGTAGGCTTCCTACGCGGCTTTTTTAGACTTTCTGTCGGTTGTTGCTGGTTCAAGCAATTTGACATTCGAGATGTGGATCGGGCCCTCACGCTCGAGGATTGCACCATTCGGATGCTCTTGGGATTTACGCTGATGCTTCTTGATCATGCGAATACCTTCCACAATCACTTGAGCTTTGGAGGCTTTGACTTCAAGGACTTTTCCACTGGCTCCCTTGTGGTTGCCAGAAATGACCTGAACGGTATCGCCTCGGCGAACATGAAATTTAACTTGGCTCATTATAGGACCTCCGGGGCTAGGGAGATAATTTTCATAAAGTTTTTTTCGCGAAGTTCGCGGGCAACTGGGCCAAAGATACGGGTGCCGCGAGGGTTCATATCCTTGTCGATGATAACAATGGCGTTGCTATCAAATCGTAGGGCCGACCCATCTTCGCGGGTTACGGGCTTTTTGGTGCGGACGACAACCGCGCGGACTACGTCACCTTTTTTCACCGTGCCACCAGTCGAGGCTTCCTTGACGTTAGCAGTGATGATGTCGCCGATGCGAGCAGTTTGAGTCGCCTTGCCGATAACACCGATCATGGTGGCCATACGGGCACCGGTATTGTCGGCGACATCTAGGCGTGAGCGGATTTGAATCATGGCAATTTAGTGTTTAAGAACTTCGACGAGGCGCCAGCGCTTGGTGCGGCTGAGCGGGCGGGTTTCCATAATGCTGACACGGTCGCCAATTTGGGCTTCATTTTTTTCGTCGTGAGCATGGAATTTTGTTACGTGCTTTGTAATCTTACCAAATTTTGGATGGGGCACGCGTGTGATTGTGCGAACAACAATGGTCTTATCCATTTTATTCGAGACGACTTCGCCGACACGAACCTTACGCAGTCCGCGGGACTCGGTTTGCACGGTTTCGGGAGTGATTGTTTCTTCCATTGACTACTTAACTGCTGCTTCCCGGGCCTTGCGGCTGAGAACGGTTTCTATGCGCGCAACATTGCGACGAGCTACCCGAATGAGGTGCGGTCTCTCAAGTTGGGAGCTTTGTTGTTGAATCCGCAGGTTGAACATCTCTTCTTTTAGTTCGCGTTTGCGGGAGACGAGTTCTTTCGGGGTAAGTTCCTGAATTTCCTTGATTTTCATATCGGCATTTACGCTGCGTGGTGGCGAGTTAGGAACCGCGTGCGAAGCGGGAGTTTGTTTGCTGCCAATCGAAGAGAATCGCGAGCCACTGTTTCAGAGATTCCATCCAATTCGAAAAGAATATTGCCGGGACGTACCACAGCCACCCAGTATTCAGGTTGACCCTTTCCTTTACCCATTCGAGTTTCGGGCGGACGCGCAGTTACGGACTTGTCAGGGAAGATTCGAATCCAAAGCTTGCCTTTGCGCTTCATGTTACGTGTTAGAGCAACACGTGCGGCTTCAATTTGAGTGTTTGTGATCCATCCACGCTCCAATGTTTGGAGGCCAAATTCACCGAAATCAATTGTTGTATTGCGTGATGCAAGTCCTTTGCGACTTCCCCGCTGCGTCTTGCGATACTTCACGCGTTTTGGCATCAATGGCATAATTTTATCCTTTTACTTAAAGTTTCTCGAGAGTTTATACAGCCTGTGATACATCAGCAGGACCGTGAGCGACTGGCGATGAAGGACGAGCCTCTTGGCTTTGCTCTGTTACTTCTTCGACTTTCTTGCAGATCCAGCATTTGACGCCGATTTTGCCAGCGACTGTTTCTGCTTCTGTAAAACCGTAGTCTATAGGAGTACGGAGTGTATGTAGAGGGACTTTGCCTTCATGGTAGCGCTCGGTACGGGCGATTTCAGCTCCACCAAGTCGACCGGCTACACGGATTTTTATACCTAAGGCACCTTGTTCCATGGTTATCTGGACAGCACGCTTCATGGCTCGACGGAAAGAAATGCGTCGCTCCAGTTGAGAGGCGACATTTTCGGCAACAAGCTGGGCATCCATGTCCGGATTCTTAACCTCGACAATATCGATTTTGACCTGTTTTCCACCGGCGAGATCACTAACCTCTTTGGTGAGGCCTTCAATTTCTTGGCCTCGGCGACCGATGACTACCCCAGGACGCGCGGTATGGATTGTGACACGAACACTATTCCATGCGCGCTCGATAACAATGCGTGAGATGGCTGCTTGCTTCAGCTTTTTCTTGAGAACATTGCGGATTTTTTCATCAGCAATGAGGTAGTCGGCAAAATCTTTGCGCGAGGCATACCAGCGTGAACCCCAGTCTCGAGTAACGGGGAGGCGGAATCCGATTGGATTAACTTTTTGTCCCATGATTATTCCTTAGTTTCCGCAGTTGTGGCGGAGGCTTCAGTTGATGTTGCGGCTTCGACTTTAGTTGCAGGAGGTTTCTGATCGGCGATCGATTTTTTGTTAGCAGACTTTTTCTTTGGCTTGTCGCTGCGACGAACGATTCCCACTTCATCCGTGAGGATCACGCTGATGTGACTGGTACGCTTGCGTATGGGGCCTGCGCTTCCACGGGCTTTTGGTTGGAAGCGCTTGAGAGTTGGCCCCTCTCCTACAACAGCTTCTTTAACAACGAGGTCGTTAGGATTGAGTTGGTTGTTATTTTCAGCGTTAGCTATAGCGCTTTTGAGCGTCTTGAGAATAAGGCCAGCTGCCTTTTTGGGAGTAAAACGCAGGAGATCGACTGCGTCGGTAGCTGGCAACCCTTGTATGGCACGAGTGACCTCACGAGCCTTGAAGGCCGAGATTTTGGCGAACCTATGAATCGATTTTACCTGCATTGTTATTTTGTGTTTATTTATTTTTGGGCGTCTACTTTGAGAATGTCGCCTTTTTCTATTCTAATAGTTTCCTTCGTAAGAGATTGAATCACGCCGCCGGAAATTTTTTCCCGGACGTCCACTATTTTTATAGTGTTTATTAGTTTTCCGTTTCGTAATACCTTAAAAGGCATTCCTATTTTTACGCCATGGGCTCTGCCTATGTTTGCCACTACAAGAGATATATCATCTCGAGTATCAAGAACAGCAGCATTAGAGAGACTTGGTTCTACTTTATTTTCATCTAATCGATTCTCTCTAAGTAATTCGCTTGTTTTTCGTAACTCAGCCTCGACGGCAAGTCGAGATTGCGGATTAGTTTCTGCTGAAGTTAAAAGAAGCATTTGAATCGCTTCAGACAATAATAACAACTGCTGTCTGGCTGAGTCTTTGTCATATTTGATCAGACGCAACTCTCGAAGGCATTGAAGCAATCGTGACTCCAAAGCCTCTGTTTTGCTTTCTTTCTCGGTTACAGCAAGAACTTCAAGTCTGAGATTCGCATCTTCAAGCTCGCGTCGACTTGCTTCGGCACTATTTCCCATTTCCGCAACTGTAGCAGTCAGTGCGCTAATGGTCGATTCGGCCAAGAGGAGTTGTTCCCTCAAGGCACCAATAGTATTAGAATCGGAGTCCGAGGCTTGAGCCTTGGCGTTCCCAATTCGTGATTCAATATCTGTCAAAGATCGATCATCCTGAGCCTTGGCTGTCGAAAGCATCGGCAGGATGATGAGCGCTGCCGCCGTGGCGACAACCCTCATGTTTTACTTAGTCACTTTTGCGGTGTGAGAACCGTGTTTCTTAAAGATACGCGTTGGGGAAAATTCCCCTAGTTTGTGGCCAACCATGTTTTCCGTTACAAAAACAGGTATGAAGGTCTTGCCATTATGAACATTAAAAGTGTGTCCGACAAAGTCTGGGGTAATCGTGCTGCGGCGTGACCAAGTTTTGATTGGCTTTTTGCCGCCGGATTCGTTCATTTTGTCGATTTTATCGAGGAGCTTCCACTCGACATACGGGCCTTTTTTAAGTGAGCGTGCCATGATTAATTCTTAGCTTTGGATTTCCGGCGCTGAACGATAAATGTATCGCTTGGTTTATGTTTGCGGCGGGTCTTGAAACCCTTAGCGAGCTGGCCCCAAGGGGACATCGGGTGATGACGACCGCCACCCCCCTTACTCTTGCCTTGCCCTCCCCCCATTGGGTGATCCACTGGATTCATGACCATGCCACGAACATGTGGTCGGATGCCAAGCCAGCGACTGCGACCAGCCTTTCCAGAGGAAACATTCATATGATCAGAATTTCCAACTTGTCCGACTGTTGCGTAACAATTCTCATTGATGCGGCGAATTTCACCGGATGCCAATTTTATAAGAGCATAGCCCCCTTCGCGGTTGGCCAAGACTGCTACTGATCCGGCACTACGCACGATCTGTCCACCACGACCAGGAATAAATTCAACATTGTGGATCGAGGTTCCAAGTGGAATAGACTTAAGTGGGAGAGCATTTCCAACATTTGGATCTACTTTCTCACCCGCCAAAACTTTTTGGCCAACCTCAAGGCCAACAGGTGCGAGAATGTAAGCTTTCTCCCCATCCTCGTATTTCAGAAGGGCAATGCGCGCAGTGCGGTTCGGATCATATTCGATACCAATAACCTCAGCGATCACATCCCGACGGCTACGCTTGAAATCGATAATACGGTAGCGGCGCTTGTGCCCCCCTCCGATATGACGCATCGTGATGCGGCCTTGATTGTTGCGACCACCTGTGCGCTTGATTGGCTCGGTTAGTTTTTTTTCCGGCTTGGTCTTGGTGATCTCAGCGAAATCCGGAAGCGCCTTGAAGCGGGCGGCTGGAGTGAGTGGTCTAAAGGTTTTAATGGCCATGGTCTGAGTTTCTTAGACAAGATCGAGTTTTTCGCCCTCTTTCAGGGTTACGATTGCTTTCTTCCAGTTCGCTTGACGACCGAAGTCGGCACGACGCTCGCGCTTTTTTTTACCAGCGAAGTTTGCTGTGTTCACATCAGCGACCTTTTTTTTGAAAATTATCTCGATGGCACGCTTGATTTGCAGTTTGTTGGCCGATGGACGAACACGGAAAACGTATTTATTGAGCTTTTCAGATAGCAGGGTTGCTTTCTCGGTCAGCAGGACTGTTTCGATATGGTCGTATACTTCAGTATTCATTACGCGAGCCTTTCAGAAATTTTGTCGAGAGCCCCACGGGTCACGATAATCTTGTCGAATGCGAGGAGATGCTCGGTATTGACATCGGATGCGCGGGTGAGTTGAGCCGTGGCGACATTACGAGCAGCTTTGAAGGTGTTTTCATCGAATCCTTCAGAAACGATGAGGGTCTTGCGGGCATCCGGGGTGGCAGAGCGAAGAAGTGTGACAAACTGCTTGGTCTTAGGCTCTGCCACGACGAAGCTGTCAACGAGGAGAACATCGCCCAGGGCGATGCGGGCACTGAGAGCTTTGCGGAGAGCAAGTTTTTTGACGGCCTTCGGTGTGTTCTTCGAGTAATCGCGGGGAATTGGTCCATGAGCCACACCACCACCAACCCATACCGGGCTCGAGAAGTATCCGGCGCGGGCGCGGCCTGTTCCTTTTTGACGCCATGGTTTGCGCCCTGAGAGGTTGACATCGGCTTTGGTCTTTGCACAAGCAGTGCCGCTGCGGCGGGCTGCTTGGAGTGCAACGACCACATCATGCACAGCTTGGTTGCCCTTGGCTTCCTCTGTTATGAGTTCAATCTTCGCCTTGGCGGCGTCTGCGGCTGTAAGAACGGTGGCGCTCATGATCAAAAGTTTTCGACAGCACAACGACTCGCCACCGCTTTCGTCGCGGCTTCGGCTTGAGTGTGTACGTTGTTTTTCATGTTTCTTTTTTCCGCATTACTTCAAACTTCAAATAGGAGAAGAGGAACCAAGATTTTTATGATTCTATCCCCCTCGAGGCTTTGCGGGAAGTGGGAAACTACAGAGCCGCGAAAAGTTGGCAAGAGAAAAAATGAAAAAAATTACAAACAGCGTTCTTGTTTCCACCGCGATGGAATACCACGAGGGTATTCCGCAGCCACTTCAATAACGAAATTCCGGCTTTGAGTCAGCAGGGGTTTCGATCTCGGAAATCGGATGGAGAATATCAACGGGTTCCGGCAAAGTCTCGATTTCAGGCATTGGGAGGTGACTTTCGAACGCATCCGAAATCCGCGCCGGACCGCTCTGAGCGGCTTTGCGAACGGGGCGCGGTAAGGGCTTAGCCTCACGCGGCGGGGCTGGCGCAATCTCTTCGTTGGCGATGTAGCCCTTGCGACCTCCCATGATCTCCACATAGCTAAAACCAAACTCGCGGCGAAGCATTTTCACACGCTCTCCCCGCTTCAGCGAAGCATCCGGCCCGCGATCCTGTCCAGGCCCGAGAGAGTAAAAAGGAGCATAGTCCGACTGGACCAAAAACTCCGGCGCCTTGTCGGGATCAAAGCTCTGTTTCGCGCATCCGGCGAGACACATGGCGGCCATAATAACAACAGCGAATATTTGAATTTTTGAGAGAAGCACCATACTTGCAAAGACGCACTGACTATTCACCGACGGCACCTGGTGCGCAATGGCATTGGTAGAGGCCCTGAGATGTGAGCACTGCATCGACCAGGCGTGCTCGTGGTTGAACTTTTGCATCCGGCCAGACGATCACATTTTCCAACTCGGCACCCTCTCCCACATCCGCTCCCGCTGCGACCGCTGAGCACCCTGCAATAAAGGCTCCCGGGCGAATGCGCGCACCGTTTTGAACCGGCTGCAGCCAGTCAGCGGGAAGGTAAGAAAAGGCATGAGAGCCTTCGCTCAAAATTCGGTGCACCTCCATGTAAGAAGAGACATTTCCGATATCAAACCACACACCCTCATTCATCAACTCTCCGCTCACCGGCATTCCAACACGCATGAGATCAACCAGAACAGGAATAATCGAAACAACTTCACCCGCCGGGATGTGTTTGAAAATTTCAGGAGAGAAAACACTCACACCTGTGAAAAGAAATGCTGGCTCAGATCGCCCGCCAATGAGGCCACGCATATCAGTGATACGCCCTGTCGCGGGATCGCACTGGATCCGGCGCTCAACTCCCGAGGCGCGCAGAGCAAGCGTCGCAATGCTGCCCGAGCGCTGGTGAGATGCAACTAGGCTTTGCAACGGGAAGTCCGCGAGGACATCCCCATTGTAAACCAGAAAGGGCTCATCGCCGATGAGGTCGGCGGCATTCTTGATGCCCCCGCCTGTCTCGAGAAGCACCGGTTCATGGCGAAAAAAAACAGGACATCCTCGGTACTCAGTTTGGCCGTTGGTCTCGCCGAGCCATCGTGAGTAGGCTTCCGGCCGATGATGAGTATTCACAACGAATCGAGAGACTCCTGCAGCAATCAGGTGATCAAAGGCAAAAGTGATGAGTGGCTTGTTGAAAATCGGGACAAGCGGTTTGGGGCGCTCGTCGGTAAGCGGACGCAGGCGCGTCCCAAGCCCTGCCCCAAGCACAAAGGCCGTCTTGATGCCTCGGCTCAATGCGCGCCCTCCACCACGAGTAAATCAGGATTCATGATCCACAAAATAGCGCATTGGCTTCATCTCACTTTCGACAAATCCATGCTTGAGATAGAACCCAGGCGTATCCGCGGAATTGTCGGTAAGAAGTGTGATGCGGAGAAATTTTTTCTCACGTGCAAACCCGATGGCATGCTGCAAGAGGCGCGAACCGTAGCCGTTCCCACGATGTTCGCGGTTCACAACCAAGTCTTCCAAGACTAGCACAAAACCACCCTCTGCCGTGCTGATGGTGATAAGAAGATTGATCATTCCAATGATCATTCTCTCATTTCTCAGAACAAAAATCCGACCCCTTGCTGGCTGCTCCAAAATCAAGCGCAGACCACGCATTTGCTTTTCCCGGTCGGGCTGAAAATCCGCCTCTTGCTGGAACAAGTCGCGGAGGAGTTCGGTCAACTCGGGCAGGTCATCCAAGGTCGCAGGTTCGATTCGGAGATCGGGCATATGCGATTTATCTCACACAGATTTCCTGCAAGCAACCCGCTAGCAACGGAAATCAGCGACCGAATTTTCGATCCAGCTCGCTGAACGACCATTGGATCATTGTGGGACGCCCTTGCGGACAGGCGTAGGGCAATTCGCATTTGAGCAACTCGCGGACTAGACGACGCGCGCGGGATTCCTCGTAGGCAAAACCATTCAATGCAGCCATGCGAGACACTGATCGCACGAGGGCCTCGAGCACCGGTTGAGTCGATCCGAGAAGGCCGGTTGAGCGCAGAGTTCCGCATACATCGAGCAACGATGCGCGGGCATCGCACTCCAATAGACACGATGGCAGGGCCTCGATCTTGAATGAAAAGCCCCCGAAAGCCTCGAGTAAAAATCCAGCCATCTGCAGGGCTTCGAGATTTTCAGAAATCCAGACAGCATCCTTCGGAGTGAGCTCGACGATTTCCGGGAGGAGAAGACGCTGTGATGCCACTCGACCGATGGCGACCTCGCGGCGAAGACCCTCGAAAATGATTCGCTCCGATGCAGCCCGGACATCAAGCAAGACGAGTCCCTCACTGCCCTCCATAAGAATCCAGCGACCGCCAATGCCGCCAAGAAGACGAAAAGCATCATCACTCTCAACAGTTTGCTCAGGCTGAGGCATGACAGGCAGATCCATTTGCGCAGGTTGAGAGAATACTGGATACGACGGGCTATGTAGAACCTTCTCAGTCATCACATCGCTCCGAACCTTCGCAGGACCTTTTGGAGTAGCCTCGACGGGCGTTCGAAACATATCCAACGCCTGCTTCGCTGCTGCATAAACCGCCTGCCGAACCTGATCAGGCCGATGCAAACGCACCTCGCGCTTGGCTGGGTGCACATTGCAATCAAAAGACAGCGGGTCCATCGTGACTCTTAAAACGGCCAGAGGATGCCGTCCCTTTGGCAGTGCCTCCCTATAAGCCTCCCGCAACGATTGAAATACAGCAGGGCACTGAACCACTCGTCTGTTAAGAACAACAAACTGCAGTTCTCGGTCAGGCCTTCCCTCCCCTGGCTTAGCCACGAATCCCTCGATACGAATGCCGTTTTCTTCGATTGGTTGAACGAGTATGAGCCGCCTCACAAAATCTGCGCCAAAAAGGTCGCGTATCCGAACCTCGTGATCTTTCGTGGCGGCGGCCTGCCAGACCACTCGACCATCGCGCAGAAGTGTCATAGCAACGTCCGGATGCGCGATGGCGAGTGACTGCATCTTATGCAAAATATGGGCCGCCTCAGTCTCTTCACCCCGCAGAAATTTTTTTCGGGCTGGCAGGTTGAAGAACAACGACCTCACTTCCACCGATGTTCCCGGAGGGCCTCCGCTGTCCGAGACCGACTCGATTTTCCCGCCCGCGATCTGAATTTCCGTTCCAGCCGGAGCCTCGGCTGCGCGTGTCACCAGACGGAATCGGGAGACGCTCGCAATACTCGGCACCGCCTCCCCGCGAAACCCCATAGTGCCCACATCCGCCAAATCTGCAGCCGTGCGGATCTTACTGGTGGCATGCCGCTCCAAGCTGAGCAGCGCATCCTCTCGGTCCATCCCGGAGCCGTCATCTTGCACCCGAATCAACTGGGTTCCACCACGGTCAAATTCCACGCGAATCCTGCGCGCACCTGCATCGATGCTATTTTCCACAAGTTCCTTCACCACTGAAGCTGGTCGCTCCACAACCTCCCCTGCCGCAACTTGGCTTGCGACTTCGTCTGTAAGCAGGTGGATCTTTCCCATGTCGTTTGACTTTGCACGGATTCGTTCATAAGAAAAGAGCGTGATCACTCTAACGGACCAAGCCGCTCTTGCCCTGCTGGACCTGATTACCTCCAAAGGTTCAGGGGAAGGACTCCGACTAGCTGTCGAAAAGGGCGGTTGTGCCGGTCTTCAATATGTCATGGAAATTGACTCCGCCAAACCCAACGATGCGATTATCCAACATTTGGGAGCCAAAGTTTTCATTGATCCAGAAAGTGCACTAAAGTTGGACGGTTCCTCATTGGATTACGAAGACGGCCTATCCGGAGCGGGTTTCCGCATTCGCAATCCCCATGCCACGAGATCCTGTGGCTGCGGCACTTCTTTTGAACCCGCTGCAGCCGCCAAGGCCTAAGCCAAATGCCGCTAGATCCAGAAATAAAAAACAGCCGTGCCTGGTTTAAGGACCCCGACTCTGACCCATCCAAATCCGCGCACAAAGACGAGAACGGACTCTTCGCCTGGACCGTACTCATCCTAATATTCATAGGCATCGCAATCGCTTGTTGGATAGGAAGTTTCTATGTTTTCGGACATCCGGAAAAGCCCTTCAGTCACGACGTCCTCACCAAACTTAAAAAAATCGACCCCCCCAAACGCTTCGAACTCACCCAGGCACCTCGTGGCGAATTTCTCCGCGCACAGCAGATCATGGAGCGCTTTGGGAAAATGAAGCCCCGCCAACTCGAGCGCACGAATGAAATCCTCATTCGTAACTATATCCG
>JBIJCR010000052.1:0-15665 GCA_044344595.1 Terrimicrobiaceae bacterium
CATCAAGAATGGAAGTAGTTTGCAAGACGAGCGCGAGACATCATGGCAAGTCTTCTGTCGGCTAAGGTCGCACTACTATGAGCCAGCCTACTTCTTCGCCGAGACGTTTTTCGACGTCCATGCGCTTTGCTCAGGCGCGCGGAGTGTGAAGATAAGCGCACGCTCACCCACTCTCTGGCCGGAATTGGCTGAGCAGTGGCGACTCGCAACCGCCATGCAAGTCAAATCAGTTTTTCGAGCGGGTGAGCACAAATGCCTCTTGATCCCTTGTGTTAAATGGCACATGGGCTGAGTAAAATCCTGACAGCTTATCACCTTTCTTTTTCAACACCGCAGAGTAGTAAAACCACCCTGCCTCCGACATTACGAGATAGACATCCTCGCCTCTTACATGGCCCTCGATCGTGTAGAGACCGATGGTTCCCGTGACGCTGCTTCCGGTTTGCTGCAGACGTGCATCGCCCCATCCTTCGTCCTCAGGCTTCCAATTTCCTCCAACACGAATATAGCCCGAAGCAGGATTCGAAGCCAACCAGGCGCGGGCTGCGGAGTTGTTGCGGGCGTAGCGCTCCTTGGTATTGCAGCCAGTGAGGCCAAAGCAGGTGAAGAGAAGGGTAATGGATAGGAACTTCAACATGTGTTTATATCCGCCGTGTTGTGCCGCAGGACAAGTGGAATGATGCAATTCCACACGCATTTTGACGAGCGGGTTGCACCCATGCGATTCCTAGGGTTTAAATACCCACCTTCATCATGATTGAACGCTACTCACTGCCCGGCATGCGGTCCGTATGGACCGAACAGCGCAAACTCGAAATCTGGCTCGAAATTGAAACCCTCGCCTGCGAGGCCATGGCCGAACTCGGCACGATCCCCAAGGAGGACGCCGCCACGATCCGCGCCAAGGGCGCCTTCGACATCAACGCCGTCCGCGAAATCGAAAAACGCACAAACCACGACGTCATCGCTTTCATCGAGGATGTCGCATCCCGCGTCGGCCCGGCAGCCCGATGGATACATCAAGGCCTGACCTCCTCCGACCTCCTCGACACCACACTCGCGGTGCAGATGCTTGAATCCTGCGACATTTTAGAAAAAGACCTGCTTACCCTGCGCGAGGCTGTGGCGGTTCGGGCCAAGGAATTCAAATTCACACCCATGATCGGCCGCAGCCATGGCATCCATGCGGAGCCGATCAGCTTTGGCCTGAAAATGGCGCTCATGTATGACGAGTTCACACGCAGCCTCGAGCGCCTACGTGAGATGCGCGAGCGCATCCGCGTCGGAAAAATTAGCGGAGCTGTTGGAACCCACGCCCACCTTGACCCCGAGGTCGAGCGCCGAGTCTGCGAACGCCTGAATTTGAAAGCCTCCGCACTCTCCACACAGATTCTCCAACGCGACCGGCATGCGGAGTTCATGACGAATCTCGCACTCATCGCTTCCAGCATCGACCGCTGGGCGACTGAATTCCGCCATCTGCAACGCACCGAGGTGCTCGAGGTGGAGGAGTATTTCAGCGAGGGACAAAAAGGCAGCAGCGCCATGCCGCACAAGCGCAACCCCATCACTGGCGAGCGCCTGAGCGGACTCGCCCGCGTGATTCGCGGAAATGCCATGGCCGCCCTCGAAAATGTCACCCTCTGGCACGAGCGAGACATCAGCCACAGCTCGGTCGAGCGGATCATTCTTCCGGACAGTTGCACGCTTCTGGACTACATGCTCGTGACGCTCACCAAGTTGGTCTCAAAGCTCATCGTCTATCCCGAAAACATGCGTCGCAACATGGAACTCACCGGCGGCCTCTACGCAAGCCAGTCAGCACTCCTCATGCTCACCGAAAAAGGCATGGAGCGCAAAGACGCCTACGAAGCCGTTCAACGCGCTGCGATGAAAACCTGGAAGGACAAGGGGGGACTCGCGAAGAACCTCGCCGAGGAGCCAACCGTCTCGGCACACCTCTCGGCAAAAGAAATCGAAGATGCCTGCGCGCCAGACCGCCACTTCCGCCATGTCGAAGCCAAGTTCCGAGCCGTTGGAATTGTTTGACCATGCCTCCACCCGCGCCGCAGCGCGGGTGAAAGAGCTGCGGGCGCAAATCGAGCGACACAACAGCCTCTACTATGAACACGCTGCGCCGGAGATTTCAGACCGCGACTTCGATGCCCTCCTGCACGAACTCGCCGGTCTAGAAAAGGCGCACCCCGAACTCGCCAGTGAGGACTCCCCTACCCGCCGGGTCGGGGGAAAACCGCTTGAGGAATTTGCTCCGGCCACGCACATCGTGCCGATGCAAAGCCTCGACAACACCTACTCACCAGAGGAACTCCGAGAGTTTGTAACCCGCGTACGCAAACTCGCCGAGGACAGGTCGATCCACTTCACCGTCGAACCGAAGGTAGACGGAGTTGCCATTTCCCTGCTCTACGAGAATGGTCGCCTCGTCCGGGCCGCCACCCGGGGAGATGGAGTGACGGGGGATGACGTAACGCAAAATGTGCTCACCATTCCCAACATCCCCCACAAGCTCCAAGGGGAGGTGCCTGCGCAGATCGAGGTTCGTGGCGAGGTCTACTTGCCCAAAGCCATTTTCGCCCGCCTGAACGCCGAACGCGACGAGGAGGGTCTGCCACCTTTTGCCAATCCGAGAAATGCTGCCGCCGGGTCCATCAAACAACTCGACCCCGCCGTCACAGCATCCCGCAACCTAGCTGCAATTTTCTACGGGACGGGTGCCTGGACTGGCGACCAACCCGCCACTGGCCGCGAGATGTTTGCCAAACTTCAAAAATGGGGACTGCCTATCTCAGAGAGAATCCTGGAAGGCTCGGACGAGGATTCTGTCAACGCTGCTGTGCAAGAAATGGGCGAACTACGGCATGATTTTGCATACGAGATGGACGGAGCGGTTGTGAAACTCGACAGCCTCGCCCTACGCCGCGAATTCGGGTCCACCGCCAAAGCCCCCCGCTGGGCGATTGCTTACAAATACGAATCCGAGCGCGCTGAAACAAAGCTCCTCGGCATCACCATTCAAGTCGGACGCACCGGAACCCTCACCCCTGTGGCAGAGCTCCAGCCCGTATTCGTATCTGGCAGCAAGGTCTCCCGTGCGACCCTCCATAACGAGGAGGAAATCCAACGTAAAGACATCCGTATCGGTGACACCGTCCTCATCGAGAAAGCCGGCGAAGTCATCCCAGCTGTCGTTGAGGTTAAAACAGAACTCCGTAATGGCTCGGAGAGGGTCTTTGTGATGCCACAAAGCTGTCCCTCCTGCGGCTCTGCTGTTTCAAAGCTTGGGGTTGCCTGGAAATGCACCAACCACTCCTGCGGAGCACAGGTACGACGCGGCATCGAACACTTTGCATCCAAACAGGCGATGGATATTGAGGGACTCGGCGAGGCGCTAGTCGCCCAACTCGTCGAGGCCGGACTCCTCAAAGGCATCTCCGACATTTACACCCTCGACAGGAAATCCCTACTGAATCTCGAGCGCATGGGTGAGAAAAGCGCATCCAACTTTCTTGCAGCGATAGAGGAAAGCCGTTCCCGCCCTCTTTGGAGGTTGCTTAACGGCCTTGGCATCCCACACGTTGGTGTGACCTCCGCGCGCGACCTCGCAAACCGCTTTCATACCCTCGATGCCCTTGCATCAGCCACGGAGGAAACACTCCTCACCATCCACTCCATCGGCGATATCATGGCCACAGCCATTCACTCCTGGTTCGAGAGCCCGGAAAATCGCACTTTGATGGAATCCCTCCGCAACGCCGGTCTCAATTTTGGCGAGGCCGACAGCCCCTCTGCTCCCATCGATCAGCGCCTCCAAGGCAGCACTTGGGTACTCACAGGAACCCTGTCCATTTCGCGAGAGGAAGCCGCCGAGACCATCCGACGCCTCGGGGGCAAGGTGACCAGCAGCGTCAGCAAAAAGACCACCCACCTGCTGGCTGGGAATGACGCCGGCAGCAAGCTCGACAAGGCCCGCGAACTTGGAGTCCCGGTGCTGGACGAAGAGGCATTTCGCGCCCTTTGCGGATAGAAAATGAGCGCATCGCCGAACCTACTCCACCTCATCCTGCCGGTCTTTCTGGTCATCGCGTCCGGCTACGGGCTACGCCGTGCGGGTATTTTCACCGAGGACGGCGACCGTTCTTTGCTCGGCGTGCTGGTGAACTTGTTCGTCCCCTGCCTCGCTATGGATGTCATCATTGGCAATGAGGCTCTGGAGCGACCGGCGAACTGGATTTTCCCGCCGTTGTTCGGATTTCTTGTGCCCGCTCTGAGTTATCTGGTCTGCCTTGGGTGTGCCCGCCTGTTCTTTAGGGATGTCAAAAAGGCGCGCACTTTCGCATCCGTCGCAGGCCTTCAGAATTATGGCTACATTCCGCTGCCCATCTGCTTGGCACTGTTCGACCGCGATGTCGTGGGAGTGCTTTTGGCGTTCAACATGGGAGTGGATATCGCGATGTGGACACTCGGCGTCGCCCTCATGCCCGGTGGGCATGCACAAAGCGACTGGAAAAAAATCCTTCTTAGCCCGCCGATTGTGTCAGTCGCCGCAGGCATCGCCTTGAACGCCATGGGGGCTGTGCATTGGGTGCCGCAAGCTTTGGACGGAGCCTGGCACATGCTCGGACTCTGCGCTGTACCAGTCGGGCTCCTCGTAACCGGCGCCGTGCTTGCTGATCATATGCGGCCTGGGATGTTAAGAAGCGGATGGAATACAATCGGCCTCGCGATCGTGCTCCGCCTTGGTTTACTACCTGTATTGATTCTCGCTGCAGCCCTCTGGCTGCCACTCGATCCCGCCCTCCGCACCGTGCTGGTTGTGCAATCCGCCATGCCAAGTGCCATATTTCCAGTCGTGCTCGCCAAAATGCACAGCGGCGACATGCCCACCTCACTGCGAATCGTCCTTGGGACATCGCTCGCCAGCCTCGCCACCATTCCAGTCTGGCTTGGCTGGGCGATAAAATTTCTTCAATAAACGGACACCCGCCCCCGCTTAGCGAACCACTCGGAAGTGGCGCTGGCGGTATTTGACCCAGCAGAAACCAGCGAGCGCACCGCCAATGTGGGCACCGTTGCCGATGTCGTTGAAGAAGCCAGTCAGCAGAAAAATAAGCGAAAGCCCGACGACAATAATACCCAGCCACATCGCCTGCATGCGGACAGGAATAACAAAGAAGATAAGCGCGGTAATGGGCATGCGTGGATAAAGGGTGGAAAAGGCGGCGACCAGTCCACAAACCGCTCCCGAAGCTCCGATCAGGATTGGGCCAGGATTGATTATCAATTGTAAGACGCCGCCTGCGATGCCGCAGAGAAGGTAGAGAAAAACAAAATTTCGCGCTCCCAGAACGCGTTCGAGGACGTTTCCCGTGAACCAGAGCCCCATCATATTCAAGGCAAGGTGGAGAATTCCCGCGTGAAGGAACTGGTAAGTGACAAACTGCCAAAGCATCCCCTGTTGCAGTCCGGCACCACTCAAGCCGAGGAGCTGGTCAGCCAGAGCCTGCTGCCGCTGCGGCAGGATTTCGATAAAAACGAAGGCGAGGATATTCAGGCCGATGAGGGCCTTTACCGGGGTGAGTTGAATGTTTCGGTAGCGGTTGAACACGGGCGCAAAGTAGTCACCGCATGGAGGAATGTCCATACGCAGAGGGTGTGGGTCGCGTCAGCAACCACAAGCAAGAATTCCCATCGTGAGAGGATGTCGCGCATTTTCTGCTGGCGAGCGATAGGCAATCGTCATGGTTTGTGGGCAACAGAGTCGCATTACAAAATTTAGATGATCATTCAAATTTTTGAATTGGTTGGATTATTAAACCGGAGTTGAGCATTCCCTTGCAAAGCGGGCGTCGGGGCTTCAGTTTTTGCAATGTGAAACTCGTTTTATGCACGGCTGTGGCTTTTTTGTTAGCGATGCTTGGCTCGTCAAAGGCTGAAGTAGAGATTGTTTGCACCACTGGGATGGTGGCAGACCTTGTGCGCAAGGTGGGGGGCGAGCGCTTGAAGATAACGGTTCTGATTTCAGACGGCGTAGATCCACACCTTTACAAGCCAACACGTGATGATGTAGCGAAGTTGCTGAAGGCGGATGTCATTTTTTATAGCGGTCTGCACTTGGAGGGTCGAATGGAGGCAACTTTTGAAAAGATGCAGCAGCGCGGCAAGATAGTTTCTGCCGTAACATCTTCTATTCCGCCGGAAAAGCTCCTGAAGCAGGGCAGTGCGGAAGATCCGCATGTGTGGATGGATCCGCTCTTGTGGGCCGGGTGCATCGAGGCGGTTGAAACAACTCTGGCTCAGGCCGATCCCCAAGGCAGCGAGAGCTTCAAAGCGAATGCTGCCCGCTACAGGGCAGTGCTCGAAGCGCTTTCCGAGTGGATTCGATCTGCCATCGCAACAATCCCTGCCGAGAAGCGGGTACTCATCACCGCACACGATGCGTTTCAATACTTCGGACGGGCCACTGGCCTTCAGGTGCTGGGTTTGCAAGGGCTAAGCACTGAGTCCGAGGCAGGCGTGTCGGACATCAACCGAATCGTCGATGAGATCGTGAAACGCCAAATACCTGCTGTGTTTTTCGAGTCCACCCTCTCGGAAAAAAACATCCGCGCCGTCATCGAAGGCGCTGCCGCGCGAGGCCAAACTGTGAAACCGGGTGGGATGCTTTATTCCGACTCTCTGGGAGCAGCGGGAACGCCGGAGGCCACTTGCGAAGGGATGCTGATGCATAATACACGCACCATCACAAACGCCCTCGGTGGAAATACCCCATGAGCACGCATCCATTGGAAATCCGCTCGCTGAATGTCGCCTACCACCGCAAAATGGTCCTGTGGGATGCAGACTTGTGCATCCGCCCCAGTCGCTCGACGGCTATTGTGGGCCCGAACGGCGCGGGAAAAAGCACATTGCTCAAAGCCGCCCTCGGCCTCATTCCCGCCGCATCTGGGGAGGTTCTTTTCTATGGTGAGCCTCTGAAAAAAGTCCGCTCGCGTGTGGCTTATGTGCCGCAGCGCGAGAGTGTGGACTGGGATTTCCCTGTAAGCGCGAGGGATGTCGTGGCGATGGGGCTCTATAAGAAAATCGGTTGGTGCCTGCCGGTTCGCGCCTGCCACAGGCGCATGGCAGATGAGGCACTCGCAGATGTCGGCCTAGCGGATTTTGCCGGACGCCAGATCAGCCAGCTTTCGGGAGGTCAGCAGCAACGGGTTTTTCTGGCCCGTGCCCTGGCACAAAAGGCTGAACTGCACTTGATGGACGAACCATTTGCCAGTGTGGATGCGGCAACCGAACAGGCGATTCTCACCTTACTGAGACGCCTCAAGGATCAAGGAGGCACAGTTGTATGCGTGCACCACGATCTCGATACCGTTGCCGAGTATTTCGATGATGTCGTTCTTTTAAACATGCGGGTGGTGGCGCAGGGACCGGCCTCCGAAGTGCTCACACCAGACAATCTCCGCAAAACCTATGGCGCTCGGCTGACTCTTCTGGATGAGGCTGTGGTCGATCTCTCCCGCCCAGGAGCGCCTAGAGAGTCCTGATGATGGAATCATTCTGGCGTGTCCTTTTGCTTCAAGATCACAATACGCGCGTTGTTATCGCTGGCGCGTGCCTTTTCGGAGCCGCAGCGGGACTTGCGGGGACTTTTCTACTTCTTCGCAAGCGTTCTTTGCTCGGCGATACCCTCGGCCACGCCACCTTGCCAGGCATCACTCTTGCCTTCCTGCTGGCCGGGACATTCGGAATTTCTCCGAGATCCTTTCTCTGGCTCGCTCTTGGCGCCACGATTTCCGGCGTAGCTGGAATGGGGGCCGTCCTACTCATTCGAAAAACGAGCCGACTGAAGGATGATGCCGCTCTTGCGATTGTGCTGAGTGTTTTTTTTGGAGCAGGTATTGCCATGCTCAGCGCCATTCAGCAGCTACCGGGAGGGCAGGCGGCAGGGTTGGAGCGCTTGATTTATGGGAATCCCGCATCGATGACGTCGGGCGATGCCTGGTTCGTGCTACTGGCGTCGCTATTGGTGGCTGGGGTCTGCGGATTTCTCTTCAAGGAATTCACGCTTCTTTGCTTCGACGAATCCTACGCTCTCACCGCAGGTTGGCCAGTGCGCCCCCTCGATGCACTCCTAATGGGTTTGGTTGTGTTAGTAACCATTGTAGGGCTTCAAACAGTCGGCATCCTTCTTGTTGTCGCACTTCTTGTGATTCCGCCGGCCGCAGCCCGTTTCTGGAGCGACGACCTTCGGGCCATGGCCCTTGTTTCAGCAGGCGCTGGTGGACTTAGCTCGTTGGTGGGAGTCGTGGCGAGCGCGCTTTTGCCAGGCCTGCCGACAGGGGCTCTGATCGTGCTCTCGGCCGCTCTGTTTTTTGGCCTGAGCCTGCTCGCCGGAAAAAAACGGGGGCTTGTCATCCGGCATTTGCTCGAAAGAGAGGCGGGGCGGAGGTTGCGGCGCGAGCATGTATTGCGTGCGATTTTTGAGTGTGCCGAGGACGGGCAACAGGTTGTGACCCTGGAACAGGTTCTTGCGAAGCGCCCATGGAAAAAAAATGAACTACGCTCCGAGATCAGCCAACTGACAGATAACGGCCTTCTTACCACCGAACCGACTGGCGCCAGTTTTCAATTGAACGGCCGTGGGGACAGCGAAGCGCGGAGGTTGGTTCGAAACCACCGGCTCTGGGAAATCTATCTCCTCAACCACGCGGATGTCGCACCGTCTCGAGTGGATCGCGATGCCGACCTGATTGAGCATGTGCTGGATCAGCGACTGGTTGATGAATTGGAGGATCTGCTCGATGAAAAGGGGCGCGAGCGTCTTGTGCCAGGTAACCCTGAAAAAAAACTGTGATGATCTGGACTGAACTCGACACGTGGATTGTTGTCACCGGTGCATTGACCGCCATGGCCTGCGCCGTGCCCGGTGTTTTTCTAATACTTAACAAACAAAGCATGCTCGGCGACGCCATCAGCCACGCAGTACTGCCTGGCTTAGCGATCGGGTTTCTCGTTTCCGGCACGCGCGATCCGCTTCCGATGATCATTGGAGCACTCCTTGCGGGACTTTTTACGGGCGTAGTGAGTGGACTTATCGAGCGCCGTGGGCGTGTTGAAACTGGGGCCTCGCTTGGAGTTGTTTTTTGCAGCCTCTTCGCGCTGGGGCTCATTTTGATTCGTATCGCGGCGGATCAGGTCGATCTCGATCCCGGATGCGTACTGTACGGAACACTCGAACTCGCGGTCGTTGACTCTGCCAATGTGCCACGTATTGTCTGGCGATCTGGCGCCATCCTTATTCTCAATTTGACTCTTGCGACGGTCTTCTTTAAAGAACTCCAACTTGCGGCTTTCGACCCCCGTTTTGCTAAGGCGAGCGGAATTCCATCAGGCTGGATTCAGCAAGGACTCACAATAATAACCGCGCTAACAACAGTCGTGGCTTTTGAAAGTGTTGGAAGCATTCTGGTCATCGCCATGCTGATCGTGCCGGCGGCCACAGCCATGTTGCTTAGCCGAAGAGTGTCAGGGGTTCTCTCTTGGAGCCTCACGATCGCTCTTTTCAGCGCTGTGTTTGGACACCTAATGGCTATTTCCATTGGGCCGACTTGGCTTGGGTGGCTAACAGGCCGCCAAGATCTGGGATCCTTGAGTTCTGCAGGGATGATGGCAGCAAGCGCGGGGGGAATTTTTTTTACCCTCCTTACTGTTTCCAACCTTGTTCAAAAATTCCTACCCACCTTGCAGAGACGCGATTTGTGAAGTTTGAGCAAAGGCTTTTTCTTCCCCGCTCGGGCAAATCTGGTTAGACTTTCAGGTCTGATGATCAAGGTCGAAAAACTCACAAAGCGCTTCGGGGGATTTACCGCTGTGAATAGCATCGATTTTGAGGTGCACAAAGGCGAGATCGTAGGATTTCTCGGACCAAACGGTGCGGGCAAAAGCACTACGATGAGAATGCTTTCAGGCTTCCTTCCTCCGACATCCGGCAAGGCGGTGGTGGCTGGATTCGATGTTTTTGCGGATTCTTTACGCGCCCGTGAACACATCGGCTATATGCCGGAAAATGTTCCTCTTTACACCGATATGCGGGTGAATGAGTTCCTCCGCTACCGCGCAGCCTTGAAGGGCGTTGCTCGACGCCGTCTCAAGGAACGCGTGGGCGATGTCCTAGAGCTCTGTGGACTCGAGGATGTTGAGAAAAAACTAATTGGCAACCTCTCCAAAGGTTATCGTCAACGCGTGGGCTTGGCAGATGCGATGAGCCACGAGCCTGATCTCCTGATCCTCGACGAGCCAACGATTGGATTAGACCCGAATCAAATCCGCCTTGTTCGCGAGCTTATCAACAATTTGCGCCGGCACCATACCATCCTCCTCTCGACGCATATTTTACCAGAGGTAGAAGTGCTCTGCTCCAGAGTTATCATCATCAACAAAGGCCGCATTGAAGCGCTCGACACTCCTCAAAATCTCCGCGACCACCTCAGCCAGGCAGGACACATTGTTTTTGACGCTATCGTGCCCGATGCTGCTGCGGCGGCCTCCGCCCTCCGCTCATTGGAATCCGTTCAAAGCGTTTCGTACCGAGCGGATGGCGATTGGACTGTCTTCACGATCAATGCGGTGCTGGGCAATGATCCCAGGGAATTGCTCTATCGGCATGCTGTGGATAATAAATGGAGGGTCCGCGAAATCAGTCGCCCGCCGGTTTCCCTAGAGCAGATTTTTGCCGAAGTCACAGGAGGAGAGGAAAGCTGAGAACATGAGGAAGTTTTTAATTTTATTCGGCCGCGAAGTCTCCAGCGCCTTTCACCAACCGCTGGCCTACGTCGTGCTATTTTTCTTCCTAATCGTCACAGGGTTCAACTTTCAAGCAGGAGTCACCCTTCTAAACACCGGCCCAGGAACAGTAACTATTGTTCAGGCCTTTTTCAACACCGTATATTTCTGGTTCCCCTTCGTACTCGTTTTTCCGCTTATCACAATGCGAGTCTTCGCCGAAGAAGCAAAAATGGGAACAATCGAAACGCTGATGACTGCTCCGGTGAAGGATACACAAGTCGTACTGTCTAAATACGCCGGGTGTTTATTTTTTTACATCACTCTCTGGTCACCCAGCCTCATTTACTTCGTGGTTTTCCAAGAGATCACCGGAGTGAAGGCTGCCGAAGCCGTTGGAAGCTATGTGGGAGCCTATAGCATGCTTCTTCTCATGGGACTTCTTTTCACAGCTATCGGGTGCTTGGCCTCAGCGCTCACAGATAACCAGATCGTCGCTGCCATCATCTCCTTCGCAGCGATTCTGGGGTTCTTTTTTCTGGGGCTTCTTTCTTTCATTCTGCCCTCCACTGGTACCTTCTTGCGGGAGTTAACCTATTACCTTTCGCCAGTTGAACACATGATGAATTTTTCGCAGGGGCTTTTCGACACACGACCGGTGGTCTTTTACACTAGTTCGACCCTTCTTGTCCTATTCGCGACATTCCACATTTTTCAATATCGTCGATGGAAATCATGAGGCCACCCCGCACTGGAATCAAAGTCAGCATCGGCCTGCAAATCACCTCCATGATTGTTATCTATGCGTTGGCGAACTACCTCGGCTTCGTGCACTACGAGCGCCGCGATTTCTCGCGTTCGCAAAAGTTTTCGCTCTCTGGCCAGACACGCTCGGTGCTAAAAGAGTTTAAGAAACCACTCGAGGTCATCATTGTTACCTCACCCACATTTCTCTCACCGGTGAGCCAGATTTTAGGGGACTTGCGAAGTCTCATGAATGAGGTTCTCTTCAATAAGCGTGAAGGCCTTCGGGTAGAGTATGTCGATCCGACACGGAATCTTTCGCGCATTCAGGATTTGCAGTCGAAATATAAGCTCACCAGCTTGGACAACCTCATCATCTTCGACTACGAAGGTCGCCACCGCATTGTAAACATTGCTGAGATGGGCGAATTCGACCTCACTCCCCTCACCCAAGGAGAACAACCCGTTCTACTCGCTTTCCGTGGCGAGCAAGTGCTCACCAGTGCGCTTTTGTCCATTCTCAAGCCTGATTCAGAAACCGTGTATTTTCTAACGGGACACGGAGAGCCTTCTCCAGAACAGGATCTTTCGAGTCTCGTCGAGGCCATCAACCAGCAGAATGCGGTCGTCAAAGGCATCTCACTGTCATCCACCGATGTAATACCGCCAGATGCCTCCGCCCTGGTTCTTGCTGCACCGAAAGCGGACCTCGAGGAGCGTGAAGCCGCCGTCATTGGCTCTTGGCTACGGAAGGGCGGTAAAATGCTCGTACTCCTTGATCCCAACAGCTCCACACCGCGCCTTCATTCTTTACTTGCGAGCACGGGCATCATCCCTCGCGACGACCGTGTCCTGCGATTGATCCAGCTCCCACTGGCCACCGGCATCCTGCGCGATGTGACGGCCCGTGTTTTGCCGAGTGCCGAGGTAACCCGCCGTCTGGAGGGAATGAACATCCTTTTTCCCGGAGCCACCCAGTCCCTCGCTTTCGACCAAGCCCTCGCCCAAAACGAAAAAATCCGCATCCGGCCACTTGTCGAGGCCGCCGAGGAGTTCTGGGGAGAGACCGCCTATCTGCCGAATCAACCCGGTGGCGTGGCCTATCAGGACGGCATTGACCACGGCCAACCACTCGCCATCGCAGCCTCTGCCGACCGAGATGCCCTTGAAAACGACCGGGTTGGCGTTCAAAGCTCCCGGCTCATCGTCATAGGATCATCCCAATTTGCTTTCAACAGCGGCCTGAGCCGTCCAGGCCTAGACCTTCTCGTGGGCTGTGTGAATTCACTCATCGACCGTGGCAGCGTCAGCGGCATCACTCCAAAAAACGCGACGCGCTTTTCGCTTCAGCTCACCGACCTTCAGATGTCGCGGCTCGCCCTGCTCGTTGTTGTCGGTATCCCAGCACTGGCTGCCGCTCTTGGGGTCGTCGTGTGGTTAAAGCGCCGCTCATGAACCGTCTCTCCACAATTCTTCTGCTGCTCATTGCCATAGGCCTTGCGGTATTTGTGGGAACGACGCACCGCTGGCGTTTTTCCACCGAGCGCATCATTCAGTCTGGAGCAGCATTGTTTCAATTCGACCCGGATGAAATCTCCGGCATCAGCATCAAAAACGGCGATCAATCCTTCCGCATCCAACGCTCTGACGATGGATGGCAACTTACGAAGGGTCTTGAGGACTCAGCCTCACCCGAAGCCGTGAACACCCTCATCCAAACAGCTCTACAAACTCCAGTTCTCGACCGCATCGATGCTACGGAAATCCGTGATGATAAAAACCTTTCAGGATACGGCGTGCTCAAAAGCAGCCTGCAAATCGACTTCAAAGGCGACAAACCGCCCTCACTGCTCATCGGGAAAACAAGCCCAGATGGAAGTCGCCAGTATGTCTCCTTTGAGAATTCCAAAACCGTTTATTTGATCCCAAAAGACATCGTCCGGCTCATCACGCTGCCTAGTGAAAAATACCGAGACCAGCGTCTCTTGCCGATTGATCCTGATCGGCTCGATCGCGTTATTTTCCGAAGGGGCAACTCCAACCTTGAGCTGCAGCGGGACGCCTCGGGCTGGAAAATCCTCCGTCCCATGAACGCACCTGCCGATGACTCTGCCGTGGAAGATCTACTTTCGAAAATCCACGCCCTCAGGCTCGAAAGTTTCGATTCTGAAAAAAAAACCACGTCGACGAGTGACTCCCGCCTTGACTCCTCTGCGGAGGTTCAGTTTTTCACTAACGCCAGTGAGGATCCCTACTCGATACGGATTGCGCCTCGTGAGACAGACGGTTCTGCGACAGCCTATTTAGATACCAGAAAGACAAGCGGCACAGTTTCCGGCAACGCAACCAAGCTTTTTTCTCCCGACATCGAAACCCTCCGCGACACTGCGCTGTTACGTATCAATCTCGACTTGGTCGATATCATACGAATCGAAAATAACGACTCAAAACGGGACCTCACACGTACGCGTGAAGGTTGGTCCGATAACGCTCAAAGCGTCCAAGACATAGCAGCAAACCTCGCTCAGACGAAAGTCACAGTTCGCCTGCCCGCCACTCCCTCGGAGATTAAAAACTGCGGACTGGATAGTCCGAGGAAACGAATATTCTTTCTGTCCGTGCTATCAGAGAACACACCAGAAATCAGCGCAGGCGAACATTTGGTAGCCAGTGTTGCGATTGGAACGCCACTGGCTGATGGGCGCCTACCCGTTCATGTCGAGGGAACGCCGGAAATCCGCCTTGTGGCGGAGTCTTTGCTAGATTTGCTGCCTTAAGTTTTGATCTCCGCAGCCGCCGAGGCATCCGCCAGAATAGTGGCATTGGCCTGCGCTATAGGACCAGCGGGAATTCCAACATCGCCCGCGAGGAGACGTGGAAGCATAGGAGACTTCTCAGCGCCGGTTACCACCCAAAGGACATGGCGACTTCGGTTAAGGATGGGATAAGTGAGCGTCATACGGCGACGATTTTGATAGAGTCCTGTAAGAGCCACTTCGGCGTCTTGCACCTCACAGACGGGATCGTCGGGGATAAGTGATGCGGTATGACCATCTGCACCCAAGCCAAGATGAGCAAGGTCGATGACAGCTGGAGTGCCACAAATGCGATTTAGCAAGGCCGTGTAGTCGAAACAGGCCTGATTCAAATCCACAGCCTCCACCGGCATGGCATGGATTTGATTTTCGGGAATCGGGGCATGGGAGAGAAGACTCTCGCGCAGTTGGGTGAGGTTGCGGTCCTTGTCCCCCGCTGGAGCGATTCGTTCGTCCACTTGCACGACATGCACATTTGCCCAGGGCATCTGCTCGTTGGCGAGGGCGCGGAGCATTTGCCACGGGGTGCGACCCCCGCTCACAGCCAACACAAAACTTCCACGAGCCGCAACGGCAGCGCGGGCGTCGGATGCGATGATTTGAGCGGCGCGGGCGGCAACGGCGTCGGATGTGCTGAGAATTTCCATGTTCATAAGTCCAGTGCAGAGCCTACCGTCGTTTTCAAAAAACGACAACGCCGTCGTGACTTTCTGCTTTTGATTGCGGCGACTCGCACGAAAGGGCAGGTTGTCGGAATGTCATTTCAAAATCTCGGGCTCCCGGAGCCAGTTCTACACGGAGCGCAACGCATGGGTTACTCGGATGCCACGCCCATTCAGCTCCGTGCTATTCCAGTGATTCTCTCCGGCCGCGACCTCGTGGCTTCGGCTCAAACTGGCACCGGCAAGACGGCAGCTTTTGCTTTGCCCGTGCTTGCAAAGCTCGATCATCCCGAGCCACGCATTCGCTGTCTTGTGCTCGAGCCCACGCGCGAGTTGGCGATGCAGGTCGAAACGGCCTTCCGCGACTACATGCGCTTCATGCACACCGAGGTCACACTCATCCATGGTGGCGTGGGCTATGGTAAACAACGGGACGACCTGAAGCGGCATTGCGATGTCGTTGTAGCAACGCCCGGCCGCTTGCTCGACCATATGCAGCAAGGATTGGTTGATTTAAGCTCACTTCAATTTCTCATCCTCGACGAAGTGGATCGCATGCTCGACATGGGATTCCTGCCTGATGTGCGCCGCATTGTGGAACAATGTCCCAAGGAAAGGCAGACCCTGCTTTTTTCGGCAACGA
>JBIJCR010000190.1:0-4651 GCA_044344595.1 Terrimicrobiaceae bacterium
TTGTTTCTTCCATGCTTCGGTGAGGTGCTCCGGAAAAACGCCTTTCATCTGACCTGTCACCGAGCGGAGTTTGCGCAGAGAGACGCGGTAGTCGTGAAGGAATTCCGTGTCGATGTCCTTGATGATGCCTTCCTCGTTCCAGCGGGCTATAGAGAGCAGGCTGCTGAAGATTTCCAGCAGGACGGTGCGGGCATGTGTCTCGGGAGCAAAGGTGAGGCGGAGTTTCAGCGAGTAGGGCGACGGGCGCACTCGGCAGAGCTTGTAGGCTTCCTCGACAAGGTTCTCGTGGGTTGGACGGCACCCGGCGTCCGCCAAGACTTGAACAACCGTTCCCATGTCGATTTTTACGCCTGCGACAGGAAGGACCTCGACCAGGGTTGTCCGAACTGTTCGCGATCTTGTGGTCGCAATCCGGCACATCGCAAGGCGGAAGACAATCCGGCGCGATGCATCGTGGGCCTCGAAAAAATCCCGCTGCAAATGCACCGAAGCCGTCTTCCGCAGCGCACGGATATCCGTCAAGTCACCCAGTTGCGTGCGCAGCGGCCCCTCATGAAAATCTTCCGCGAATTTTGGGGTTTGCGGTGTATCGGCTGATCGAAACAATTCGTCACCCGCTTGGAGCGTCCATCCATTTTCGTTCGCCAGAATGGCGTTGCCGAACCAGAGGCTCCACACATGGGTGTCGTAAAAATCGCATTGGCTGGATTCCGACTCTACCCTTCTGACGCTCAGGCCCGGGAAGGTGCGGGGTTTGATTTCAAAGGAGCCCCTGCAAACAAAGTGATGCACGGCGACGGCATCCGGCGCGGATTCGTCGGGAGCTATGTGGAATGGATTTTCCGGTTTCAACAAAGGGAAATCAAATGTCGCGGGTGGAATTTTTCAATGGGGGTGAAGGGCTCTCAGGGTGATCAATAAACCTCGGGAACCCACATTTCCTTGGGAACATCGTGCCGGTGGTAATCCGGATGGTGGATTCGCGCGGGCAGAGTGATCGGGGCGTGAGGCACCGCTTCGTAGGGGACTTGGCTCAGAAGGTGCGCGATACAGTTCAACCGGGCTTTCCTTTTATCCACCGCATGGACAAGCCAACACGGAGCCTCCGGGATGCTAGTGCGCTCGAGCATGAACTCCTTGGCATTGGTATAGTCCTCCCAGCGGGGGCTCGATTCGAGGTCCATCGGGCTGAGTTTCCACTGCTTCAAGGGATCCTGAATGCGTGCATTGAAGCGGAATTCCTACTCGGCGTCTGTGATCGAGAACCAGTATTTGATGAGTTGAATTCCGGAGCGCACAAGCATCTTCTCAAACTTCGGTACATCATTGAAAAATTGTCCGTATTCCTCGACGGAGCAGAAGCCCATGACCCGCTCGACGCCGGCGCGGTTATACCAACTGCGGTCGAAGAGAACGATCTCGCCCGCCGCCGGGAGGTGCGCGACATAGCGTTGGAAATACCACTGCGTCCGCTCACGGCTGTTCGGCGCCGGCAAAGCGGCCACGCGGCAGACGCCAGGGTGCATCCTTTGGGAAATGCGTTTTATGACTCCGCCTTTGCCGGCTGCATCGCGGCCTTCGAAAATGATGACGATCTTTTTTCCGGTTTTGACGACCCAGTCCTGGAGCTTCACCAACTCGCTTTGGAGGCGGAACAGCTCGCGGAAATAGGTTTGGCGAAATGCTTGGTCGGGTGTCTTGGATTGCGCATTGCCTGCCCCGGGGCCGACTGTCTCCTCCAGTTCGAGTTCCTTGTCCAGATTGTCGAGGATTTATCCGCGGATTCGGTGGTGAAGGTCGTCTTGTTCTTTTGGCATGATGGGATTTCCTTTCTCACCTTACGGGCCGTCCACAATCTGCTGCTTGTGAACTTTTCGTGACACAATCGGTGCGATGGCCTTCAGAGGTTTGGCGGTCGCTGGCTCGAAAAACCCGAAGCCGTCTCGTAGGCGTCGGCTATCCCGAGGAGGCGGGTTTCATCCAGCGCTTTGCCGAGGAATTGAAGCCCGACAGGAAGCTTTGAACCGCCCTCCTCAACGAGCCCACACGGCACACTGATGCCGCAAATTCCGGCTAGGTTGGTGGCGATGGTGAAAATATCTGCCAGATACATGCGGAGAGGGTCGTCCACACGCTCGCCGATCTTGAAGGCCGCATCGGGTGATGTTGGACAGATGAGCGCGTCCACTTTTTCAAAAGCGTTCGTGAAATCCTGTCGGATGAGTGTGCGAACCTTCTGGGCGCGCAGGTAGTAGGCGTCGTAGTAGCCGCTCGAGAGAACATAGGTGCCGAGAATGATGCGGCGTTTGACCTCGCTGCCGAAGCCCTCCTCGCGCGAGCGCATGTAGTGGTCGAGCAGGTCGCGGGGATTCTTGGCGCGGTGCCCGTACCGCACGCCGTCGAAGCGGGCGAGGTTCGCCGAGGCCTCGGCGGTGGCAATGATGTAATAAACCCCCACGGCATACGAGGTGTGCGGAAGTGAAACCTCGATGATTTCCGCGCCGAGTTCCTCGCAGCGCTGGATGGCTGCCTCGACTTGCGAGCGCACACTTGGGTTCATGCCGTCCACAAAGTATTCTTTCGGAACGCCCAGCTTCACGTCTTTCAGGTCGCCGCCAAGCTTCGCGGTGAAATCTTCTGCTGGCAGGTCGAGTGAGGTCGAGTCGTGGGAGTCCTTGCCGCTGATGACATTTAAAAGCGAGGCGCAATCCCGCGTCGTGCGGGCGATCGGGCCGATCTGGTCGAGGGATGATGCGAAGGCGACGAGGCCGTAGCGGGACACGCGGCCGTAGCTGGGCTTGAGGCCGACCACGCCGCAGAGCGCGGCCGGTTGGCGGATCGAACCACCCGTGTCGCTACCGAGTGTGGCAAACGCCTCGCGGGCTGCGACCGATGCCGCCGAGCCGCCGCTCGAGCCGCCTGGAATGCGTGTGGTATCCCACGGATTGCGGGTCTTTTTGTAGGCGGAATTTTCGGTGGAGGAGCCCATGGCGAACTCGTCCATGTTCAATCGGCCGTAGGGAATCGCTCCCGCTGCACGGAGCTTGGCGATGACGGTCGCGTCGTAAGGCGATTTGAATCCGGCGAGCATTTTGGAGGAGCAGGTGCAGGACTCCCCGAGCACATTGATGGCGTCCTTTATTCCAATGGGAACACCGCCAAGAGGGAGGTTGATGTCCGCTTTCTCTGCAGCGGCCAAGGCCGTTTCAAAATCGCGGGAAAGATAGGCGTCGATCGAGGGATCCACAACCGCAATACGGCTTTCAAGGGCGCGCAGGGCGTCGGCGGGTGTGAAGTCTCCACGGCGGAAACCTGCTTGGAGTTCAGAAATGCTGAGATCGGTGAGTTCGCTCATTTTATTCAATCACTTTGGTCACCACGACGAGGTTGTTTGCGGAGTGCGGCGCATTGGCGAGCGCCGCCTCGCGGGTCAGGCCGGGATGGGAAACATCCTCGCGGAGGACATTGAAAACAGGGTTCGCGTGGGCCGTGGGCTCCACATTGGAAACATCGAGTGTTTTGAGTTGCTCGACATATTCCAGCACGCGGCCGAGCTGCGATTGGAATGTAGTGGTTTCTTCGTCGGTGAGTTCGATGCGGGCCAGGCGGGCGACATCTCGGACATCAAGGTTGGGACTGCTCATGCGCGGATATTGGTAGGAGTTCGAGGGCGAATTGTCCAAAAGTTTGATCCCGTCACGGTAGAATCTCGCGCAGGCGTTCGACCAGCGGATGCTCAACGCACTGCGTTTGGCCATCCGGATCAAGCAAAAGCAGGTGGCCTTCACGATCCAATCCCGTGAAAAGTCCGGTAACGCTCCGGCCCGTGGCTAGTTCGATTTCCACAGGCGAGGGGGCCTCCCAGCTTTTATTGAGTTCCTCGATGGCTGCCTCCATCCCGCCGGTTTGCATTTCGGTATGCGCGCTTGTGAGCGCCTCCAACACGCCATGCGCCACTGCGGCGATGTCCGGCGGTTCGATGGACTCTGCCAGGTTGGTGGCTGTGGCGCGGAGGGCGGGATCTTCCAGCCATGGTTTGTTGGAGATGTTCAATCCAAGCCCCACGATGAGCATGCCGCTTGCGGGTTGCTCGATGAGAAGACCCGCCACTTTGCGTGGGCCGCACATGAGATCGTTCGGCCACCGAAGGCGCGCGGAGGGGATACCGAGGCTTTTCAGGTAGCGCAGCAGGCACGCGCCAACGCGGAGTGAAAAACCTGCCCAATGCTCTGGCGCTCCGCTTGCTGGCATCGCCGCTGAAATCCAGAGCCCACCCTCTCCCGAAACAAACGCCCTCCCGAAACGCCCCCGGCCCTTGCTTTGTACGTCCGCCCGCACCGCCGACCATGCCGGAAGTTCGCGACAAATGTCGTTCGTCGATCCAACTGAGGAGTAATGCCGCAACACCCACTCCGTTCCACACTCCGCCAGATATGTTTCTTCCTCAAAATCCACACGTCTAAACAAAACACTCTGACAGCATTTACAAGACCAACAGAATATCACGAAGAGTAGGCGGGAATTAAAAAATCAAGCAACAATCATTCCTGTATCGTGTTAAGTAAATTTTCTCCGTGTCCTCTGTGTCCTATGTGATAAATCCCTCACCATGGCCGCCCGAGAAAGACATTGCCCCTCGGGCGGTTTTCCA
>JBIJCR010000140.1:0-4646 GCA_044344595.1 Terrimicrobiaceae bacterium
TGGATGTGGACGTCGCCGACGAAAGCACGAAGCTCGCCCGCTACAACATCCTGCAACAAGCCGGCACAGCGATGCTCGCTCAAGCAAACCAATCGACCCAGTCAATCCTGCGTTTGATCAGTTAATCATACGCCAAGCAACTCCAATCAAAAAGGCTCTTCCGCGAGGGAGAGCCTTTTTTAGCTTGAGGTCTAAAAAAGTTCGCCCTGCAATGCTGGAGGGGTTTTAGCGAATTCCGCTTCGATCTCACTGACAAGGGATTTAAACTCACAATCCTTCAGTGCGGCAATGAGCTCTGGATGGCGCGGAGAGATTTCAAGGGATTCCCAAGGAACAGGCGTTGGGAGATCTTCATCGAGACGCACCATTTCACGGTTTGCGATGATGAGTTGACGATTTGCGATGATTTTTTCGCGCAGGCGAGGATTCTGGATGAGTGAAGGATTTTCTAGAATAGCCTGAATTGAACCATGAGAGGTCACCAACTGCACGGCGGTCTTGCCACCGATTCCAGGAACACCGGGGATGTTGTCCGAACTATCGCCTGTGAGGGCGAGCACATCAGCAATTCTTGAAGCCGGAACACCCCATTTTTCGGCCACTTCGGAGGGTCCGAGAAGAGCAAAACCGCCTTCTCTGATATCGGTTTTGTTTGTGGAGTATATGTGGATATTCGCGTCAACGAGTTGGAGGATGTCCTTGTCGTTGGTCGCTATGACCACGTCTGCTCCGTCTTTTCTGGCTGCGTGTACGTAAGAGGCAATCAGGTCGTCGGCCTCGGTATTCGGGAGTTCGGCGGATTGCGTGCCGAGCAGGCCGATGTTTTTTTGGAGCCAATCCTCCTGTGGGCGGAGTTCGTCCGGCATGGATGAGCGGTTCTGTTTGTAGGCGGGCTGAAGCTCCACGCGTCGCGCGGGTAGGCCGGCGTCCCATATCACGGCGGCTTTATCGGGTTTCACATCAGCAAGCATCTTGCGAAGGGCTTTGATGAATCCATAGATCGCATTCGTGGGCTCACCACGGGAATTCTTCAGCCCCCGAATCGCAAAAAAAGAACGGTAGAGATAATAATGACCATCAACGAGAAGAAGACGCATCGAGAATGGGCGATCTTCAGCTTGCAATCGTACCGATTTCAACCGGCTCGACTTTAATGCCGTTCTCTTCCAACCAGACGATCGATTTTTTGATTTCCTCGCGTTCGCCATCGAGTTCGAGGGATACAAGGCCGATTTCGTCCGTAACGCTTGCTTGTCGGATATTGGTGACAACAGCAAATTGTTTGGACAACTCCCAAAGGATGGGGCGGGTGATGAGGCGTGCCGGAAACATGAGCCAAAGTCGGGTCTTTTGCATAAGCGCAGACTAGCGAGGCCATGCAAAACACGCCACCATTATGACGCAGAAAAAAACAGGCGCACAGCTCTTAGATGTTGGAAGAACCCTTAAAAGCTTGTAGAAGTTCCAATCTCAACAATCTGACCGCCCATGGATGATTCCCACCCCGATATTCACAGCCTCACCCACGTCGACCAGTTTCTCGCTGTAGGCAAAGAGTCGGATGCCTCGGACATTCACCTCAGTGTGAATTCTCAGCCCATCTGGAGGCGCTTCGGCATTCTCGAACCAATCTGGAGGCAAGCCGAGGTGCTCACGGCGGAGGATACGGAACGTCTGGTGGCAAGTTTTCTTTCGCCGCAGCAGCATGAGCAGCTTGGCAGCCGGGGAGATGTCGATTTCGCCTATGCCACGGGTATCGGGCGCTTTCGCGCGAGCATCGTGCGTCAGCGCACTGGCTACGATTTAGTTTTTCGAATTATCAGTGACAGCGTTCGTTCGATGGATGAACTCGGGCTGCCTGAGCAATTGAAAATGCTTACGGAATTCCACAACGGTCTTGTTCTTGTGACAGGCTCGGTCGGCAGTGGGAAAAGCACCACCCTTGCTGCACTCGTCGACCAGATCAACCGATCGCGTCACGACCATATCATCACACTAGAGGATCCCATCGAATACCTTATTACTTCGGGCAAGTGCCATGTCACCCAGCGCGAGGTCCACACCCATACGAAATCCTTCGCGAATGCTTTGCGAGGAGCTCTCCGCGAAGATCCTGATGTCATCATGGTCGGTGAAATGCGCGACCTGGAGACGATCCAACTCGCCATCACGGCCTCAGAAACCGGCCACTTGGTGCTCGGCACCTTGCACACCAGCAATGCCGCGAGAACCCTCGACCGACTGCTGGATGTCTTTCCGACCGACCAGCGCGACCAGATTCGCATCATGGTAAGCGAGTCGTTGCGCGGCATCATCTCGCAGCAACTCATCCCCCGAACGGATGGCAACGGTCGCGCTCTGGCGATCGAAATTTTGATGAACACTCCCGCCATCGGAAATGTGATCCGCGAAGGCAAGACCTTCATGCTGCCAGGCATCATTCAAACAGGAAAAAAACTGGGTATGAAGCTCATGGACGACTCGATCGCTGAGCTCTTCAAGGCGGGTATCATCTCCGCCGAGGAAGCCGTTTACCGCGCAGAGCAGGAATCCGACATGAAACGCCTCGTGGGCCTCAAATAACCGAACAAAGAGAACGCAACGATCCTCACCTAACACCTAATCAGTAAAACTCAAAACTCTCCCAGCCATGCCCTACATCGACCAGTTTTTCCAGGTTCTCATCGACAGCGGCGCATCGGATCTCCACCTCGCTGAGGGGCAATCGCCCAAAGTTCGCCGCCACGGCGAGATCATTCCGATACGCGAAGAAGCCCTCACTACTGAGGAAATGAGCTACATGCTCAGCGAAATCTGCTCGCCTGGGCGCTGGCAGAGCTTCGAGGAACATGGAGACCTCGATTTCGCTTATGAGATGAATGAGGACAACCGTTTCCGCTGCAACTATCTCAAGCAAGCCCACGGCTACGGAGCCGTCTTCCGCATCATACCCACAAAAATCAAAACTCTCGACGACCTTCGCGTGCCGGAGATCATCAAATCTTTCGGCCACATGCGCGGTGGCATCGTGCTTGTGACAGGCCCGACCGGTTCGGGAAAAAGCACCACGCTTGCGGCTCTCATCGACTACATCAACACCAACTTTTCCCGTCACATCGTGACGATCGAGGAGCCGATCGAGTTCGTTCACCGCAACAAGAAAAGTATTGTCACGCAGCGCGAAGTTCCCGAACACGCAGAATCCTTCCCCGCCGGTCTCAAAGCCGCCCTGCGTGAGGATGCCGACATTGTCCTTGTTGGTGAAATGCGCGATTTGGAGACGATTTCCCTCGCCCTCACAGCCGCCGAAACCGGCCTGCTCGTATTCGGAACTCTCCACACCAACAACGCCCGCAAAACGGTAGACCGCATGATCGATGTCTTTCCGAGCGACCAGCAGGCACAGGTGCGCACCATGCTCGCAGCCTCCCTGCGAGGCGTCATCGCACAGCTGCTCATGAAAAAACAGGACGGCTCGGGACGCGTCGCCGTGAACGAAATTCTCGTCGTCAACAACGCTGTCTCCGCCATCGTCCGCGAAGGCGCGACACAGAAATTACAAGATGTCATTGTCGCCGGCAAAAGCCAGGGCATGCAATTTATGGACGATGCCATCTGGGAACAACTTCTCTCCGGCGTTGTATCCCCTCACGAAGCCTACATGAAAGCCATAGACAAAGCGCGCTTCCAACCGTTCCTTCCACCCGAAGAAGCCAGCCTCGCCAACGCCGCCGGAGGTGCAGCGTAGTCCAATCGGTAAATTGGAAGTCCGACCTTCTTCTCGACCTCATTTTTAAAAATTAACAAAAAAAAGCTCATCACTTCAAGGAGCAGCACTCCTTGAACACAACGTTTCAAGCCTCCAAAAAGGAAAAAAAATTGGTGGCCGGAGTGGTTTCTGAGGCGAGTTCCTCATTGCATTCGAAAGGCCATGCGCAGCACAAAATTCATGAGACTTTTAATTCAGCAGAGAATAAAATGGCCTGTGTTTTGAGCCCTGCATAAATTTGATAGAAATAGCTTTTTATTAAATTAAAAAATATTTTAATTAAACAATTTATTTTATTATAAGCCATTTGATTAAATTTTTAACCTTTGTCGTTGGTATAAGGTAGTCGAAAAATACGAAAAGTTTTAACAAACAGAATCCATTAATTATACCATATATGACAGGATATGATTAGTAGAGTAGGGAGACCCAGACGGGATGAGAGGCGCGAGGGCCATTGACCTCCCGATGGGCTCTCCCTCATCGAACCGGACGTGCGGATTGCCCGCATCCGGCTCTCGGAGTGCCGTTCTTCGGTTTGCTTCATGAGGTTTGCCATTTGGTGTGCATGGGGAAGTTGACCAATCCGTAGTGATCGTGGAGTCGGTCGTTGCTGTAGGCATCTCCATATTGCGCTTGGGTTTTGGCGTGTTTCTTCCATCGCCATCGCCTCACGCTCTCTCATCTGCCACTGCATTTTACCGAACACTCGTGAGCTATTGGCATAGTGAAAGTAGCCGATCCATCCCCTCATACCAAAGTCTAATAGCTTTTTGACTTTACAGCTTAGGGATTTGAGCAGAATCTCGTGGTCGGCATGAGAACACTTCCGAAACTTGGACAAGAAATCGTAGAGCAAATCGAAGAGGCCTGGGCT
>JBIJCR010000053.1:0-15441 GCA_044344595.1 Terrimicrobiaceae bacterium
GCCGTTCACTTATGGCCGGTCAGATTGCTCCGAGCCATTTGTTCAATCTTAGGCCCGATTTCAAGGCCCTCGTCCTGCTGGCCAAGCTGAAAGAGCGTAATGCCGAGACCCTTTTCGGTGCGGTGGCTGGAGAGTTGGAGAAAGTCGGCGTCGGTCTTGTGTCCGCGACGACTTATCTTGATGAGCATCTGGCCACGCCGGGATTGATTGCCGGTCCCAAGCTCAAATCGCGCTATCTGGCCGATCTTGATTTTGGATTCAGCATCGCCAAGGAAACGAGCCGTCTGGATATCGGCCAGACGGTGGTTGTCAAAAACGGCACTGTTTTGGCGGTCGAGGCCTTCGAAGGAACGAATGAGGCCATTCGCCGAGGCGGCGCTCTCGGGCGTGGTTCGGCTACCTTGGTGAAGGTATCCAAGCCTGGTCAGGATATGCGATTCGATGTGCCAGTTATCGGCACACGCACACTCGAAGTCGCAGCCGAGGCTGGAATTCACGCTGTCGGCGTTGAGGCCGGTGCCACTTTGCTGCTTGATCGATCGAAAGTCTGTGCGGAGGCTGTGCGTCTTGGTATTTCCCTTCACGGACAATGAAAACGATTCGAACAGGTGTGGTGGGTGTTGGTCACATGGGCATCAACCATGCACGCATCTACAGCGAGTTGCCCGGCAGCCAACTCACGGCGGTGTATGACACCAACCGGGAAGCTGCGGCCGCCGCTGCAAAAAACTTCAATTGCCAGGCCGTTTCATCACTCGAGGAATTCGTCGGGTTGGTCGATGCGGCGACGATTTGCACGCCGACGGTAACTCATCACGCCACAGGCATGGAGCTTCTCGGAAGAGGCAAGCATTTGCTCATCGAAAAACCCATCGCGGATACACCTGCCCACGCACGCGAGCTTGCAGAGGCTGCCGCTCTGCAGGGATGCGTCCTTCAGGTTGGACATGTCGAGAGGTTTAATCCTGTTCTGAATGCACTTGAGGCTCAGTTGCATAATCCCCGTTTTCTGGAGGTAACCCGTCTCTCGCCTTACCCAAATCGCAGCACAGATATCGGAGTGGTTCTGGACCTGATGATTCACGATATCGAAATCATTTTGCACCTCGTGCGCTCGCCGCTTGCGAGTTTGGATGCCGTAGGCATTTCTGTGCTCGGCCGGGGGGAGGATATCGCCAATGTGCGTTTCCGTTTTGAAAATGGATGCGTTGCGAATGTCACCGCAAGCCGCATCAGCCAAGAGCGGGTTCGGAAAATCCGCGTTTTTCAGGAAAATGCCTACCTCTCCCTCGATTATAAAAACCAGAGCGGTTACCTTCTGCGTTTGGCCCAAGACAACGAGCGAACCAGCTCGGGGCTCGGCAAGCTGATCGGTTTAGCGACTGACTCGAAAATAGTCACCGACTTCAGTGGAAAACGTATCGTCCGCGAACCTGTGGCCGTCGAAAAAGGCGAACCCCTTAAAATCGAACTGGAATCCTTTTTGGACTGCGCCCGTAAAGGTCTCAAACCAAAGGTCACTGGATTGGCTGCCGCCGATGCCTTGGATATCGCTCTGGAGATCACCAAGCGTATTGGCGAAGCCGATCCGCGAAATGGAACGTTGCCAAGCTGATTTGCCATGGTTTCCGGCTCTGTTCTCATTCTGACTGCAGGGTTTGGTGAGGGACACAACGCTGCCGCCCGCAATTTAGAGCAGGCATTGAAGGAGTCTCATCCCGAAGTGGCCGTTGTAGTGAATGATATCTTCGACGAGTCCTACGGATGGCTGAATCGCCTTCTGCAGTCGGGCTACCGCCATATTATCAACAAGCATCCATCTGTCTGGCGTGCATTCTATAACTTCCTCGATTCTTCGCCTTGGGTCACTCGCGGCGTGGGTTTTTTTTGCTCGGCCGTCAATCTGCTGGCCGCCCGCATAACTCGTTATGATGCCGATGTCGTCGTGAGCTGTTTCCCGGGCTACGGAGCATTCTTGGACCAAGTGCGCAGGGGAAAGGGACGTCCATTCACGTATGTCACGGTGGTCACGGATTCCCTCACCATTAATTCGATCTGGTGGCGCTGCACGAGCGATTACTTCCTAGTGCCGAACGAGCCCACCGCCAAATCCTTGGAGCTTGGCGGGGTGGCGCGCGAAAAAATCCGCGTCACGGGATTTCCAGTGCCCACTGTTTTTTCAGATCTTAGACCCGAGTGTCGAAAGCCACCGCTCGATGGACATTGGCATGTTCTCTACATGGTGAATTCGGGTCAGGATGTCGCTCCAGATATAGTCAGGGAGTTGCTTTGCATTCAAAACATTGTGTTGACCGTGACCTGCGGGCGCCACGAGGAACTAATGAAAAAACTCCAACAACTCGCAACCGAGAAGGGAAGAAAGATTGAACTTTATGGCTGGACTTCGGAAATCCCCAGCTTGTTGCGGCGCTCGCATGTTCTCATTAGCAAAGCTGGCGGAGCGACTGTGCAGGAGGCTCTGGCGGCGCGAACGCCGATGATCATTACGCAAGTCGTGCCCGGTCAAGAAGAGGGCAATGCGCAACTGCTTGTGGAAAACGGGGCCGGCGAAATCGCCACAACTCCTGAGTCCATCGCCAATGCAGTGCGACAACTTTTTGACAAAAGCGGCGGACTCTTCTGGCAACGTTATCAAGCTACGGGTCCACTGAGTCACCCCGCAGGAGCGAAGGAGATTGCAAATTTCGCTAATTCCCTTTGCCGGAAAGATTGAGCCTGGGCAGACGCTGGGTTACCACGCCGAGTTGCTGTGCCGGATGTCCTTCACCGAGACTGCATAGATCACATCCTCTGCGATATTTTTTGCCTGATCCCCAATGCGCTCAAGGCAGCGCGCTACGAAAATCAACTCCAAAAGTCCTCTTATGTGTTCAGGATTTTGAGGCATCAATTCGGTGAGGTTATCGGCGAAATCCCTGTTGAGTTCATCCAATTCTTTGTCGCGCAATTTGATAGTCCGTGCTAATTCTATGTCATTGTCAGCGTAGGATTTGATTGAGTCATTAAAAACCGACGAAGCGAGATTGAAGATAGGCTCTATGCGCGATATGGCAGGCATGAGTGGTAAGGCGACTAACTTGCGCGCCCGTCGAGCGATTCCAACAGATTGGTCGGAAGCGCGCTCAAGGTTCACGCTGGTCTTCATTGCGGCAATGACATTTCTTAGGTCAGAGGCAAACGGATGGAAGCGAAGCATGATATCCATACCCTCACTATCAATTTGAATCTCCAGCGCATCGATTTCCTCATCGTCTGCTATCACCGTATTGCACCAGTCCTCATCTCGATCAAAGAGGCCTTTTCGAGCGTTTTCCAAACTTCGTGAGGCCAAGCTCGACATCATGAGAACATCCTTGCGGAGGTTTTCCAAAGCGTCTTCAAAACTGGTGAGAATATGTCGTGCGGATTCCATTTTTCTTAGAATAGGGGCGGATGATAAAAACTCAACCAAAGCGTCCGGTAATGTAGTCTTCGGTTTGTTTTTCCGAGGGGTTTGAAAACATCTTCTGTGTGTCGGCGTATTCGACAAGTTTTCCTAGATAGAAAAATGCCGTGTTATCGGAGCAGCGTGTAGCCTGCTGCATGTTGTGCGTCACGATGACGATGGTGAATTCACGCTTCAACTCGCGAATGAGTTCCTCCACCTTGACCGTGGCGATCGGATCCAATGCCGAACAGGGTTCGTCCATGAGCAGGACTTTCGGCCGGTTGGCGATGGCGCGGGCTATGCAAAGACGCTGCATCTGTCCGCCGGAGAGACCTAGAGCGCTTTCATGGAGTCGGTCTTTCACTTCGTTCCACAGCGCGGCTCCGCGCAGGCTTCTTTCCACGCATTCGTCGAGATCGGACTTTTTTGAAATTCCACTGATGCGCAGTGCGAAGACCACATTCTCGTAAATCGATTTCGGGAATGGGTTCGATTTCTGAAAAACCATGCCAATGCTGCGGCGGAGGGAAATAACCTCGACGCCCTTGTCATAGATACTCTTTCCGAGGATGCGGATATCTCCCGTATGGTGAACTCCATCGATGAGTTCATTCATGCGATTGAAATTCCGCAGGAGTGTCGATTTTCCGCAACCAGAAGGACCGATCAGCGCGGTGACTTGGCGTTCTGGGATATCCATATTGATGTCATGGAGAGCCTGTTTTTTTCCGTAGAAAAAATTGAAATCCTTCACGGAAATAAAATCCGGTCGGCCGAGTGGATTCCTATCCTCCGCTGTGTTTTTTGCGGGTGCTTCGTTTGAGGTTTGCATCGGATTTCCTTAAGTGGAGTCGGTCAGTTTTTCCTAGAGAATATGGTTTGGGCCGCGATGTTGGCGAGCGTTACAAAAGCCACGAGGACCAGTGAAGCCGTCCATGCCATGGAGATCTGGTGCGGAAAGGGAACCGTGGAGAAATTGTAGATGAGTACAGAGAGGGAAGCGGTCGGCTCATTCAGCGACTTCGCCCAGAATTGGCTGAAGAGGGCTGTGAAAATCAACGGCGCAGTCTCTCCAGCCGCACGGGCGACGGCCAGCATTACGCCTGTCATGATCGCAGGAAACGCATCAGGCAGAACCACGCGGGCAATCGTTTGGAATCGCGTGGCACCAAGGCCGTAGGATGCTTCGCGGTAGGCACTCTGGACGCCGAGCAGTGCCTGTTCGGATGTGAGAAGAATCGTTGGCAGCATGAGGACAGCCAAAGCCATCCCGCCGGCATAGGCTGAAAAGGTACCGGTCATCATGACAACGACGGCAAAGGCAAACACACCGCAGATGATTGATGGAATACCTGTGAGAAGTTTTGCGACCAAGCGCACGGCTTGTGAGAGGCGAGATGTTGGTGCGTATTCGTTGATGTAAATTGCCGAGAGGATTCCCGCCGGTGCCGAGACAGCCAGAGCGATCCCGACCATCACTAGCGTGCCTACAATCGCATTTCCGAAGCCACCGCCCGTCATGCCGGCTGCTGGCGGCAATTCTGTGAAAATTCCCGCTCCGAATAGGGGGAGGCCTTTTTTTAGAAGGAGAAAAATGATCGAAATCAATGGCAGCATCGTCAGAAGCGAAAGAGCGATGCAAATGCCGCTGAGGAAGCGGTTTGTCAGTGAGCGCGCGATAACTTTGGTATTCTCAGCAGGGTCATTTTCGAAGAAATCCAGAGAATGGGATGCGATGGAATCCATGTGGGATCAGCGTATGCCGGCGGTTTGCTTTTGCGTGTGGCGCAGCACGGCTTCTCCCAGAAGATTCACCACAAGAGTTATGGCTATAAGTATCAAGGCTGCATACATAAGAGAGTTCACTTGAAGGCCCTGCGCCTCTCCAAACTGGTTGGCTAGTAGGCCCGCAAGGGTTCCCGAGGGGGAGAGGACCGACCAGGAGAGTCTTGAACTGTTTCCGATGAGCATGGCGACGGCCATCGTCTCGCCCATTGCGCGTCCCAAGCCGAGAATTGTTGCCGCAACTATACCAGGAGCGGCGGTCGGCAGGATGACCGTGAAAATGGCCTCCCAGCGCGTCGCGCCAAGGGCATAGGCTCCTTCGCGGAGGGTTTTGGGAACGCTTGCCAAGGCGTTTCGGGAGATCGCAGTAATCGTTGGCAAGATCATGATCGCCAGAACGACAGATGCTGTCAGCAAGGAGTTGCCGTAGGCGGGGCCAGAGAAAAGCGGGAAGCCTCCGAGGGAATCGACTGCCCAGTCGCCAAAGGCCTTCACGATAGGTATGATAACAAAAATTCCCCAGAGGCCGTAAACAACACTCGGGATCGCGGCGAGCATTTCTACGACGAATCGCATGGTTTGGCGGATTGCAGGGGATAGGAAATTTTCACTCAAGAAGATCGCGATCGCCACGCCCAGCGGAAATGCCAGAAGTATGGCGAGAAGCGAACTAGCCAAAGTGCCAACGATGAACGGCAGAACGCCAAATCGATCCCGGTTTGGAACCCACGCAGAGGTGGTAACAAAATCCAGTCCGTATTTTTGAATCGCAGGCCAAGCGGATTCGATGATTTCGTAAATAATCCAACCAAGCATCAGCACTGTCAGGATCGCCGCCGTCTGACAGATGATCTTAAAGAAATCTGGCATCGGCCGATAACCGGACGGCGAGATGATGTCTTTCTCGGGTGCTGACACTTTGGTCGGACCTTTCGGTATTATTCGATCGTTGAGAGAGCGAATTTTGCCTTCTCCACAACAGGCGCTGGAAGCGGGATGTAACCGAGACTTTCAGAGAAGGATTGCCCGTCTGTCAGTCCCCAATTAACGAATTCTTTGATCGCCTTGAGCTTCGCAGCATCAGGATATTTCTTGTAGAGAAGAAGCCAAGTGAAGCTTACAATAGGATAGTCATTGGCACCCTCTGGATCAACTGGCCAGACGCGGAGGTTATCAGGAAGCTGCACATTGCCGAGAGTGTTGCGGGCCGAGGCGATATCAGGGGCAACGAAGTTGCCGGATTTGTTCTGTAATGAGGCCATCGACAGGCCGTTGTCTTTCGCGTAGCCGTACTCGACGTAGCCGACTGTGCCTGGGCTCTGTTTGATAAGCGCTGTCACGCCTTCGTTGCCTTTGCCGCCCACGCCTACAGGGAAGGTGACAGATTTATCTGTTCCGACCTTGTCGTCGAATTCAGCGCTGATCTTTGAAAGGTGCTGGGTGAAAACATATGTCGTGCCACTGCCGTCGGAACGGTAGGCCACTTGGATCGGCATGTCTGGCAGCATCAGGTCGGGATTGGCTTTGACGATGGCAGGATCGTTCCACTTTTTGACTGTGCCAAGGTAGATGCCTGCCATGACTTCGCGGGTCAGCTTGATGCCATTGACTCCGGGCAGGTTGTAGGCAAATACGATTTCACCTGCTGTGGCTGGAATCATCACGGCACCCGCAGGGACTTTAGCGATTTCCTCGTCCGACATCGCGGCATCGCTCGCGCCGAAGTCGACGACTCCTTGGATGAAATTTTTGACACCGGCTCCGCTGCCCACGGATTGGTAGTTCACCTGGATGCCGGGTTGCACCTTGTTGAATTCAACACCCCAGCGCTGATAAAGCGGAGCCGGAAATGTGGCGCCGGCACCTGAGATTTGTTGGGACCGTGCAGGAGTGACGAGTGCGAGTGAGGTTGCGATGGATAGGCAAAGTGCCAAGCTTGATGTGAGTTTCATTTGGACTGTTAGTGAACTAGGAAGGGCATCATGCGCCAAAATCAGATTTGTGACAATTGCGTAACAAACCCCAACTGGCAGAAATTATGTTGCCTCGCGAACATGTAATTTCACAAATACAAGCCAAAAAACAACCCGCCGCTTCTTTTCATGGAAGTGGCGGGTGTAAAATAAAAAAATGTTTCCGGTTTTACTCGGCGACTTCGAGACCCATCTGGCGGGCTGTTCCACAGAGGGTGCGGAATGCAGCCTCTTCAGTGCGCGCGTTCATGTCTTTCATCTTGATTTTGACGATGTCCATGATTTGCTTCTTTGAGATTTTGCCAACCTTGGTTTTGTTGGGTTCTTTCGATCCCGAAGCAAGACCCGCAGCCTTTTTGAGGAGGATTGCTGCTGGCGGCGCCTTGGTGATGAAGGTAAAGCTTTTGTCTTTATAGACGGTGATCACCACCGGGAGAATGTCGCCAGACTGCTTTTGCGTGGCGGCGTTGAATTCTTTGCAGAAAGCCATGATGTTCACACCCTGCTGACCGAGGGCTGGGCCTACGGGAGGAGCCGGATTTGCGGCACCTGCGGGAATCTGCAATTTGATCTGTCCTACGATTTCTTTAGCCATATTAAAAGTGCTCCGCTTGTTTTGCGGAAAAGGGGTGCAAGGTCATCACGACTCGCACCCCGTGACAAGGAGATTTTTGAATTTTTCCGCGAATGGTTTTTACAGCGATGCCAAAACCTCGGCGATCTTGTTGAAATCCGGGAGTTCTTTTGGAGTTGGAGTCTGCTCGCTGTGACGGATCACGCCATCCTTGTCGATGACGAAGGCAGCGCGCGCGGAGACAGCGCCCAAGCCGATGAGATCAGGGAGAAGCACGCCGTAGGCCTTCGCGGTTTCCTTGTTCAGGTCGCTCACGAGCGGGATGTTGATGTTCTCTTTTTTCGCCCAGGCTTCCTGTGCAAATGGGCTGTCCACGCTGATGCCGACGACAGCGGCATTCAGGGAATCATACTTTGCAAGGCCTGCGGTGACATCGCAGAGTTCTTGTGTGCAGACACCGGAGAAGGCGAGGGGGAAGAAAAGGAGGACGGTGTTTTTCTTGCCGAAGTTCGAAGAGAGGCTGAAGTCCGCGAGGCCTTCGGAGCCGATTGTTTTGAGTGTGAATTCTGGAGCTTTGGAGCCGGTTGCAAGTGCCATGGTGGTATGTGAGGTTGAAATGTGAGACTCGCATTTTGCCTGTGGCGGCTCCCATGTCAATGGCCGCGATAGTCTACTTGCTGCCTGGCTTGATAGCCGGAATGCCTTGCAGGTCGGCAGGGATTTTATCCGCAGTGAACGTCTCCACATTCATTTGAACCAAAGAGACGAAGGGACATCCAAAGTCTGGGAGTTCGCCGCCGCTGCGATCGACGATCGAGCCTGCTGCTACGACGATTCCTCCATGATCACGCACGATCTGTATCGTTTCTTGAACTCGACCTCCGCGCGTCACGACATCCTCCGCAACGACGAAGCGTTGTCCGGGGCGGATTTCGAACCCTCGTCGCAGCACGAGTCCTCCGTTTCCGTCTTTCTCGACGAAGATGTGTCTCTTGCCGAGATGGCGCGCGACTTCCTGGCCCACAATGATCCCACCGACTGCAGGGGAAACGACAGTTTCGGCATCATACGCGCTGAGTTTTTCCGCAAGCATTCCGCATACGCGCGCTGCGACAGGCGCGTCCTGAAGCAGAAGGGCGCACTGGAAAAATTCGCGACTGTGCAGACCGCTGCGTAGGACAAAGTGGCCGTGGAGCAGGGCTCCGGTTTGTTTGAAGAGATCGAGAACTTCTTGCATGGAAAATGGAATTCTATCGTCCGCTTATTTGAGGTATTTGTTGGCCCAGTCGATAAACCCGGCCACGCCTCCTCCGCCGTAGCCTGACTGGCGGGCGAGCTCCTTACCTTCGGAGTTTAGCAGGATGATTGTCGGGAATCCTTCTACCCCATATTGTGCGGCGAGCTTTTGATTGCGCTTCTTGAGCTCAGGTGACTGCGGTTTCCTGCGGGGGAAATCCAGTTTCACAAGTATCAATTTGTCTTTTGCGAAATCTTCGAAGGCAGGTTGCTTAAAGACATCCTTGTTCTGCTTCATGCAGGGCGGACACCAGTCCGAACCAGTGAATTCGAGAAGAACTGGCTTTTTTTCAGCTGCGGCTTGGGCTGTTGCAGCTGCGTAATCTGTGCTCCAGAGATCAGAAGCTTTCAAGGGGGCTGCGGCGAGAAGGAGGCAAAGGAGTATCGATTTCATAAATCCCATCATGAACGGGGTTGCCCTGATTTCAAATGTAAACTCGCCCTGTGGGGGAAACACCCAAGCAGTCCATAAAAAGACATCGCCACCCTGCAGTTCACGATTTATCAAACTCGTCATCCCATGAGCCTGCCTGAACTGAAAGTTGCTGTTTTAAATTCCGGCACAACCGTCGCTTTGACGGTGGAGGGCCACCTTAACGCCCTCACGGTCTGTATCCTTGAAAGCCATCTCGATGCTGTTATATCGACCGACGCCCGCCGCATCGTTCTGGATTGTTCCAGTCTCTCCTTCACAAGCAGTGCTGGCCTGCGGGTGTTCCTCGCGACGGTGAAGCGGATGAAAACCCGAAGCGGCACCTGTGCCTTCGCGTCCCTTACGCCCGCCGTGCGAGAGGTCTTCGAAATGGCTGGATTCCTCGAGACCATGGAAGTCCACCCCTCCCGCGAGTCGGCATTGGTCTCTAAGAGCCTCTAAAATGGAGAACCTCGCTTCGCACCTTGGCGGGCCATCGTCCCGCATGTGGCAATTTTCAGACACGAAATGCGGGTAATCACTTTCAGACATCTTCCCGCACAAAGCATTATGAATTGTGCCGCTGCGCGGCTGAAGCTCGGGCCATGCAAAATGATGCTCCTCCCACAAAATTGGACGAACAAGATCTCGCAACTGCATCAAGGCTCTATGGAGGTCACAGTCCTTGGGGGCTTTTTTGTTTTGCGGGGTATGGTGACGGTGAAGGTTGAGCCTTTGCGGGGTTTGCTTTGAGCTTCGATGTCGCCGCCGAGCATTCTGCAAAATCTGCGGCTTATGGCGAGGCCGAGGCCTGTGCCGCCGTATTTGCGTGTGGTGGATTCGTCGGCTTGGGTGAATGGTTTGAAGAGCCTTTCGAGTTGGTTTGGCTTCATGCCGATGCCTGTGTCTGAGATAGCAAAGGTGATGAATTGGCGGCGGCCCTTCGTATTGGCTCCGACGGTGAGCTTGATTTGCCCAGCCTGGGTGAATTTCGCAGCGTTGCCGAGGATGTTGAAGAGGGTTTGCCGGATTTTTGTGAGGTCGCTTTGCATGCTGCCTATGTCGTCGGGAATTTCGACGGTGAGCGTATTGCCGTTCTTTTGCATGGCCGGCTGCATGGTGGATTCGATGTCGCGAACCATCGTGGCGATTTCGATATTCTCGCAGTAGATGGTCATTTTACCGGACTCGATTTTGGACAGGTCGAGGACATCATTGATAAGCTCGAGTAAATGCCTCCCGGCACTTTGTATTTTTTTGAGATCGGGTAAGAAACCTTCCTGGCCCAATTCCTCAGCCTCTTCCGCAAGCATTTCACTGTAGCCGATGATTGCGTTCATTGGAGTTCGCAATTCATGGCTCATGTTAGCAAGGAAGGCGCTCTTCGTGCGGTTTGCCGACTCGGCGAGCTTGACGGCGTCGGCGAGTTCGGAAGTGCGCTGAGCGACGGTTGACTCCAGATTCACATTCCACTCGGCGAGCTTTTGTTCCCTGTCCCTAATGCGCTCTGCCATCGTTTCAAATGTGCGGGCGAGATCCCCCAGTTCATCTTTTCTGCGAGCGAGGTCGGCGAGTTGGAGGTTTTCAAACTCGCCCTCCCGCAAGGCCGAGGATGCGGCGCGGAGGCGCAGGACTGGTCCCGAGAAACGCTTCGCGATCAATGTGGCAAGAATGACCGCCAGTAAAACACCGCCCATCCCTATCTGGAGCGTCTGCGATGCCATTTGCACCACGGGCTCAAAGATGAGTGCCTCGGGGACGATGAGCACGAGTTTCCAGCCGGCAAGAGGAGCGGTTGCCCAATAAACTCGCATGGCGCGGTTTCCAGTGGTGAAGGTTGCAGTGCCTCCCGGCTGGCTGGCGATTTCATTGCCCGCTGGCAGGGTGGAAAGATCAACGCCGGGGAAATCCTTCCTCAACATGAGTGTGGGCTCGGGATGGGCGATGATGCGGCCGCTGCGGCTCACAAGATAAGCAATCTGATCGTCGTTCTTTTCGCTCGCCTTGTCCTCGTGGAGTCGGATGTGAATCTGGCTTACCATGCGGCGGATTTGTTCTAGCGAGAGATCGGCGCCAGCCACGCCGAGGAATTCTTGGTTATTTCCAATGACGGGAACAGTCAGGCTGACCATGCTGGTATTTCCTGCGCCTTCGTCAAAGTAGGGTTCTGTAAAAAAAAGCCCCCTTGAGTTTTTTGGCCCCTGATACCATTCCTGCCCTGGCGCGCGGTAGTCGTATTCAAGCGGGGTGAGATTCGGCCAGAATCTGCGGTGGAAGGCTAAGAAGGAGTCGACATTCTCGTAGGCTATGTAGAGCCCGTAAACATCCTCCGGCGGCGTGCGAGTCATCAACTCGCGGAGGAAATTCGTCATGCCCGGGTCGGGTGTGTTGCCGTAGGCCTCCTGCAAGGTGGCGATGCTGCGGGGCAGCATGGCGATACGGGAAAACAAATCATCAAGTTGGCGGGCAGAGTCGGTGACTTCCGTGATGGCCCGCGCATTCGCCACTTTGAGCAATTCCGCCCTGCCAAGACGGTAGTTCGTCCAAGTGGTAATCCCGAGAGTGGCGATCGCTGCGAGGGCGACAAAAAATTGCAACTGGCGGGCAATGCCGAAGCGCAGCAGGGATCTCATAAAAATACCCGCTTTCGAGAAAATGGTTTCGTGGCTTTTACTCATCAGCTTCTCAACAATGAACGGGCTTGAGGGGAACTAACCACGGAGGACACGGAGAGCACGGAGGGGGATTGCAAGCCGAATGAAAATTCCTCCACTGTTTTCTGCCCATTTCTACATGCTGCGAAACCTCATTTTCCACTCCGTGTCCTCCGTGGTTAAATAAAATATTTTTGAGTAACATTTTACTTCTTGTTGATTGGAAACCCAGCGGCGATCTCAGCCTCCGTTCCTCGGGCAATGAAGTGGCCCATGCCGGCGGTCTCCAATGCGGCGGAGATCGGTGGTGTGGGGTTCAAGATCAGCGTGCGACCGCCTCGTGCTGCCGCGTTTTTAATGCCTTGAAGCAGCATCCGAATTCCAAGGGATGACAACGAATCCGCTGTTGAAAAATCCACCAACACTTGTGGATTGGCAGTCTCAAAAAACTCCAGAAACCTCGATTCGACACTGGCCACGCCACGAATATCTAGGCGTCCGCTGAGTTTCACAATCTGAACGCCATCGTGCTCTCCGGCCTCCAGTCGAATGGTTTCAACCACCTCGTGCTTATTGGCGATGAGGAAATCTCCGTCATGCCGCCGTTGTTCCATGTGGGCATTGTTCAGAATTTCAAAGGCCTGTCCATGGATGTGGCTGACATCAGCGGTTTCCAGCAAGATCCGATGCGGTTTGGTGGAAACCACAGTAGCAATTTCTCTCTCGAATTTCGGAATGGTTGTTGCATCCAATGACCCTGAAAGCGTCATGATCACTTCGCGGAACTGCTCGGAGTGGGGCTTTGAACGAATTTTTATATCAAGTTGGCTCATCGTTGGATCACTGGGATACTTTTTCGAGTGTGAGAATATTCATTCCATCACGGTGCTCATAGCTCATTTGATCCGCCATTTTTCGCAAGAGAAGAATGCCGAGGCCTCCGAGATCGCGTTCCTCCAGAGGAAGGTCTGTGGAGGAAATGGGCGCATTCAACGGATTGAAGGGGGCGCCGTTGTCCTTCACTTTGAGAATCAGCCTGTCGGGGGTGTGGCGTAGATCAAATGTCATCAGGTGTTCCCGCGTCTCTTGGCACCCATATTTGATCCAATTCGTAGCCAATTCTTCAATGGCGAGCCTCACAAAATACTGCGCCTTTGCTGAAACCTCAAACTGGCCCAGCCAGATCATGGACTCGTTCAGCGCCGACGAGACTTCGGGGATTGAATTCCCGATGCGAATGGAGATCTCGTTCTTCATGCCGGGAATTGAATCTCAATAATTGAAAAATCATCCTCGAGAGTGCTCTCCCCACGCATGGCAATAGCCCAACTCTCCAAGTCTCCAAGTGGATCTGTGGCGCCGGCATTACCAGTCATGAAGTCCTCGAAGGCATTGTAATCTGTCATCTCCCCCGATGCGTTGCGGATTTCATAACATCCATCGCACAGTACATAAAGCCGGGCGCCCGGCGGGATCACGCAACGCTGCGTGCTGTGGGGAGTGTCCTCCATCACTCCGATGATCATGCCATTCGAACTCAAACGGCGGGATTGAAACGCTCCGCTAGGGGTGGGCTCAAGCAAAAGCGCCGGGGGATGCCCGCCGCTGGAGAAGCTCAGGGTCCGGCTTGGCGCATGATACACGCCATACCAGAGAGTGAAGTAGAGGTTGTTCTGACGCTCCATTGGAAAGGCGTTATTCAATGCCGTAAGCACCTCGCCGGGGTTCCGGAAATCAACGCCGGGCAGGGAACCGGAGCGCAGGACATTGATGGCAGCAACCGAGAGAAGGCAGGCCCCGACGCCATGTCCGCAGACATCGAGCAGATAGAGCGCAAAATGTTCGGAGTCGATCCAGTGGTAGCAGAAGGAATCACCGGCGAGCTCGCTGGACGGGCGGTATTTCCAGCTTACCGGGAAAGGGGATTGCGTTGGAGCGGGCAGGATCGAGCGCACGTAGGCCGCTGCCTCGGCGAGTTCTTTATCCAAACGATTTTGGGTCTCCTCGATTTTCCGCAAATGCCCTTGCTCGGCGTCGCGCAGGGCTTTCTTTTCGAGGCAAGCGCCAATTCGCGCTTCAAGCAGTGTCGGGTTGAATGGCTTCGGCAGGTAATCCTCCGCACCCGCCTCGATGCACCGGGCTACGCTGTCCAACTCATCCAAAGCCGAGATCATAATCACTGGAATGTCCCGCGTCGCCGGATTCGATTTCATATCCCGAAGCACCGCATAGCCATCCATGCCGGGCATCATCACATCAAGGAGCACTAAATCGAATGCTTCGGAACGGATCGCATTCAAAGCCGCCAGACCGCTCTCTGCAGTTTTCACATCCAATCCATGACGCGCCAAACGGCGCGTGAGCACATCGAGGTTTTCACGGTTGTCATCCACCGCAAGCACCCTGCCGCGAAAGTGCTTATCACTGAGCTGCGGCTGGTCCTGACCCTGCGTCAGTGGAGTGGAACTCTGTGGAATGGCGGCATCCCCACTGTAGTTCAGCCGAGTGTTGATCAGCCCAAGCAATGTCTGCGCAGCAGATCGGATTTTTTTCAAATCCGAGGCGCTCGACTCGTTGCCGCACTCCTCGGCATCCTCAAGCAACATCTCGCTGTAGCCGATGATCTGATTCACCGGGGTCCGCAGATCATGCCGCAACTGCGCCACGGCATCCGGGGAGGTGTGCGGTTCTGGTTTCAAGCGCCCGTTTTTTTGTCCAGTTGGACTTGAATTTTTTCCAGTAAGCGGGGGAAATCCACCGGCTTCGTGTCATACTCGTCGCACCCCGCTTCCAAGCACCTTTCGCGGTCGCCCGCCATGGCATGAGCCGTGAGCCCGATGACTGGAATGCCGCACGTCGAGCTATCCGCTTTCAATTTTCTTGTCGCAGTCCATCCATCCATCACCGGCAGGCTCATATCCATGAGAATTAGATCAGGACTCGCCGAGTGCGCCATGGACACGCCCTCCGCGCCATCCACCGCCATCACAACCTCGAATCCCCGCTTTGCCAAACGGCGCGAGAGCATATCGCGGTTCATTTCGTTGTCTTCAACGAGCAAGATTTTGACCATGTCTCGATGTAACCGATCCGGGACGGATTTACAGAATTAAGGTGCCGGAACGAGAATTGGAGTCATTTGCAGCGTCCGGTTGTCGGGCTCAGAGGCATCGACCAAGGCAACAGGTTTTTTGGGGATGCGCTGGGATTTATTGAGGACGATGGGACCGGTCAGTCCGGCGAGATGAATACAAGACGCCAACGCCGCTCGGACTTTCTTCGGGCCTGCATCCTTGGAA
>JBIJCR010000054.1:0-15204 GCA_044344595.1 Terrimicrobiaceae bacterium
GGAATCGTGGTGGGCTTGCTTGGAATGGTAATTCTTTCGACGGGAAGATCGATGTGGAATTGGGTATTTGGCTTGTCCGGCATATGCTCGAGCCTTTGGTAATTGTTCACGAAGAGAAATCCGGAGAGGCCATCTGAGCGCACACTCCAGCGCAGGTTGGCGGGATTCGAGAAGTCCATTTCCTCGCGGGCGGGGAGGAAGGCTGGCATGCGGGAGAGCTCTGCTCCGAAGTCTTCCATGAAGAAATTTAAGCGCCGCAGCCAATGGTAGTGTGGGCGGATCTGACCGTATTGGCCGATGGGTGCCTGGAAGTCGTAGGATTTGATGGGCGTGTCGAAGACATCGCCGATTTCGTTCGATTTGTTAAGAGTGGTGAGGCGTCCATCGGGATTCTCGCCGCCGTGATACATGTAGTAGCCGATGCCCACACAACCGCTTCCAACCTGGCAGAGGGCGAGGGATGCAACATCGCGTGGCTCCACCTTGTTTCGCCGGTGGTAGGAGACAAACATGCCGCCGCCGGTTTCGGCTGTGAGAAAAGGATAGTGCGCACGGTACGATTCATCCTCCCCGCCGCGCACGGTGTTGACATTGCTCGCGATCGATTCGTCGATGCGCTGCTTGCGGAAGATGTAGTTGTAAAGAAGGCTCTCCGACTTCTCGACCGAGCCCTCCCAGGCTGCATCCGGATAGGCCCCGTAGAATGGAATCACCTCGCCTTTCGGCATGGGATCCTCCATGCGGGGCCAGCCGGTTTTTGTGTAAAGAGGAACATCCATGCCAACCTCGAGCGCGAGATTTTTCAGGCCGAGAAGGTAGTGCGAGGGGCCGGAATACTCGTTGTCGAGCTGGATGGCAACGACGGGGCCGCCGTCCTTCCAGAGCAGGCCGCGCATTTGCTCGCCGATGTGGGTGTAGAGCCGCCTGACGGCTTCGTCATACTCGGTATGCTCGGGACGCAGGCCCCAGCGGGCTGGCGGGGCCCAGCGCGTGCTTTTCTCCACCCAATCGGGGAAGCCGCCGTAGCGCACTTCGCCGTTGCACCACGGCCCGGCACGCACGATGGCCAACAGACCCACCTCGCGGCAGGTTTGCAGAAAAGCCCGCAGGTCTTTTTGTCCCTCCCAATGCCATTCGCCCTCGACCTCTTCGTGGTGGTTCCAAAAAACATAGGTCGAAACGATTTTGATGCCACCGTCTTTCATTTTCTCCAGCGCCTCGCGCCACTCGGCGCGGGGGTATCTTGAGAAATGGATCTCGCCCATGATTGGGAACCAAGGCTTGCCATTGAGGAGAAGGCTGTGGCTGTCGAGTGAGATTTCGTCCCCAGCCGGGTTTCGCGTCGTGCCGAGTTTGAAGTATCCTGAGAGCGGAGGCTCGGGGGTATGAACCATGACCGTGTGGGTGTCGACCTCCAGTGGTGTGGTCAATGTGAGAGTCATGCTGATTCCCGCATATGAGACCGATTTGAAAACATTCGTTATCATGGCACGGACCTCCGGAGTGGGTTGTGGGGGTGGTGGGTGGAGTGGGGCTCTAAGGACTCATGTTGTTGTTTTGGCGAGCGGTTTGGGGTGGTGTAAAATGTCAGGAGGAGTTTGTATTTTCCTGCCTATCTGTTTGGACAAAGGCGCACGGGATTTGTTCAAAGCGGGCGCAACAAAATTTAACCACAATCGAAAAGGCGGGACCTTTGAGATAGAGCAACCGGAGGTTGGCCCAGAGGGCGAGCCGAGCGGGAGCGAGCCAGTCAAAGAGCACGGAGGAAACGGAGGGGGCTCGGGGCTTGGTGCGGCAGTAATTCGTGAGAATCGCCGAGGATCCTAAGCCTTCTTCAGATGCAAAGGCTGATCCACCCTCTGCGCTTCGCGTCTCCGACTTGGCAAGCACGCCGCGCAAATGGGACGTCTCCGGCGCGCCACCCTACCTTGGCAAATGAGCACGCTTCCGCGCGTTAGAGGACGATTAGGCCAGGCGGCCGCAGCAGGCTTTGAATTTTTTGCCCGAGCCGCAGGGACATGGGTCGTTACGGCCGGCTTTGGGGAGTATGCGCTTAAGGGGTAGTTCGAACTTTGGGGCGGGCGGTTGGTCGGGCGTGGATGGCCGGGACTGTCCTTCGAGAGCGGTTTCCGGGTTGAGCGCAAAGTCGGGACGGGAGAGAATCTGCGGGATGTTGGCGAGCATTTGCTCGAAGGCTTGCAGATTTGTGGTGCTGCGGAAGAGGTTGCCAAGGACTTCGCCTTTGATGGTGTCCATGAGGTCAACGAACATCGCGTAGGCGTCGTTTTTATATTCCACGAGCGGATCTTTTTGGCCGAAAGCGCGGAGGTAAACGGCGTCGCGGAGTCCATCCATCGCATAGAGGTGCTCCTGCCAGAGGCGGTCGATGGCGTTGAGGATGATGTAGCGCTCGAGGCCGCGCAGGGCTTCGGGGTTTTCAAGGGCGGCCTTGCGCTCGTAGGCGTCGCGGATGGTTTGGATGAGGAAATTCGCATTCTCCTCGATGGAACGTGTGTGCAGGGCGGCTTTCTCCTTGGTGAGACCTAGCGGGAAGGTCGTATTAACCCAGTGGAGGAGTCCATCGTGGTCGGGTTCGTCGCCTTCGGGCGATTCAAGGAAGGGCGAGATTTTTTTAGGAACGACCTCGTTGATGACTTCAAGGATGAGTTCGCGCGGATTCTCGGCGTCCATGACTTCGTTGCGGTAGCCGTAGACGACTTCGCGCTGCTGGTTCATGACATCGTCAAATTCGAGGGTGCGCTTGCGCATCATGTAGTTCCGCTGCTCGACGCGTTTCTGCGCGGTTTCCACGCTGCGGTTCAGCCAGGGGTGTTCGAGTTCTTCGCCCTCTTGGAGGCCGAAGGTTTCCATGATTTTGGTCATGCGGTCACTGGCGCCAAAGTTGCGCATGAGGTCGTCTTCGAAGCTCACGTAGAAGCGGGAGCGACCTGGATCGCCTTGGCGGGCGCAGCGGCCTCGGAGCTGGCGGTCGATACGGCGGGATTCATGGCGCTCTGTGCCGAGTACGAAGAGGCCTCCTATCTCAGCGACGCCTTCGCCGAGTTTGATGTCGGTGCCTCGGCCTGCCATGTTGGTAGAAATGGTCACGGCGCCCTTGAGTCCGGCGCGGGAGACGATTTCGGCCTCCTGCATGTGGAATTTGGCATTCAGGACGGTGTGCGGAATTTTTTGGAGCTTCAGCATGCGGCCGAGGAGCTCGCTGGATTCAACGCTGGCTGTGCCTACGAGAACCGGCTGGCCTTTGGCGTGGGCCTCCTTGATGGCTTCTATGGCGGCGTTGTATTTTTCGCGACGGGTCTTGTAGATACGGTCGTTCTCGTCGAGGCGTTTCACTGGGCGATTGGTGGGAATGACATTCACATCCAGGCGGTAGATATCGTGGAACTCACTCACTTCTGTCTCGGCTGTGCCGGTCATGCCGGCGAGTTTGTGATACAGGCGGAAGTAATTCTGGATCGTGATGGTTGCGAGGGTTTGGGTTTCGCGGTCGATCTGGACGCCCTCCTTGGCCTCGACGGCCTGGTGGAGTCCATCGCTCCAGCGTCGGCCGGCCATTTTGCGGCCGGTGAAGGTATCGACGATGATCACCTTGTTTTCCTCGACGACATATTCGACATCCTTCTCGTAAAGGCAGTAGGCCTTCAGAAGCTGGGTGATGTTGTGAATGCGCTCGCTTTGGGCGTCGCAATGCTGCTGGCGGGCGGATTTTTTCTCAAGCTTCTGGGCGGCGGTGAGCGCGGTGTCATTCTCAATGTCGGCGAACTCGGTGAGGAGATCAGGAAGCACGAAGGCATTCACATCATCGGGGTTCAGATAGGTGCGGCCCATTTCGGTGAGGTCGGCCTCGTGTGAGCGCTCTTCGATTGTGAAGTAGAGTTCCTCCTTGAGGGCAACGAGTGCGGCCTTGCCATCGGTGTCCTTGTAAAATTCGAGCTCCGCCTTGTCCATGAGCTTGCGCATTTCTGGATCCTCGAGGTGGCGGAGGAGGGCTTTGCTGCGTGGTTGGCCGAGCTTGAGTTTAAAAAGGGTGCGGCCTGCCTCGGCGGGTTTGCCGGCATCGACGAGTTCCTTGACCTCGGTCGCAAGACGGCTGCAGAGCATGGTCTGCTTGCGGATGAGCTGCTCGACGAGCGGTGGCCGGGCCGCTGATGATGAGCGGTGTGCGGGCCTCGTCGATGAGGATCGAGTCCACTTCATCGACGATGGCGAAGTAGTGCCCGCGCTGCACCTGCTGCTCACGGCTGGTGGCCATGCCGTTGTCGCGGAGGTAATCGAAGCCGAACTCGCTGTTCGTGCCGTAGGTGATATCGCACTGGTATTGTTCGCGGCGTTGCTGCGGCATTTGGTCATTTTGAATAATGCCCACAGTGAGTCCAAGAAATGTGTAGAGCTGCCCCATCCACTCCGCATCGCGCTGGGCGAGGTAGTCGTTGACCGTGACTACATGGACGCCGCGTCCAGACAGGGCATTCAGGTAAACGGCCAGCGTGCCGACGAGCGTCTTGCCCTCGCCGGTGGCCATTTCGGCAATGCGGCCGCGATGCAGCACCATGCCGCCGATGAGCTGCACATCGAAATGAATCATGTTCCAGGTGAGGGGATATCCGCACACCATGAATTCGCGTCCACAGAGCCGGCGGGCTCCGTTTTTCACCACAGCGAAGGCCTCGGGGAGTATCGCATCCAACTCTGCGGCGAGTTTGCCGGAGTCGGAAATTTTTGCCAACCGTTCCTTCCACTCATGCGTCTTCGCCCGGAGCGCCTCATCGGACAAGGACTGGAGGCCTGCCTCGATTTCGTTGATTTGTTTGACGATCGGCATCATCTGGCGTAACTCGCGCTGGTTTTTTGAGCCGACGATTTTTTTAAGGATCCAACTGAACATGGCGAAAAAATGGTGAGCGCGACTTTTAAGGGGGGGAAAGCGAATTGGAAAGGGGGAAAAAGCCTACGCATCCGCCGCGACCTTCTTTCTTCCCGCATTGCGAAACGCCATCGACTCGGACAGAGTGCTGTTGATGACGCCGGGGCGGTTGACATTTTTTTCTAGACTTTCGAGCACGCTGGTGCTGTGGGCGCTGATGTTGATGACTGTTTTCGCGGGTTGGGATATCGGTTTCTTCTCGCTGCTCTTCTTCATGGCGCTGCGGGCTCTGTGGGAATACTATCGCATGCTTGAGCACGACGGGATTAGCGTATTCACGCTCACGGGCCTTATCTGCGCTGCGGTGTTGCTCGTAGGAGGATTTCTCATCGTGCGATCGGAGGGGCCGGAAAACAGTCACGACTTCGAGTTGCTTGTGCTTGTGCTTTTTCTGCTGACGATTTTTACCCGGCAGATGTTTCGCGGCACGGAAAACGATCCGCTGCGGGCGATGAGCTATACGGTTTTCGGGCTTTTTTATATTCCCTGGCTTTTCAGTTTTCTCATAAAAATTATCTATCTTACCCCGCGTCTGGAGATCGGGCTCACAACAGGACAATACTATGTGCTCTATCTCGTCGCGGTGACCAAATTCAGCGACATGGGGGCGTATGTCTTCGGCAGTCTCTTTGGGCGCCGCCCGTTTGCACCGCACATCAGCCCGAAAAAAACCTGGGAGGGTTTTGCGGGAGCGCTCATTTCGTCGCTACTTTGTAGTTATTGGATGTATGCGCTTATGCCGGAAAAGCTCTCGGCCTTTCGCTTTGGCGACCTCACCGTGCTGGGGCTGTTGCTCGGGTTTGCGGCGGTGGTCGGTGACCTAGCGGAATCGGTTGTGAAGCGCGGAGCTCACACGAAAGACTCCAGCGCCATGCTGCCGGGTATAGGCGGAACGCTTGACCTTATCGACAGCATTCTTTTCACGGCTCCGCTGCTGTTTTTCTACATGCGCTTCGTACTCGGCATCGGCTGAGCCGCAAAGGCCGCTTGAGTTTTTGCCTGTGCAGATCAGTCTAGCCTCTGATCTAACAGGGCGGATTCCAGTAAACGCTGTTACAATGATTTTATCTCATGAAAAAAGCACTCATCACCGGTATCACAGGGCAAGATGGAAGCTACCTTGCCGACCTCCTTCTTAATAAGGGCTATGAAGTCCATGGCATTATTCGCCGGGCGAGCACGTTCAATACGGCGCGCATTGACCACATTTACTCGGATCCGCATGTCAACGGCGTGAGGCTTTTTCTCCACTACGGCGACTTGGCGGATGGAGTGAATCTGGTGAAACTCATCTATGACCTAAAGCCGGACGAAGTATATCATCTCGGTGCGCAAAGTCATGTTCGAGTCAGTTTTGATATCCCAGAATACACCGGCGACGTCACCGGCATCGGCACCACCCGCATCCTTGAAGCCATGCGCGAGGCCGGCGTGAATGCCAGATTTTACCAAGCCTCCAGCAGCGAGATGTTCGGAAAGGTGCAAGCCGTGCCACAGACTGAGACGACGCCGTTCTGGCCGCGCAGCCCCTACGGCGCGGCAAAGATGTATGCTTATTGGATCACCGTGAACTACCGCGAAGGCTACGGCATGCACGCCTCGAACGGTATCCTCTTCAACCACGAGAGCCCCCGCCGTGGCGAGACATTCGTCACTCGCAAAATCTCCCGCGCCGCCGCTGCCATCAAACTCGGCAAGCAGCAACATCTCTACCTTGGCAACCTCGACGCCAAGCGCGACTGGGGTTACGCCCCCGAATATGTCGAAGCCATGTGGCTCATGCTCCAGCAGGATCAACCGGACGACTATGTCATTGCCACAAACGAGACCCATACCGTCCAGGAATTTGTCGAACACGCCTTCGCCCGCGTGAACCTCGACTGGAAAGACCATGTCAAATACGACGCCCGCTACGAACGCCCCGCCGAAGTCGACCTCCTCATCGGCGACCCGGCCAAAGCCAAAAAACAACTCGACTGGGAACCCAAAGTCCGCTTCCCGGAACTCGTAAAAATCATGGTCGACGCCGACATGGCATCGCTGCAAGGACTGCCAGTGCCGGATCCCTTGACGCCAGCGTACAGATAATCGGATGTCATGTTGAAATACTCAATCATCATCCCAAGTTATAACGAAAATTATAATATACCTATAGTCGTGGGACGACTCGAGGCGCTGCTAGTGGATTTTGATTGGGAAATTGTTTTTGTTGATGATGATTCGCAGGATGGGTCGCGGGAGGTATTGATGGAGCTGGCTCGTGAGAAGCCGCGGGTGCGGTTTATTCGGCGGATTGGACGCAGGGGTTTGGCTTCGGCTTGTTTGGAGGGGATGGCTTCGAGTGCGGCAGATGTCTTTGCGGTGATGGATTGCGATCTTCAGCATGATGAGACGATTCTTCCGGCGATGTTGAGGGCTTTTGAGGAGGATTCCGCTTTGGAGCTGGCTGTTGGAAGTCGTTATACAGGAAAGGGTGGAGGGACTGGGGATTGGTCGAAGTCGCGGGTTTTTGTGAGCCGGTTTGCGACGAGGATTGGGTCCATCGTTCGCAAGACGGAGCTGACCGACCCGATGAGTGGTTTTTTTGTGATTCGGCGCGATATTTTTGAGGAAACGGTGCGGCAGATGACCGGAAAGGGGTTTAAAATCCTGCTCGACATCGTGCTTTCGGCGGGTCGCCCGCTTCGTGTGCGGGAGTTCCCGTATGAATTCCGCACGAGGCAGCATGGGGAGAGCAAGTTGGATATTGTAGTGGCTTTTGAATACCTCTACCTGTTGGCGGATAAAATTCTTGGTCGATTTGTACCAGTTCGCTTCGTGCTTTATGTACTTGCTGGACTGAGTGGCTTGGTGCTTCACCTTGCGACGCTGGGCGTTTTGCACAAGTTGGTATCTGTTCCATTTGTTACCGCGCAGATTCTGGCCACGATTGTCGCCATGGCGTCGAATTTTCTGGTGAATAACTCCGTCACCTTCCGTCAGCAGCGCCTCAAAGGCGGTTTGCTACTGCCCGGTCTGGTCGCCTACATGGTTATTTGCGGCATGGGCGTCGTGGTGAATGTGCAGTCTGCAGAATATCTTTTCGAACAAAAAATTCCGTGGTGGTTTGCGGGTGCTGCGGGCGCGCTTGTGGGCGCGGTCTGGAACTATGCCGTCTCCACACATATCGTGTGGACTTGGCTACCCAGCATACTAAAAAAATAGGAACAACCAGCCAGAAGATCGCGGCCACACCGCCTTCCGAGAGTGTTGAGCTTTGCTAGGAGAGCATCGTTTCCGCTGCATCAGCTTGCTGGTGGAGCATCACCCATAGCATTCGTTTTAACTTGTTTTTCATACCACAGGAAGAGGCGTTTGGCGTCTCGAAAGACCTCCTCCTGCGTGCTGCCGAGGAGGACGATGAGGATTTCACGGCCATTGTGCTTGGCACTGGCGATGAGGCATTTTCCGCCTTCGATGGTGAAGCCGCTCTTGAGGCCGTTGAAGTAGGCGGGGCGGTTCCAGAGCAGCATATTGGTGTTTTCCAGCAGGACGGTGCGGCCATCGCCATAGCTGAAGGGAATCATTTCCTGCGCGGCGAAGTGCCGGATGAGAGGAATGCGGTAGGCGTGGTAGGCAATGATGGCGGCATCCCTTGCGGTTGAGTGTTGGCCTGGAATGTCGAGTCCATGTGGGTTCAGGAAAAGCGAGTGTTTTGCGCCGAGGCGATCGGCTCGGGCGTTCATGCGGGAAATGAAATCGCTGTAAGATCCTTCGGCGGCGTTGGCGAGGGCACTCGCGGCGTCGTTGGCGCTGCTCACGAGCATGGCGCCAAGGAGGTCGAGGCGGCGATGGCTTGTTCCCGCGATGAGGCCCAGCTTTGTGGGTGGCTGGAGTTGGTCCCAGATTGTTACCTGTACGTCCTGCTCGAGTTCTCCCTCGGCGATGACTTCCATGGCGGTTAGCAATTTTTGCGTGCTGGCGACAGGGAGGCGTTCGTCGGCATTTTTTTCATAGAGGGTTTTTCCGTTCTGCGCGTCGATCATTATGGCGCTGCGAGCGCGTATGGTTGGGGCCTTCGTCATTTGCCGAGCGCCTGCCATAGGGTCGGCGACGCTACTGGCTGGTTTGAAGCCTGGTTCTACGGTCGAGTCGGGTGGCATGTAGGTGCAGCCGTGGAGAATGGAAAAAACAAGCGCTACGGTGAGCGGAGTTCGAATGAGAAATTTCAATCCGGCGCGCTTTCCCTGATTGCCACGTTGGTGGAGTTGTTCAAATGCTGTTTTCATACACAGCCACTGGTATGCCGCGAACAGCTTGCGGCAAGCCGCAGAAACCAAAAGCAGGCGAAGACCCCATGGAACAGTGGGGGTGAGGCATTTAATTTTTGCTATGGAAAATCAACCTGAAAACCAATTCGAAAAACAACGCGCACTACGAAATTTGCTCTTGCCTGGCCTCGTGCTTTTGCTCTTCGCGGCAGTTATAGTTGTGGCCTTCTCGTTGCGCGGATCAGCTCAGGCAGGCGGCACAGTGACGCTTTTGTTCTTTGACCGAAACGGTACGGCTCTAACGCCCACCCAGGTGCGATCGGCTTCAAACAATGGAGGGGCCGGCTATAACAATGACTTTTTGCTGAATCCCGCCAACATGCGAGCAATCACGAGCGGGCCGCTCTATACATCGGGTTCGAACCTCGCATTCAATATCCCATCCCAAGCAGTCGCTTTGGCTTTCAACTGGCCGACGCTTCCCGGAGGGTATCAACTCTTGATATTGGACAATGGCGGCTCGGGATTTAGCACAGCTGCAACGATTAATTTCACCTATCAGGCTGCACTGGATGTAAAAAAGAAGCTCGATGCAGCGCGCTCTGCTCGTCCTGACTATGTGCCCTCCGCGAAGTTTACCACGGCATACCAAGCCGCCGTTTCGCAACTCGCCGGTGTGGATGTGTACAGTCCTGAATCCGCAAAGGGAAAAGCTGGTCAACTCGCCTTGGACCAACTTGCTGTGGCTTATGATGCCTTACTCGCCGAGCATGGACCCGTGTATGCGGCTGCGAACAAATCCACCGTCACGCCTTGGATTGGATTCACAATCGATACGGTTTCGAACTACCAAGCCAATGTTGATTTGGCAGCCACTCTAGCCGCGCCTTATGCATGGATTCGGATTGTTTTTGACGCAGGTCAGGCGCCATCGACCTACACGAACATAGTGAACTATGCGAAAAGCAAAGGCGTGAAGGTGCTGGGCCAGCCGGTGGATTCCACTTACGATAAAGGCTATACTCGAGCTCAATACAAACAGCGATTTATCGACTATATTACAGCCTTTCCCCAAATCGATGCTTGGGAGGTCGGCAACGAGGTGAACGGTAGCTGGCTCAGCAGCGATATCGGTCTGCGCATCGCGGATGCAGCCGCCGAGGTGAAAGCCCGCGCACCGGGAAAGTTGACTTTCCTGACATTTTTCTGGCAGATCAACACTGACTCCGTAGCGTATTCAATGTTTACTTGGGCGAACGCGAACCTGCCCGCCTCGACCCGCGCTAATATCGATGTGGTTACCTTTTCCCAATATCAAGAGCAGGCTCCGATGGGCGTTGCATTCGATCAGGTTATGAAGACTCTACGAGCAGAATTTCCGACGCAGAAGATCGGTATTGGCGAGTTGGGTTATTGGATACCGGGTCAGCAATTCTGGTGGGCATATAACCAGACGGATCCTTTGGTGGCCAAGCGCGTGGTGGCTGAGCAATACCACAATGCTTCCTTTGATTTTCCCGGCAGCATCGGCGGGGTCTTTTGGTGGACATTTATCACAGACTTCAAAAGCGATACCGCTATGCAACAGATCGTGAAAACGCTCCGAGATAAACTGTTGAGCGGCGCGCCTACCCCGACTCCCAGTGCGACGCCATGGCCGACGGTAAGCCCGACTCCCACAGCAACGCCAACTCCCACGCCGACACCGAGCCCGACGGCAACTCCCACGCCGACACCAAGCCCGACGGCAACCCCCACGCCGACACCAAGCCCGACGGCAACCCCCACGCCTAACTCGGGTGGGATTGTTTTCAATGGAGTTTGGTCTGCGATGGCAAAAATTCCCGCAACCGCAACTTATCAGGATTTTTACCAGACCGTTACCGTGACACCGAACGCGAACCACACAGTCAGTGTATGGGTGAAGGGCAGTGGATCGCTACAGTTGCAGGTCTGGGGAAACGCGAATTGGACGAAGCGTGTTTCTTCGCTGCGCATAAATGCGACTTCGACTTGGACGAAATTTACCACGCCTGTGTTCAATGTGGGTAACCGCCAGCGTGTGTATCTCAGTTTCGATACGGCCTATAGCAATGCGGCCGGCACGATGTATTTTGACGAGATCTTCCTGGGAACTTCGGGCGGAGTTAACCGTGTTACCAATCCCGGCTTTGAGAGCGGCAACACCGGATGGAGCAATGACGCACCCGCCATATTCAGCATTCAGACAGGGCAATAAGGCAGGCCAGGTTTCTTCCGCACCGCTAAATTCGGCGGTGCGGCTTGAAACTTTCAAACAGCAGGATAGCTTCTGCGGGTCATGCTGTTTTTGTTGAGCTCACCTGACATTTCTTTTTTAAAAGGCACCGCAACCGGAGGCTGTGTGCTTTGACTGCGCTTGAGCGAAAGCGACTGGTCGAAACGCGAAAAAAAAACTCCTCGTTTTGGCGAGTTGTTCACTGGCTGGGTTCGTTGCAACTTGCCCTCGTTCTCCTGGCAACAATCGCTATCGCCTGCGCGGCGGCGACGATTGCCGAGTCGGAATTCAGCACCAAAGTCGCCCAAGCTTATATTTACAAGGCACCATGGTTTCTCGTCTGGTTGGCCGTGCTCTGCATCAATCTCTTTGCCGTGACCCTGACCCGCTGGCCGTGGGAGAAAAAGCACACGGGATTTATTATCACCCATTACGGCATCATCACGCTCCTCGTTGGTGCGATGGTGGGAATCCAGACGGGGTTTGAGGGAAATGTGACCCTCCACAAGGACAAGGGTCCCGTGCGGAAGGTGACGGTGAATCGCAGCATCATTCAGGTCGAAAGCCCAAACGACTCGGCACTCTATGTCATGCCCTTCGACGCTTCCACTGCGCGCCCGAGTGAGAAGCGTCCGCGTATTTTCGAAGTGCCTCGAACAAATTTCCAGATCATCGCCGACGGGTTCAGCGACAATCTCATCAAGGAGGAAACATTGGTTCCCTCCGACTCGGGCACGCCCGGCGTCATGCTGCGCTTCACAAGCCCACGCATGGGGCAGAAACTTGAGATGCCGATCGTGCTGGAGGGCAAGGCTTCCCAAGAGCGGGATTTTTCCGGGTTGGCGCGTGTGGTTTTTCAATCGGAGCTCCCACCGCCGAAGTCTACCGGAGGTAGCGAGACGCAGATGGTGTTTGGAAAGTTCGCATCCGTTGTGCAAGGCGAGGCAAAGGATTCTGGCATTCGAGTCATGCTGGGTGCGGATGGCAAAAAAATAACGATTGCTCCCCCCGATGCGGCAGCAGTGACATACCTGCGGGAAGATGTGATGAAAACACCTATTCAAGTTGGTGGGGCGTTGGTCACGGTGGAGGAATACTGGCCCGATTTTGAGATGGTCGGCGGGCGTCCCGTGACTAAGAGCGATCAGCCGAACAATCCGGCCGCTTTGGTGCGGATTCAGAACGCCCAGGCTTCCGAGGGCGACTTGAAGCCTACGCTTCTCGTTGCTCCCGGTGAGGATGGCATCGCCTACCAGCTGCAGCGGAGCGGTGCCACCCTAGCCGCTGGAAGCGCCAAGGTGGGCGAATCATTTGCTACCGGCTGGGCGGATTGGCAGGTGGAGGTTCTGGGTTTTTATTCCCAAGCCGCCGTGCGCTCGACTATGAAGCCCGGTCCGCCTTTGCCCAAAGGTGAGACCGGTGTTCCCGGATTCCGGGCAAAGCTTGTCTCACCAGAGAAGAAAGACTCCGAAACACGCTGGGTCGCGAGTGGTGAAATCACCTCGCTCACGGACGGCCAGAATGTCGTTCGTATCGGATACGGCTTGGAATTGCGCCCGATGCCGTTCGCCATGCGGTTGTTGAATTTTGAAGTCCCGCGTTATGAGGGCACCGAGACACCGTCAAATTTCATTGCTACAGTCGAGTTTAAAGAGGATAGCACCGGCTTCACCAAGACCGGTACCGCACGAATGAACCACCCGGCCAGCTTCCCAGGCACGGTTTTGGCAAATTTCACGGGCATCAATTACAAGTTTTCCCAAGCAGAGTGGAACCCCCGTGACCTCGGCGAGACCACGCTGCAGGTTCTCTACGACCCCGGCTGGTTGCTGAAATGGCTAGGATCGCTGGCCATTTGTGTCGGTATTTTCATCATGTTTTACTTTAAACCCAATTCCAAGGACGCATGACTTCTCTCTTCCGCATTTTTTTCTTTGCTGTTGGACTGCTCATTTTTTGCAACGCCTCTCACGGGCTCGATTTCACGGGCTTAGACTCGATACCGATCCAAGAAGGCGGTCGGAAAAAGCCATTCCTCGTTTTCGCAGATGAAGCGCTCTTGAGCCTCTCGGGCAAAAGCCGCTATTTGAAGGATGGCATGAGGATCAGCTCAACAGCGACGGTAGCCTCCCTCTGGCTCACGCCGGTAGGCTGGGAGGATCAGCCGCTCATCCTCATCGGGAATAAAAAATTCAAGGACCAGCTCGGTCTCGATGCCGCGAAAAAACTTTTCACCTATCGCGAGCTGGTGGGGAACGAAGAGCTCCGTGCCGCCTTGGAGGAGGTCTCCGCCATTCGCTTAAAAAATCCCAAGACCACTCTCGATGTGCTCCAGCGCGAGGCCTCCACCGTTGGCATGCGCCTCGCGGTTTTTGAGGGGCTCGTGAGCGGACGCTCCGTCACTCTGCTGCCCACAGGCGCCGCCGCATGGAGCCCTCTCAAATCCGACGACGCCGCGCTCGCCAAGCTGCGCCAGGGATTCCGCTCGAACAATCAATCCGACTTCGATGCCGGCCTTGCAGAACTCCGCGCCGAGCAGGCGCGGGAGGAAGCGAGATTTCAGGCGGATGCCGGCAAGATTGCCGTGGAGGTTTTTTACCAGAGACTTCACCCGTTCCGCTGGGCCTGGATTTTTTATCTTGTGGCAGGAATCGGATTGCTGGTGGTCCCTGGAAAAGCTGGCTACGCGCTGGGCTGGGCATTCGGCCTCTGCGGTTTCCTGCTCCAACTCGCCGGTTTTGTTTTCCGAATCATCATTTCCGGCCGTGCCCCTGTGACCAACATGTATGAATCCGTCGTGTGGGTGGCATTCGGCACGATTTTCTTCGCGCTTGTTTTCGAGGCCATCTACCGCAGTCGGTATTTCCTGCTCGGAGCCGTGCCTGTCGCAGTCGTCTCACTCATCCTTGCCGACACGCAGCCTGTTATCCTCGATCGTTCGATCCACCCGCTCGTTCCGGTGCTGGCGGATAATTTCTGGCTCACGACCCATGTGCTCACGATCACGCTCAGCTATGCCGCCTTCGCTCTCGCCCTCGGTGTCGGCCATATCATTCTCGGAAAATCCCTCTTCGGTGGAAAGGCCTCACCGACTTTGAACAACTACCTCTACCGCACCCTTCAAATCGGCGTGCTCCTCCTCGCCATCGGCACCATCCTTGGCGCCGTGTGGGCGAACTACTCCTGGGGCCGCTTCTGGGATTGGGACCCCAAGGAAACCTGGGCTCTCATCGCTCTTCTTGCCTATCTCTTTCTCCTCCATGGCCGCATCGCCGGCAAGTGGGGCGGATTTGGAATGGCTGTGGGTGCCGTGCTGGCCTTTCAATGCGTGATCATGGCTTGGTATGGCGTGAACTTCATTCTCGGCGTGGGACTTCACAGCTACGGATTTGGAACAGGCGGACTCCCCGGAGCCGTTGCCTTCGTGCTGTGTGAAGTCGCTTTTGTCTCCCTGGCCTTGCTTAGCCAAAAGCGCTCAAAGAAATCCGCCTGATAACCCATCGCGCGCCGGTCGCCTGATGCTTTGCATTTTCCCTTTGACAGAAAACGCGGAAGCGATACTTTTCACGTCCCTGTCGGAAACAGGAGAAGACGCCAACTGCCCGTCGCAAATGCGGCAGCGGTCAGCGTCGCCGCCTATTTCCACCGGGAAAACATAACGCAGGTCGATGTGCAAACACCGCGGCTCCGGCCGCCAAATGCCCATGTAGCTCAGTCGGTAGAGCACGTCCTTGGTAAGGACGAGGTCACCG
>JBIJCR010000005.1:0-47386 GCA_044344595.1 Terrimicrobiaceae bacterium
TCCTTGAATATGGTCAAATTCACACTCCTGAACCTACCAGTTCATTCCCAATCCCAGCAACTCGTGAAATAGCTTTTCGGTTTTCATCCTAAATCCTTACGTTCCTCCCACTGAAAATGACGAAGAACCGGAAAAGTAACTCTAAGGTTCTAGCTCTCAACAAGTTGAGACGTCAGACCCCTACAGCAGAGCTGTGAGCTTGGAAACAATGTCTCCTTTGCTGCTCACCCCAACTGTCTGGTCACGCTTAGTGCCGCCTTTGAAATAGATGAGCGAAGGGATGCTGCGAATACCAAATTGGGCGGAAACGCCAGGAGCCTCATCAACATTAACTTTGGCAATTGCGAATTTGCCGACATTCTCCGTGGCTATCTCATCCACCACCGGTCCAAGCATGCGGCAGGGAGCGCACCAAGGAGCCCAGAAATCAACCAAGACCGGGGCACTGGTGGATTCGACGAAGGAGATGAAATTAGCGTCGTTTAGTTCAGTGACATTAGGGTTAGCCATAAGAAAATATATTTGGTTTTCGAGAGAGAAGAATTAGCCGAGCATAGTCCAAACTTGGATGCCGAGCGAAGCCAGTGATACAACCGTAGCAGCGATGCCAAGAATGAGGTCGGAATTGACAGATTTAGCTTCTGCAACATCATCTGCTTCAGCTTCTGCAAGTGCAGAATCTTTAGCAATTGGAGCGGCTACGGCTGGAGCTGCTTTCTTAAGATTCATAGTGGCCTGAGGGACTGTCCTCCTTGCAGTCGCCGGAAGGCTGATCTTGGCAGTCACCTTTTTAGCCAATGCGTCAACGACTGATTCTGCGGCTGGAGCATTGGGAGCTTGAGCCATTGCGGCTGGCGGATTAATTGCCACAGCAGGGACTGAGGGAGCCAGCGGAACAACTCCGGGTGGTTTCGGCAAAGCAGGCGCGGCAGGAATCTTTGGTGCCTCCCCAGCTACGACTGGCGGGTTAATCGCCACAGCAGGGGCCGGGGGAACCTGCGGAAGCACTCCGGGTGCTTTCGGCGAAGCAGGCGCGACAGGAATCTTCGGTGCCTCCCCAGCTACAACTGGAGGCTTAGTCGCTACGGCAGAGGCTGAGGGAGGGATTGGAACCACTCCGGGTGCTTTCGGCAGAGCGGGTGCAGCAGGAATTTTTGGCGCTTCGCCAGCTGCGACTGATGATTTGATGGTTGGGATCGTGATCGGCGGAGCAGGAGGCATGACTCCTGCCGGCACGAGTGGCTTGGCGGGAAGATTGATCATGGCCGCTTCGGTTCCTTGGGCTGGAGGAGGCGGAACCAAACGATGGGCGGGAAGGACAATACGAACGGTTTCTTTTTTAGGGTCAGGCATATGAACTCGGGTGAACTTTTGAACTGATGAATTAATTCCAGAGGTCAGAAGATTTGTCAATTTTCAGCAACTCTTTTGTGAATTTTTAACGAGACGGTTTATAATGGCTTTCTGCGTGTGGAGACGATTTTCGGCTTGCCGAAAAATAGTGTCGGCATGGGTTTCAAGAGTAGCCGCATCGATTTCCTTGCCACGGTATGCAGGCAGACAATGCATTACAAGGGCACGCGGCGCGGCGAGCGCAACGAGCTCCGCGTTGATTTGATAGCCTTGAAATTGAGCTAACCGGTAAGCCGCCTCCTCCTCCTTGCCCATGCTGATCCAGACATCGGTGTAGAGCACATCAGCCTCAGCAGCGGCTTCGCAGGGATCCGAGGTAAGGCGGATATTTCCTCCAGTGCGCTCAAGCAATTCCACGGGCGGCTGGAATTTCGCGGGTGTAGCAATAGTGAGCGCAAATCCACAGCGGGCAGCAGCCCAGATCCAAGAGCGGGCGACATTGCAGTTACCATCACCAATAAATGCCACTTTCAAACCCTCAAGCGCGCCGCGCGTTTCACGAATTGAGAAAAGATCCGCTAAAATCTGGCATGGATGCTCCTCGTCGGTCAGGGCGTTTATTGTTGGAATGCCGCTGAAGGCAGCGAAATCCTCGACATCCTTTTGAGCAAAGGTGCGAATCACTGCACCGTGCAGCATACGCCCCATGACGCGGGCTGTATCGCTAATTGGCTCCCCTCGCCCGAGCTGGATGTCCGCTGCGGCCAGAAATACCGCATCACCGCCAAGTTCACGAATGCCGACCTCGAAAGACACGCGGGTGCGGGTGGAGGATTTGGAAAACATAAGCGCCCAGCATTGATGCCGAAGCGGGTGCTCAGCATGTTGACCCCGTGTGGCTTTCATCGCGGCAGTGTCGTCTAGGATCGTCGCGATATCCTGTGCGGTGAGAGACTCGATGGAGAGAAGATGTTTCATGGTATGAATCGAATGCCGTTTCAGTTCGAGGACTCTATGGAACGGAGGGTTTCGGAAAATTTGGCTACTGCCTCCTCGATTTCGGCGCGAGTGACATTGAGAGGCGGCAGAAAACGCACGACTGTTTCTCCGGCGGGAATAACAAGTAATCCGGCCGACATGGCCCGAGTGACGACTTCCAGCGCTGGAGGGCGTGTGGTTTTTGGAAAATCATTACCCAGCTGAACACCAATCATGAGTCCGATGGCGCGAACTTCTGTGATGTGAGGGCTTGCAAGCGCGCGGAGTGATGACGCCAAGTACTCACCATGCAAACGAGCTCTCTCGAGGAGACCGTCGCGCTCGATGATTTCAAGCACCTTCAACCCTGCAGCACAACAGACGGGATTGCCGCCATAGGTTGTACCGTGACTTCCCGCGCCAAGCAGATCGCAAAGTGGGCCCCTTTCGTCGATGGCTCGGCTGGATGCCCAAAAGGCTCCCAGCGGGAAACCGTTGGCAATACCCTTGGCCCAGGAGACACCATCGGGGTGAACATCCTCCGCGATCGCATGCCAACCGCACCAGTGACCAGTCCGGCCGAGACCGCACTGCACTTCATCTAAAAGCAGGAGCATATCCCATTCATTGCAAAGAGCCCGAAGGCCCCGGAGAAAATCCCCGCTGGCAGGATGAATCCCCCCTTCGCCTTGAATCGGCTCGACAAGGATCGCGACGGTATTGGAGTCCACCGCAGCCCGCACCGCATCGAGGTCGCCGAATGGTAAATGCTTGAAGCCAGGCAAAAGTGGTCCAAAATCTTTTTTCACCTTGTCCTGTCCAGTAGCAGAAATGCAAGCCATCGTGCGTCCGTGGAAGGATCCGGTGAATGTCAGAATGCCTGATCTGCCCGTGGCACTGCCGAAGCGCCGGGCAAACTTGATGAGGCCCTCATTGGCTTCGGCACCGCTGTTACAAAAGAAGACCTTCCCATTACCAGTAATTTCGACGAGACGCCGTGCTAGATCCACCTGAGGACCTGTGCGGTACAGATTGGAGCTGTGTACGATCTTACCAGCCTGCTCGCAGACGGCACTTGTAACCTCTGGATGCGCGTGCCCGAGCGAGCACACGGCAATGCCGGCGCCAAAATCTAAAATTTTTCGGCCCGAGGCATCATGGATGAAACATCCACGTCCGCTCTGTATATCGAGATCGAATCGGCTGTAAGTTGGAATGACGAAGCGAGAATAATTTTCAGCAAGTGGTCTCATGGTTTCAAGAAGAGAAACGGGCGGGACCATTTCTGGTCCCGCCCGGTCCGTCAGGGGATTCCTCGGGAGAAATCTTCCACCGGTTTCAAGTTGAAATTTTTGCGGGGAAAGCCTGTGGCCCCCGCGAGGCCTTTACTCGGGCTTTTTGGCTTCCGAGGATGCTGCGGTTTCAACGACCGTATCTTCGATACCGACGACTTCCGTATCTACCCACTCGATAAAGGCCATAGGGGCGGAGTCACTCATGCGCTGACCGAGCTTTATAATGCGGGTGTATCCACCTTTGCGTGTGGCTGCGCGCGGAGCGACTTCGGTGAAGAGCTTTTTAACAGCATCCTTTTGACCTAAATAGCCTGCGGCTAGGCGGCGTGCATGCAGATCACCACGCTTCCCGAGAGTAACCATCTTTTCCGCGAGCGGACGGACGGCTTTAGCTTTGGCGAGGGTGGTTTTAATGCGTTTGTGTTCGATGAGGCTGCAGACCTGATTGGCGAGCAAAGCATCGCGATGAGAGGTCGAACGACCGAGTTTGACAGTTTTCTTACGATGGCGCATGGCGTTTTATTTGGATTCCTCCACAGCGGGAAGTTCGATGAGACCCTGATCGAGCTTCATACCGAGGCCCAAACCAAGTTGAGTGAGTTTGTCTTTGATTTCGTTGAGTGATTTTTTACCGAAGTTGCGATACTTGAGCATCTCGGCTTCGCTTTTGAGAGCCAGTTGTCCTACGGAGGTGATGTTGGCATTGTTGAGGCAGTTTGCCGCACGAACGGAGAGCTCAATCTCGTTGACGCTCATGTTGAGGAGCTTCTTAAGGCGGCTGTTTTCTTGGCTGACTTCCTGCGGAGTTTCATCAAACTCAACGACATTCTCATTAAATCCGACAAATACATCCAAGTGATGGCGGAGAATAGCCGATGCTTGCAGCAGGGCATCGTCTGGAGTGATGCGTCCATCGGTCCAGACTTCAAGGATGACCTTGTCGTAGTCAGTGCGCTGACCAACACGTGTATTTTGAACAGCATACTTGACGCGAGTCACAGGAGAGAAGATGGAGTCAACAGCAATAACGCCGATTGGCTGATCAGGTCGCTTGTTCTCATCCCCGGTGGCGAAACCACGCCCTACCTTCACCTCGAACTCCGCCTCGAATTTCATCTTCTTATCTAGCGTGCAGATGATCTGATCGGGGTTCAAAACCTCGCACTGGTTTGTGCTTTGGATGTCACCGGCTGTGATGACGCCCTCCTTGTTGACTGAGAGCTTCAGAGTGCGGGGCTCATGGTCATGGGCCTTGAATTTGATTTTTTTGAGATTGAGGATAATATCAACAACATCTTCAACGACTCCGGGAAGAGTGCTGAACTCGTGCTGCACTCCTTCAATTTTTACCGAAGTGATAGCGGCACCTTCAAGAGAACTAAGGAGAACTCGGCGAAGAGAATTTCCAATGGTATGCCCGTAACCGGCCTCAAAAGGCTCAGCAACAAAAAGAGCATACTTGTCTGTGGATGACTTCTCCTCTTTGACGAGGGATTTGGGCATTTCAAAGCGACCTAGACGAACTGGCATGTGTGTAATTTTTTGCAATTCCGCCGGGTTTCCCTGTGCGCTTGAGGCCGGCCATCAAAGACGGCGGCCACAGGACCAACGGCGAATTTCTAATTATGCGCGAAGCGGTACTGCTAACAGAGCTCCAAGCAAAGTCAAGCTTCTCAAATAATTTTTTATAAGCGGCCTTTTTCTCGATCCGAGAACACACATCAGATAAACAATTAAACATGTCCAAGACAGCGATCATTATACCAGCCCGCTGGGCCTCAAGCCGCCTGCCTGGGAAACCTCTTCTCGAACTTGCCGGCAAGCCGCTTGTTCAGCATGTGTGGGAGCGGTGCAGAAAAGTCCGCGATGCGGATGAGGTAATCGTTGCGACGGATGACATGCGCATCGCAGAGGCGGCCTTCGCGTTCGGCGCGGATGTGGCGCTCACTTCCGCAAAGCACCCAACTGGAACCGACCGTATCGCCGAAGTGGCAAAAAAATTGGTGGGCTTTGATGTGATTCTGAATGTGCAGGGAGACGAGCCCTTCATCGAACCAGCTTTAATCCGACGCCTCATCGAAGTGCTGAAAAAAGAAAAGTCTCTCGCGATGTCAACAGCCGCCTGTCCACTGGAGGAGGGCGAACTCGAGAACCCGAATTGCGTGAAAGTCGTCACGGGGGTCACCGGCGACGCCCTTTATTTCTCACGCAGCCCGATTCCCTGCGACCGGGATGGCGACGCCAAAACTGCGCGATTCCGGCACCTAGGCATTTATGGATACCGGCGTAAATTTCTTTTGGATTTTGTGAAATGGAAGCAGACGCCGCTTGAGAAGTCCGAAAAATTGGAGCAGCTACGCGCCTTGGAGCACGGCGCAAAAATCCGTGTCATCACGACCAAGGCCGTAGGGCCGGGGGTCGATACCGCAGAGGATGCCAAAATGGCGGCGAAGCTTCTGGCTGGCGGCAAACGCAAATCCTGAGCCCCTACCCTCCCCAGCGCGCGCCCTTGCTCAAGGTGGGCGTCCAGTTGCGTAGATGGCCGTAGGAGTAATCCGTCTTGCCAATAGCCCCGATCATTCGCCTACCGGTCGCGCGCTTCCATTTCTTGCTCATGCTCTCTCCAGTGTGGCAGCTCCAGCTTTTGATGAAGGCGTCGCGGGTAAAAATATCACGGTGAATGCGAGTGAGATCGTTTTCGTGAAGCCAGCTCTTGGATCCACTATCAATCTCATTGCTGTAATCGAACATCCAGCAGGCGCGGTTGGAGTGTCCGTAGTATTCAAAATTCGCGATCTTCACACGGTTCCTGGGCTGACCCGCATTCAGATACTCGATCAGTTCATCCCCCTCCTCGAACCACACGAGATTAATACCGTATTTGTCACGGACGGAAACAATGTTCGCGATGAGATCCTGTTTGTCTTGCCTGGAGGCCCGGCGCAGGTAACTGGGTTGGTGAACGAGCCAGGTGATTTTCGTCCCCGAGCCCGACTTTGCCTGGATTTCTTGAATACGCACACGGGCCGAGCGAATGAAATTACCCCACCAGCGATCATGCGGCTCGGCCTTGAATTTCTCCCACTCGTGAAGAGACGGGCCTCCACTCACGAGGATGTATTCGCGTTCCACCTCGGCTTTTGCCGCGAGGACGCCGACCATTAAAAACAAAGCGAGTAATCGAACCATGCCGACAGGTTTGGCACGGGCGCGTATTGATCAAGATTATTCCTGTCCCAAAAACAGATCGGGGGAAGTTTTGCTGATCCCGCCCACAGTTTGCTGTATGTTATTCGGCCATGGAAACAATCCCTCTCGCAGCGCTGGGAGCATCGCTGCTCACCCTGCTGGCCACTTTCTTTTTGCTGCATCTCCGGAACAAGGACCACGCCCGCTTGCAGGAAATATTGCGCGAGCAGCTCACACAGCAGCAGGCATCCGCCCGGCAAGAGCTCACCCAAACCCTCGACTTCGCGTTGCGCCAGAACTCCGAACCCGTGCGAGAGGTGCTAGCCAGCCTTTCACTCTCCACCAACACCCTGCGCGAGTCGCTGGAGCGATCGGTGACAAAATCCTTCGAACTCCAAAACCAACAACTCGAGGGCTTCCGCAACCAACTCGACCGCCTCACACAAACGAACAACGAAAAACTCGAGACCCTCCGCACCTCGGTGGAAACCAAGCTTGGAAGCCTGCAACAAGACAACAACGCAAAGCTGGAAGCCATGCGGGCCACGGTGGAGGAAAAACTCCAGACCACACTGGAGCGGCGTCTCGGCGAATCCTTCAAACTCGTGAGCGACAACCTCGACAAGGTTCAAAACGCGATGCTCAACATGCAGAGCCTTGCCGAGGGTGTCGGGGATTTGAAGCGCGTCATGACGAATGTGACCCGCCGTGGTGCTTGGGGAGAATTCCAACTCGCCACGATTCTCGAGCAATTCCTCAGTCCGCAGCAATACGACACTAACGTAGCCACCAAAGGCGGACTAGAGCGCGTTGAATTCGCCGTAAAACTCCCCGGGCGCTCGGGGGATGGATCCACCATCTGGCTTCCGATCGATGCCAAATTTCCCAAAGAGGACTACGAACGCCTCGTTGCCGCGACGGAAAATGGCAACGCGACCGAAGCCGAGAATGCTGCTCGTCAGCTCGAAATCCGGATCAAATCAAACGCCAAGGATATTCGCGAAAAATACCTCAATCCGCCAGCGACAACCGATTTCGCCATCATGTTCCTTCCGACCGAGGGCCTCTACGCGGAAGTGCTTCGCCGCCGCGAACTCGCCGAGAGCATCCAACTCGAGCACCGGGTCGTCATTGCCGGCCCTACAACCCTTGTCGCCCTCCTAAACAGCCTGCAAATGGGCTTCCGGACCTTGGCCATCGAACAACGCTCGAGCGAGGTCTGGCAAACACTCAGTGCTGTGAAAACCGAATTCTCAAAGTTTGGAGGCGTCTTGGAAAAGGTGAAAAGCAAACTCCAGTCGGCAACAAACGAAATCGACCAAGTCGGCACCCGCACGCGCGCCATGCAGCGACAACTCCGCAATGTCGAGTCCGCACCGGACGATGCGACCACCGCACTCTTCGCTAAGGAAAGCGACCTGCTACCCGCTCCGGATGCCATATCCGAAGACTGATACAAACAGGTTCCGTGCGGGCTTCGAAGTTAGATCTCGATGGTCGAACCGATAGCAGGGAGAAGCAGTTCAAGACCATGATTGGCGAAAGCTGCCTGCGCTGCGGTGGTATCGATTTGAATAGGCGGGAAAGTGTTGTAGTGGACGCCAACTACTTTTTTCGCGCCGCAAAGTTCTGCGGCTTTAATAGCATCAGCAGCCCCCATGGTGAAGGTATCGCCTATAGGAAGAACGGCGAAGAGGAGGGCAAACTCCTCGGCGATGAGATTCATGTCGAGAGTCAAGGCCGTGTCGCCGGCGTAGTAGAAGGAGCCTTCCGGCGTCTCCACGACGAAACCTGCGGGATTTCCACCATAAGTGCCATCCGGCAGCGAACTCGAGTGGATGGCATTGACCATTTTGGCCTTTCCGCATGGCAAGGCAACCGTGCCCCCATGGTTCATCGGATGCGTATTCGAAACGCCTTGGCGGCCGAGCCAATCGGCGATTTCCCAGTTTGCCACCACCTTGGCTCCGGTTTGCTTCGCCAGAAAGACCGCGTCAGCGATATGGTCGGCGTGACCGTGGGATATCAAAATGACATCGGCTTGGATTTTCGTGACATCCACAGCCGATGCCAAAGGGTTGGGAGTGATGAATGGATCAAACAGCAAGCGGGAGCCGCCGGACTCGACGAGAAAGCAGGAATGGCCGAAATGAGTGAGTTTCATAGCACCCAAAAGAAACCACAACCGCTGGCTCGGTGCAAAGTTTAGAAGGTCGCCAGTGTGGCCCTCTTCCAATCTTCCGAAGCCAGGGCGACGCGAAAACCGTTGTGGGCCAATCCGGCAAGCTGATCTCTTGTGAAGGAGAGTTTCTCAGCCAAAAGCAGGTATTCGTCCTCAAGAGTCTGACCGAAGCTGATCGGATCATCCGTGCTGATCGTGCAAACGATGCCGGCATCAATAAGGCGGCGGATGGGGTGTTGATCTGCGGCAGGTACGACACCGAGCTTCACATTGCTGACAGGGCAGACATCGAGTGCGATGCCGCGTTCACACAGAAGGTCGAGCACAGCCGGATCCTCAACGGCACGGACACCGTGCTCAATGCGCTGCGCTCCGAGTTTTTCCACGACATGCCGTATAAAATCCGGACCACAGAACTCTCCAGCATGCGCTTTGGTAAACTTTCCGGCATCCCTCGCCCGGCACCAGTAGCTTTCAGCCCAATCTCCGAGTGGCGCTGGTTCTGCCCCGTGGAGGTCGATCCCATCCAGACTTGGCCAAGCGAGGGCGTCTTCAAGTATGGGAACCATTTTTTGCGTGTAGCCCTCATGGTGAATGCCGAGAAAAATTCTCACCTCAAGCCCTGCGGGCACGGCGGAGCGAATAGCGTCGCAGACCTCGCGGCCGTCGAGATTCATGAAGTCGATACAGCCCGAGGCGAAGCTAATCTCCGTGTAGCGGATGTTGCGGGCGAGGCGGTCGGCAAAGACAGCGCAAGCGCACTTGTGGTAGCGCTCGGAGGAGGTGAAAAAATCCCCGACGTAGCCAAGCAGCTCGGATTCGAAGTGGGCAAAGTCAAGGAAGCAGAAATCCGGCGCCCATGAGGCAGGCGCGTTCTGGTATTTCCCTGGATTGGCTGCTTGGAGCAGCGGCCAAGGCAACGCGCCTTCGATATGAAGATGGGTTTCAGTTTTCGGAAGCGCTTTAATAAAATCGTGAATGCTGACTTCCATTTTTAGTGAAGCATAGAACGCAGCATTTCCTCGAAGTCCGCAGCGGCATTTTGACTGGTGGTCGAGGCTCCCGCAATTCGAGCGCGGCGGGAGGCAGCGGCATGTGCAACAGGGTCCGAGGCCCAGTCAAGAAGGATACCTGCGAGGTCGGACGGTTTTGAGGGATCAATGACAAGCCCGGCATCCTGCGCGGAAATCAACCGCGCAGCCTCCGAGTCCGCCGGACCAATGAAAAGGCAGGGACGCCCTGCGGCAAGCACTCCGTAAACTTTGCTGGGAACCACAAGGCCGCAGAGGTTCGGTCGCATGGTGACGAGGTGGGCATCCCCCGCCGAGAGGCTTTCTGAGAGTTTGGCCGCAGGCTGGGAAGGCAGGAACCTGATATTTGAAAGCCCCTTTGCGGCGACTGCGCGCTGGACCTCCGCGCGTCGAGGACCGTCGCCGATCAGGAGAAAAACAATGTGCCGACCTTCGAGGATTTCGGCCGCCTTGAGCACGGCGTCGAAATCGTGGGCGAGGCCCATATTTCCGGAATAGACGACCACAAAGTCCCCTTCGAGATGATGTTCGCGGCGAAAGGGATTGTTTTTATGGTCGATCGGCGTCACAGCAGGCGCCCAGTTCGGGATGTTGAAAATGCGGGGATACGAAACACCGCGCTGGACTAGGCGGGATGTCATGCAGCGACCGATGGAGACGACAGCATCGTAGCGCTTCAATGCCTCTCTGGAAAGCAAGCGCAGCAAAGCCACGAGTGGCTTCCCCTTCGGCAGCACACCCAATTCCTCGGCAACCTCGGGATAGAGATCCTGCGCCCAATGAATGACCTTGTTTCGCTTGAAAAAACCAATCATCGGCCCGAGCACAGCAAGCATGGGAGGGTCTGTCATAGTTGCCACAAAATCCGTGCGCGGCATAAGCAGAGCGCGAGCGAGCAACCAGGGAATCATAACAAAATAACTCGCAGCACGCAGGATCACGCTGCGGCGCGAAAGCGCAGCGCCGGCGCGGTGTATATGAACGCCCCGACGAGTTGCCAGTTTCGGTTCGCCGGTTTCACCTGTTGTCAGAACCGAAATCTCCCACCCCCGCGAAGCGAGGGCCTCGGCGATATCGCGGAGCATTTCTCCCGTCGCACCGGATGCGGGGGGATAGACACGATTGATGAAGAGGATGGATGGCATGGAATTAGCGCTCGTCAACCGACGAAACTTTTTTAACCCATGGAGTGATACCATGAAATATCCAATACACTGGGATCTTACACATTTCGATCCAGGCCCACCTATCCTCTTGATTTCGGCCTGGAGGGGTATCCCACCATGCGATTCGGGAGGTGGTGATGCCAAATTCGATTCCGGGAATGCGTTGTTGGAAGGTCGCCAATGCACGGCGGGAGTGAAAAGAAGAGGTGACCAGCAAAACGCGCCGCACGCCGTTGGCCTCCAAAAGGGGCTTGGCGAATTCGGCGTTCTCCAGAGTGGACTTCGATTCCTTTTCGGTGGTAATGCGATCCTCCGGAACTCCGCCGCTCAAAAGTGCGCGGCGATTTGTTTCGTGGTCACCCGTGCCAATGATAAAAACCTTCGAGGCCACTCCCTCGCGGTAGAGCCTCGCGGCGGAAACCGGACGCGCCTGCGACTCGCCGCCGAGAACAAGAATGGCATCGGCTTGAGGCATCGGTGACTCGATGACGAGAAGGCTGCGCCACACTTTTGAAAACCAGACTGGATAGCCCGATACGACGGCGGCAAGGAGAACGCATGCTAGAGTAACCGCGCAAAAAGCCAGACTGCGCAAAAGCGGCTTCATCCCAACCTCGAGGCCGCATCCGCGAGCAGGGCTTCGTAATCCCTGACACGGTCGGGCAGGTTGAATGCAAGGGCCTTTGAAAGCGATGCGCGCCTCATGCGAACGAGTGAGTCGCTGTCAGTCAGTATGGAGCGAAGACTCTTGGCGAAAGCATCGGGCGTGAGATCGCAGAAAAGGCCGTTTGCGCCGTCATCAATCACGTCGCTCAACCCGCCAATCCGGCTGCCAACTATGGCCAAACCATGCCTGAGAGCTTCAATTCCCGCCATGGGAAGTCCTTCGGAAGTTGATGTCATAAGGAGAACATCCGCCATGGCGAGGCGTTTGGAAACCTCCTCCCCGCCAAGCCAGCCCGAAAAGGTGACGCGATCTTCCAGAGCGCATGAGCGCACGAGATTCCGCATCGCCTCGGAGAGCGGGCCTTCGCCAATAACATCAAAGTGCCACGGCAGGCCTTTGACAAGCGCGAGAGCTTGAATCGCGAGAAGGGGATTTTTTTGAACGCTCAAGCGCCCAAGCATGATGATGCGCGGTGGATTTCCCGCTTGGAGGATCGCTGGCGGAGGAATCATAGGAACCCCGTTGAGAACAACTGCGGCTCGGACACCGCAATTTTTTGCTGCGAGGCCAGCGACGAATCCGCTCACAGCGGTAACTGCAACAGCTCTTTTCCAGATCGGTTGGATAAATGGCCCGAGCACGCGGAAGAGCGAGTCTGTTTGCTCAGGCACGCCACCGGGAACATCTCCGAGGTGGGCTGTGAGCACATAGGGAATGCCGGTGAGTTTATTCAGGGCGAAAGCCAATGCGCCGGTGGGAACCACAAAATGGGAGTGAATGACATCCGGCTTCCAAGTGCGGCATTTATTCCAAGCAGGGAAAAAGGATGTGAGAAGATAAAACGCCATTTCGGGAACCGAGCAGGTGTCCTCACGCCTGCGGAAAGACTTCGGTCGGAGAACAGTGACGCCATTGACCACCGCCTCGCGGGGCAGGTGGCGCAGACCGGCGGAGACGACACGCACCTCGTGACCGTTCTGCACAAGCCCCTCGGCGACGGATGCCGCCACGCGTCCCCCACCCCCGCCTACCGGGGGATATTCGTAGCAGAGGACGAGGATTTTCATGGCAGGAAGCGGTCGTAGATTTCTTCCACGGCGGAGGTCATTCGCTCAACGGAAAAACTGGCTTCGATCTTGGCGCGGGCATTTTTTGCTATGCGTGAGGAAAATTCGGCGTCTTGAAGCAAAGCAGCCGTGCGTTCGACGAAGAGGGACGCGTCGTCGGAAGGGACAAGGAATCCTTCGCGGCCGTCGCCGATGACTTCGGCGATTCCATCAAGCTGCGAGGCCACGACAGGAAGCCCCATAGCCATGGCCTCAAGGAGCGTCATTGGCAGGCCCTCATAGCGCGATGGCATGAGAAGGACATCCGCCGCGAGATAGACCTGCCGAGTATCGGCGACATAGCCCGAGAAGATGACCCGGTCCGAGATACCGAGGGCGGCCGACTTTTCGCGCAGCATCTCTTCCTCCGGTCCATCGCCCGCAAGGAGGAAGTGAAGATCGGGAAAGCGCGGGGCGAGTTGCGCTGCGATGTCGAGGAAGAGTGCGAAGTTCTTCTGGGGATTGAGCCGCCCCACGCCGGCAACGACGCGCGCAGAGGCGGGCAGCCCAAGCTTAAGGCGGGCCTGGTCGCGCTGCGCCCCTGCGGGACTGAAGCGGCGGAGGTCGATGGCATTCAGCACGAGGGTGACATCGCTCACAGGGATGGATTCGCGGGTGATCAAAAAATCTCTACAGGATGCCGAAACAGCGAGAATGTGGCTGGCAAAGCGGTTTGAGAAGCGGTCCAAGGCGAGGAGGAGGCGACTATCGGCTCGGCGAGTATCGTTTGTGTGGTCATGGTTGATGACCACCGGAACTCCAAGCAGTGCGCCAAGTGGCTTGGCGATGATATTGGAGGGGATAAGGTGGCAGTGGAGGATATCAGGCCTGTCCGCAAGCAGGCGCCATGGGATGGAAGCGAGATAGAAGGGAAGAAACTTGTGCGGGGAAAGCGAGTGGACTTTGACACCGGCCTGCTTGAGTCGGTCCCAATAAATGCCGTGGCCGTGCATCGTAGCGACTTCGTGGCGAAAGCGGGCACTCCCGCATGTCGCAAGATTCAGAACAACCTCCTGTGCCCCTCCGAGGTGGAGGCTGTCGATGATATGCAGGACGCGTTTCACGGGAAATTTCTCATCTGCCACTGTTGCCAAACATATTCGCACCAGAGGAAGAGGCGTTCGTCCGATTGCCCATCGAGGTGGGCAGAGAGCTTCTCACGCAGCAGGGACGAATTTGCCTCAGGCGCGATCCGACCGCTGCGGAGCCAGCTTCCGACAGGTGTGCCGAAGCCTTTTTTACTTCGGTAAATGATGTCGTGCGGGAGCACCCCCTCGAAGGCGCGCTTGAGCAGATATTTCGTCGTCTTGCCCCGGAGCTTGTAATGATGCGGCAGGCGCCGGGCGAAGTCGGCGACCTCGATATCGAGAAACGGACTTCGCACTTCGAGGGAATTCATCATGCTCGCGCGGTCGGCCTTGGCGAGGATGCCGTCCTGCAGATAAATCTCGGTGTAGAACTGAAGCGTTCGGTCCACCGGATTCGTGCCGGAGCAGGATTCCCACGCATCGATCGCCTCGCTATAGATTTCCTCCACGCTGAAGCGGGAGTCGGTGAGACGGGTGAGTTCGGAGGGCTCCAGGGCACCAAGCCATACAGGGTTCCAAAGGCGCGCCGGATGATCCAGACCGCGCAGTGTGCGTTTGATTTTAAAATCAAGGCTGAGATTGGCGTGCGAAACCGGAAGGCGCGCCGCGAGGAGGCGGAGAGCGGAATGCAAGGGACGGGGAACGAGTTGGGAATAATGACCGGCCAAACGCAGAGCGCGGAAGGGGTCATAGCCCGCAAACAGTTCGTCGCCACCGTCCCCGCTGAGGGCAACGGTGACATGACGACGCGCAAAACGGCAGAGCATCCAAGTGGGCAGAAGCGAGCCGTCTCCCTGGGGTTCATCGAGCAGATCGAAAATGCGGGGCATGGCCTCTAGCGCGGCTTCGAGGCTCAGCGTCTCCGTATGGTGATCGGTTTTTAAAAACCCGGCGACTTGAGCAGCAAAGGCAGATTCGTCAAAACTCGGTTCCTTGAAGCCGATCGTGAAGGTCTGGAGTGTGCGTTCTTGGACATCTTGCGCCGCCAAAGCGGCAATCGTTGAAGAATCCAGACCGCCACTCAGAAAAATGCCGAGCGGGACATCGGCTACAAGACGGCGGCGGGTCGCGCGCGTGAGAATTTCCAGCAGTTCCTCCGCGAGCGTGGCTTGGGTTTTATGGTGATTCTGTGGCTCCAGCGTGTAGCGCCAGTAGCGTGAAATACGCGGCGAACAATCATCCATCGCAAGCGTGAGATGGTGGGCGGCGGGGAGTTTGTAAATGCCCTGGATGGCAGAGTGGGGTGCCGGGATGAGCGCATGCGCAAGAAACTTGACCCGGGCGATTTCCGACTGGTTGCGTGGCGCAAGCGGGTGCTCGAGGAGCGCGGTCAACTCCGAGGCAAAGGCAAAGGTGCCGTTTCGATGAAAGTAGTAGAGGGGCTTTTTCCCAAAGCGGTCGCGGGCCAGAAAGAGACGCTGAGAGCGTGAGTCATAAATGCCAAACGCCCACATTCCATTGAGTCGGGAAAGCATCCCCTCCCCCCATTCGCGCCATGCGTGGAGGAGGACTTCGGTATCCGAGTGGTGTGTGGCGAATATATGCCCCTTGGCAAGGAGTTCACTGCGGAGTTCCGCGTGATTGTAGATTTCGCCATTGAAAACAATAGCGAGCGAGCGATCAGCGGAAACCATCGGCTGTGAACCACCGGCGAGATCGATAATCGAGAGACGGCGGTGGCCCAGAAAAACACCAGCATCCGCTTTTTCAAAATACCCCTCCGCATCAGGCCCGCGGTGTGTGAGACGGCGGGTCATGCGCTGCAAATCCGCGCTGTCGCCCGCGCCGAGAAATCCGGCTATGCCGCACATCAGACCATGCCGGTTTGCCCCTCGCAGTTCCGGGTTCTGCTTACAAGGTAGATGGATTTGTTCTGAGACTCGTGGAATGTGCGGGTGATCATTTCGGCAAGCAGCCCCATGAGCATGCAAATAACTCCTGTCATAAAAGAAAAGACAGCCATCATAGGCAGAGGAGTTCCCGTGAAGAAATAGCCCCGCGTCCGCATGTAAATCGCCCATGCGCCGAAAACGAACGAGGCGATGAAAAACATGAATCCCCAGAAGCCAAAAAGATACATCGGCTTAAGCATGTATTTGTCGAGAAAGCGGACGGTGAGGAGGTCCATCACGACCTTGAGAACGCGCTCCAGACCATACTTTGAATGCCCGGTCTTGCGAGCGTGGTGGCCGACGGGTAGTTCGGTGATACGGGCGCCGTGCCACTTCGCGTAGATCGGCAGAAAGCGATGCATCTCGCCATAGAGTCGGACGCCCTTGATGACCTCTGAGCGGTAGGCTTTGAGAGAACAACCAAAGTCGTGGAGTTTCACTCCAGACACAGCCGAAATGAGTTTGTTGGCTAAAATGCTCGGCAGGTTGCGCTGAAGCGCGTTGTCCTGACGATCTTTTCTCCAACCGGAACAGACCTCGAAACCTTCATCGAGTTTGGCCACGATACGGGGAATATCCAGCGGATCGTTCTGACCATCGCCATCGAGGGGAATAATGATATCGCCGCTTGCGAAGTCGAAGCCGGCCATCATGGCTGCCGTCTGACCGAAGTTTCGGCGGAAGTGGACGACTTTAACCTGTGGATTTTTCTCCGCCAAGCCATCGAGAAGATCGGCACTCCCGTCTTGACTCCCGTCATTCACAAAAATGATCTCCCAGCGTTCGGGAAAGTGCCGGTGCATGACGGCCTGAACTTTTTCAAAAAGGGGCTCTAAAGCCTCGCGCTCGTTGTAAACCGGAACGGTGAGTGAAATCATGCAACAATGGAACAGCCTCCGTTTTCAATTCGGAGGGCGCGAGCGTCAAGGCAATCTCGCTGAACAAAGCCCTCAGAGGCTCGGATCTTGGCGAACGTAGTCGTAGCGTGTTTCAAAGCCCAGCTCGGGCGGAAACTCCGAGTAGCCAGAGTTGATCCATGGAATATCGCTACGGTAGGGAGGAGTGTAGCCGCCTTTGTGAGTAGGAAACGGAAAGAGAGCGAGCTCGTAAATACCATAACCAAGCCGTGCAAAAACTCGACCGGTACCGCGCACAAGACCGTAGCTCAGGGCAGCGGCATTTCCTTCCATGTCATTCACAATCGCCCACTGGTATGGAATTTCAGTGACTCCGAAAGCGATGTTGCTAAGTCCGCGACCAAGCTTACGTGTGGGACCGAAGTCCGACGCTGGCGGCGCTTGAATGTCTGCAACGGCCGTAGCGCAAAGCGCCAAGGAAAGGAGGGAGCAAAAAATGAATCTCATAGGACTTTATTTCTAGAACACTACCACTAGCTTCACAAGCATAAAATAAAGGCGGTAAAGCGAAGCAACATTTTTTCTGTAAATTCGCTTAAGCTGGCTGAAGGATGCTGAGAGTTATTTTGTTGATTTAGCTTAGTTGTTACTGGTCCGGAGAAGATATGATTTTGCCAGACTCCCATTCATCGGAAATGTCAATGAGGCCTGGCCGAGGCGAGGCGCAGGACGGAGGCCTCGTTTCGAAAAAGGCCTGCGACTATGGTTCGGCGTTTGAGTTGAGAGTTGAGGGTTTCGCGCATATTGAAGTGCTCAGGCGGCGGCGGACATTTTCGGGGATGGCAAAAATGGTGAGCCCTTTGATCCTACCTCAAAAACTGTGAGGGGCTCACTAAAGAAAGAGACCCAAATAACCAAAAAGCCCCTCCACGCGTTTTCGAGGAAAGGTCATTTTATATTTGAAAATCCGCCTCGGAGAGCGTGCCTCTGATTGGGATGGCAAAAGGAAGTGGGAGTCCGTCTTGGCGGAGTTTTTTGAGCGAGACCTCGGTGACCTGGGCGAGCGTGTAGCGGTCGAGAATGTTTGCGATGGCGTTGCGCACATCCAGCATAAGGAGGCGCAGGCCGCAATGCTCCTCGTTGGGGCAGGAGCATTTGGAGTAGGCCGTGTGGCTCACGCATCCGATCGGCGCGAGAGGGCCGTCAATGAGCCGCACGACCTCGCCGATGGAAATATTCCCGGGAGGCTTGGCAAAGAAGAATCCGCCGTGCTTGCCACGCTTGCCGTCCACAATGCCGGCCTCGCGTAACTGAGCAAAAATCTGCTCCAAAAACGGGAGGGGAATTTTTTCCCGCGCGGAAATTTCCTTGAGAGGCATCAACGCACACCCTGCCTCGCGGGCAAGGGCCATGTCGATCAACGCACGCAACGCGTACTCGCCGCGTTTGGTGAGTTTCATGGGCGCTTCGAAACAGTATAAATTGAGAAAAAAACCAGCATGGGCACATGCTACAGGCGGGAAGTTGGGATTGGAAAGAAGGGATTCTGCAGCAAGCTAGAATTAGATTAAACCTAACGATTGCTTTATTTCTTCATCATTCCTGAATGGAAAAAAAACAGTCAAGGTGGCGTTCATGATGCTGTTTCCATTTGCCGAGTATTGGTGGTTCTACGCTTCCTTCATTGTTTTCGTCTTGTTCGTGCTCGCCCTCGATCTGGGTGTCTTCCACCGCAAGGCGCACGAGGTTAAATTCCGCGAGGCGCTCACTTGGAGTATTATTTGGGTGGCTTTAGCAGTGTTTTTCGGTCTCGCGTTCCATGAATTCGCAATCTACCGCCTCCAGAATTGCGAACGCTTGCTGGCGATCCCGGGATTCAACCCCCTTGAGGCGGCCCAGAGAAGCACGCTGCAATTTTTCACCGGCTACATCGTCGAGAAGGCTCTGTCGGTGGATAACATTTTCGTTTTCGTGGTGATCTTCACCTACTTCAACATTCCGAGTAAATACCAGCACCGCGTCCTCTTTTACGGCATTATCGGCGCGCTGGTTTTCCGCTGCATTTTTATCGCGATGGGCTCGATTTTGATCCAATACTACTGGGTCGTCATCCTTTTCGGCTTATTCCTTATCGTAACCGGCATCAAGGTGCTGCTCGCCCCAGAGAAGCCCGTTGAACCCGAGAAGAATCCAGTCTTAAAGCTTCTAAAGAAATTCCTCCCCGTCAGCCCGCAGCTTGATGGCCAGAAATTCTTCACCCGCCACAATGGCGTCCTCATGGCAACCCCGCTATTTGTGGCGCTGATTCTTGTCGAAATCTCGGACATCGTTTTCGCAGTGGATAGCGTTCCAGCCATTTTCGCTATCACCAAGGAACCTCTTATCGTTTTCACCTCAAATATCTTCGCAATCCTCGGACTTCGCGCCATGTTCTTCCTTCTGGCCGGCATCGTACACAAGTTCCGCTTCCTGAAGTACGGGCTCGGACTCGTCCTGGTATTCGTCGGCCTTAAGATGGTCTGGCTGAACCAAGTCTTCGGCGGCCATTTCCCGATCGGATGGTCTCTCGCCATCATCTCCGCACTCATCGGTGGCTCGATTCTGGTTTCCTTCTTGGTTCCAGAGAAGAAGCCCTGAGGCGGCAACGCAGGAGATTTCGGCTTGAGGAAATCAGAGGCTGGTGCGATGGAGTAATTCACATCGGGCCTTGGTTCAGCTTTGGCAGATCACTTCGTTCGGGAGGAGAAGACCGTGAGTTCGAATCCCGCCGGCCCGAAATTTTATCTTATGAATACAACATTACTTGTTTTGGCTGCCGGTATGGGCAGCAGGTATGGGGGATTGAAGCAGATGGACGGCGTTGGGCCGGGTGGGGAGACTCTGCTGGATTACTCGGTGTATGATGCAGCACTTTCGGGTTTTGACCGGGTTGTGTTTGTGATTCGTCGGGATTTTGAGGAGGATTTCAAGGACCGGGTGGCCCGTCGCTACGAGGATCGCTTGGATGTGGGCTACGCGTTTCAGGAGCTCAATGATCTGCCAGAGGGCATCAACGTGCCAGAAGGCCGCACAAAACCTTGGGGCACGGGGCATGCAATTCTGGCAGCCCGCGATGTAGTCGATTCCCCATTCGTGGCGATCAACGCAGATGATTTCTACGGTCGCGACGCGTTTGCTGCTGTGGGCGGATTTTTGAAAGCCCATGAGGAAAACGGGAGACGTTTTTGCATGGGTGGCTACCGACTTGATGCGACTCTCTCCGTCCACGGTAGTGTGTCACGCGGGGTGTGCCAGGCGGATGCGGATGGATCGCTCCAGACGGTGCGCGAGCACACTGAAATCCAACGTACAGAGCAAGGCATCACGGATTTGGCAGAAGGTGTGGGATTCAGCGGGGCGGAGCGTGTTTCCATGAACTGCTGGGGCTTCACTCCGCAGGTGTTTCCATTATTGGAAGTGGGCTTCAAAGACTTTCTGAACGCCCGCAGAGGCGAGGAGAAATCAGAGTTCTACATTCCAAACGCTGTGGCGGACATGATCTCAAGTGGAAAGGCAACTGTGCAACTTGTTCCGGTAGAGAGCCAATGGTTCGGCGTCACCTACCGTGAGGACCGGCCACTGGTGGCAGCAGCCTTGGCGGAACTCACGGCAAAGGGGGAGTATCCCACGCCGCTGGGCTAAGGAGGGGGTGTAGCAGGTGGGATCGAAGGCTTCTTAGCGGGAAATTCTATGAAAGCGCTTCGAAACCGTCCTGACTGAGAAATGGGGCCATGCCGGAGGATGGCTCTCCAAGGGGACGCTTCACGCTGCCGCGCGGTGGAACCTGCACGCTACACGGATTGGATGATGCCGTTTATCTGCCGAGTGCTTTGCTAAGGGCGCGGCTGAGGACTTTGAGTGACTTGACGCGGGCATACCACTTGAAATTGGCAGGAATTACGGTCCAAGGCGCAATTTCGGTGTTAGTTTTTTCGAACATTTCCTCGGCGGCTTCGATGTGCTCGTTCCAGCGTTTGCGGTTGCGCCAGTCCTCGTCGCCGATTTTCCAGTGTTTATAAGGATCGGCGGCGCGGGATTTGAAGCGGACAAGTTGTTCGTCCTTTGTGACATGCAGCCATAGTTTGACGAGCACGGTGCCGTCATCGACGAGCATTTTTTCAAAATCATTGATCTCCCCGTAGGCGCGCTGCCAGGCGGGCTGTGTGCAGAAGCCCTCTACGCGCTCGACAAGAACACGGCCATACCAAGAGCGGTCGTAGATGGCCATGTGACCGCGAGGCGGGAGCTTTGACCAGAAACGCCACATGTAGTGGCGGGCAAATTCCTCAGCGGTGGGTTTGTTGATGGAATAAACGCGAAGAAGCCGGGGGTCGAGGCGCTCGGTGAGACGCTTGATGGCTCCTCCCTTGCCAGCGGCATCTGGCCCCTCGATGACGATGACAATTGGAATTTTCTTCTCATGGATCTCGAGCTGCATATTGAGAAGTTCGAGCTGATATTGTTTCACCTGACTCTTGTATTCCTCCTGAGTGAGGGATTTCGACTGGTCGAGGTCGTTGAGACGAATGCGTTCTTTTGGCATGGGTGTCGGAAGTCGGTTATTAAACAGGATTTGCAGGATGAACAGGAAAAAGGTGGCGACAATGGAAGGGAGGCGATCCGAACGTCAGTATTTCAAAACTCTCTCGAGAAATTGCTTCACGGCGGGTTGGCGTGGCTTTTCGAAAAACTCTCCAGCAGCCGCGCACTCGAGCACGCCGCCCTCAGCGATGAAGGCGACGCTGTCGGCCGAGCGGCGTGCGAAGCCCATCTCGTGGGTAACGAGAATGATGGGTTTGCCGGATTCTCGGAGTTCGACAATCACATCGAGAACTTCGGCGGTCATCTCGGGATCGAGGGCAGATGTGGGTTCGTCGAGGAGGAGAAAAGCAGGATCCACAGCGAGTGCACGGGCTATAGCAACACGCTGGCGCTGGCCGCCACTGAGTTGCGCAGGTTGCTTGGCTGCGTGCTCGGCGAGATGGAAGCGTTTGAGAACATCCATCGCCCGGTCACGGGCGGTTGTAGCATCAATCCCATGAACCTCGGTGAGCGGGAGCATGACATTTCCCAGGGCGCTGAGGTGGGGAAAGAGATTGTAGGCCTGAAAAACAATGCCTGTGTGGCTGCGGTGGACCCTCAAGCGCTCCTCGTCCCGCGGTAGAGGTTCGCCGTTGACGAGGATTTCGCCCGCATCGGGGGCATCCAAGCCTGCAAGGAGACGAAGGAGGGTGGATTTGCCTCCGCCGGATGGTCCGATGAGCGCGAGGGTGTGGGCAAACTCTGCCTCGAAATTCACGGCATCAAGGACAGTCTGGCGTCCGAATCTTTTGGTAAGGCCGCGCAGGAGAATTTTCATTTTTTGCGGAGCTTCTCAGGAATTTCGTCGGGAATGACTCCAAAGTCCGGGAGGGGGACTTCCACGATTTCCTCCACGATGACGGGATCGAATGGCACCCCTGGAGCCACAGGCGGCGCGGCGCGGAGGTCGCTGAACGCGACATAGCCAGTGCGGTTGTCGAGCAGGCGCACAAAGGCATAGCCCGAGTCTTTTTTCAGCACACTGAGAGCCATCTCCTTCTCGAGCTTCTCTGGCGGGAATGCCTGGGCTGGCCCGCTTCGAAAGAACTCCGCACGCCGGACTGTGAGATATTCCGGTGGGGACTCCTTGTCGAAGTGCTCTACGGCCGCGCATCCGGTCAGGAGGAGGCAGGCAATGAGACAGAGATGTTCACGTTTCATAGCGCACTTTGGATTCCAAGTATTTCGTCCAGAGCGAAACTGGCAGTGTCAGCACAAGATAGCAGATGCCGAGTGGAACGAAACTCTCAAAGGTGCTATAGGTCGCGGAATTGATCTGGTTTGCCGCAAAGGTCAGTTCGGGGATTCCAATGATGTAGAGCAGTGACGAGTCCTTGATGAGCGAGGAGAACTGACCCGCCACGGGAGGCAAAATCTGACGCAGCACCTGGGGAAAAATGACAAAGCGGTAGGTCTGCACAGATGTGAGCCCAATGGCGCGGGCGCTGTCCCATTGTGAGCGACCGACACTTTCGATACCGGCGCGTATGATTTCAGCTATATAGGCGCCGCTGAAGAGCGAGAGGATAACGATCCCCACGGATACCCGGTCATTCCAACCCACGGCGTTTGCGATCCCGTAGAATCCAAAAAGCACGAGCACGACAAGCGGGAGTCCCCTCACCGTCTCGACATACGCGGCAGCGGTGTAACGCAGAGGCAGAAAAGCCGAGCGTCGCGCCAGCGCGGTGAGAGCGCCGATGGCCGTGCTGAGCACGAGGGCAGCAGCCGAGATGCCGATGGTGGCGGCCCAGCCATTCAGAAATGTGACGCGATAGGCCCATACCTGCTCCCAGTTTTTGAGGGAATGCGAAAAGGCCAGCCAGCACAGACCGGAGTAGGCAAGAAGCAGGATGATGATGGTAAACGCCTTTGCGGCAGGCCGCGCCGGATTCGTCGGGCGATCGATGAAAAAACCAGCCTGCATATCAGCTCAGGATGCGGAGGCCTCCACCGAAACCAATTCACCCCCTGAGAAACGGAGGCTCAGCTGGATAGGATGACAACACACAGAACAATCTTCGATCATCTCGACAGACGAGTGTGATGTGTCGGCCAGAATGCCGAACAGCTCACCGCAGTAGGGGCACTCGATCTCGACATCCTCGACGCCGTCCATCGCCGATCAGTCCTCCAGCCGGATTTTCTTGGCATCGCTCCAGAGGCCTTCGAGGTCGTAGAAAGCGCGTTTCGAATCCAAGAAAAGATGGCAAATGAGTCCGCCAAAATCGGTGACAATCCATTGGCTCACTGGGAAGCCATCTGCAGAAAGAGGTCGCGCCTCACATTCCTCACGGGCCCTTTCGCGGATTGATGAGGCGATGGCTTTGAGCTGGGGTTCCGAGTTTGCGGAGCAAATGAGGAAGAAATCGGTGAAGTCGGAGACGCCACGCATATCGAGCAGGACGATGTCTTCAGCCTTTTTATCAGCGGCGGCCGACGCGCAGACGCGGGCGAGTTTTTCAGTGTCAGTCATTCAGGTAAAGTTGATGCCGAGTGAGAATCGCGCAAACGGCGTCCGGCAGCAAGTAGCGAACCGAGAGGCCTCGGGCAATGCGATTTCGGATGTCTGTGGATGAAATATCGATATTGCGGCTGATGACTGGAAAGCCCTCGGCAGGCTCCAAGTTACCCCGGGCCAGCACGACAAAGGATGCCAATTTTTTGAACTCGTCAATTTCCCGCCATGTGTGAAGGGCTGAGACATTGTCCTCTCCGATAAAATAAAAAAACTCAGCCTGTGGAAAACGGCCCAGCATGAGCCGCAATGTATCAACGGCAAAGGACGGCCCCTCGCGCTCGGCTTCGCAGGCATCTATCGAAAACCGGGGCTCGCCGGCAATGGCGGCCGCTACCATTTCACAGCGCAGGCGTGCCGCTACAGGCGGGTGGGAAAGCTTATGGGGAGACACATTCACGGGAATGAAAATGACACGATCCAAGCCAAGCGACTCCATGGCATCACGCGCCAGAATGAGGTGTCCGTGGTGAATGGGATCGAAGCTCCCGCCGAACAAACCGATTTTTTCTGAAGAAATCATTTCGACACCCTGCATCAAATCTGGTTTTCCCCTCCCCATGCCATCCCAAAATCCTGGTCAGCTTCTTCTCGTTGGTGTTCCCGGAGCGGAACTCGATTCCGAATCCGCCCGCCTCTTCCGTCAAATCCAACCCGGAGGATTCATCCTCTTCGGCCGAAACATCAAGACCCCACAGCAACTCCGCAAGCTCATCGACGACCTCCGCGATCTGAGCAGCGTGGAACCGATCATTACGATCGACCAGGAGGGTGGCCGCGTGTCCCGCCTCAAACTCATCGGCAACGAGCCTCCCAACGCCCAGCAACTCCGCGACTGCGGGAATCTGGATTTGATCCGCCGTCATGGAGACATCACCGGCCGCATCCTGCGCATTTTCGGCTTCAACTTGGACCTCTGCCCCGTGCTGGACATTTCCTTCGACGACGAGGCCGACAACTCGCTTCGCGGACGCTGCTACGGACGCGATGTCGCCGAGGTCATTGAAAAATCCAGCGCCTTTAACGAGTCACTGCGGGCAACCGGAGTGATGAGCTGCGGCAAGCATTTTCCGGGCTATGCCTCGGCGGGGCTCGATCCCCACCACGAACTTCCCCGCATCGAGCGCTCGAAGGAACTCATGGAAGAACACGAACTCGCCGTCTTCCGGCACTTCGCAAAATCGGTGGATAGCATGATGATCGGACACATTGCCGTTTCAGGACTCGACGCAGTGAACCGCCCCGCCTCGCTCTCACCCATTATCATTCGCAACCTGTTGCGGAAGGATATGGGATTTGGCGGCTTGGTGATGACAGACGATCTCGATATGGGAGCCATTCTGAACCACTACGGATTCGATGAAACGATGCGCCTCGGCATCGAAGCGGGCAACGACATGCTCATGATCTGCCACCGCATCGAAATGGCCGCCGCCGCGAAGAAGGCCATCGACACGATGGGCAAAAAACTCGACGAGCCCCTTGAAGCCATGGCCCGCTGCAAGTCTCGCCTCGCTCCGCCCACGCCGTTTTCGCTGGAGGCATTCCATGCGGTGGATGCCGAGATTTACGACCTCCGCGTGTCGGTTCTCGGCCCCGAATTGGCCGCGCAGCGCAGCCCAGAAGACGGCAAGCGCTCGCCGGTGGAGCTTTATTAAACGCGAATTATTCACCACGGAGGACACGGAGATGTTTTTGCATAATGACCAATTTCGAAACACGCCGACTGAATTCGGCCATTCTCTTTATCTATGAAAAACCTTTTTCGGATTTAAGCTGGACCCACTTTGAGCACGCCAAATCGAGTCAATATCCGCACGCCTGATGTCATGGCGCATGTCCATGCACAGGTTGAAAAACATTATCGCAGCGAGTTGGTAGAGAAAATTCGGACGCAAGGCGGCGTGATTCAGGTCGGTAACACGACTATCCGATTGGCGAAGGAATTCGGTTTTTGCTATGGCGTCGAGCGGGCTATCGATCTGGCCTATGCGGCGGGCAAGATTTTTACAGACCGGCGGATTTTTCTTCTGGGTGAAATCATCCACAACCCGGATGTGAATGCCCAGATGGATGCGCTCGGCATCCAGCATCTCGCAGCCCATCCTTCCAATGCGGATCTCAACAACTTGAGAGCTGATGATGTCGTAATCGTGCCCGCCTTTGGAGCGGAGGTGTCGGTAATCGCCGCTGTAAAAGCCCATGGGTGCCAAATTGTGGACACAACCTGCGGGGATGTGATGAGTGTCTGGAAGCGCGTGCGGCAAAATGCCACCGAGCGGGTCACCTCGATCATACACGGCAAGGCCTCCCATGAGGAGACGCGTGCAACGGCCTCGAGGGCCCTTGGTGGTGACGGACTGGGACATTTTGTGATCGTGTTGGATTTGAAAGAGTCTCAAAAGGTGGCCGACTTCATAGTCCATGGCGGTGAGCCTGCGGAGTTTCTCGCCACCTTCCGAGGAGCGGTGAGCCCGGGGTTCGACCCGTTGCAACACCTGCAGCGCATCGGCGTGGCCAACCAAACCACCATGCTACGCAGCGAAACCGAAGCCATTCAGAACATGCTGCGGGAAGCCGTGGCAAAGCGCGACGATGGCAGCACGGCGAACTTCCGCTATTTCGATACGATCTGCGGAGCCACACAAGATCGTCAAGATGCCCTTTTCCAACTCATGAACGAATCCCTCGACATGCTGATGGTAGTTGGCGGATACAATAGCTCGAATACGACGCATCTGGCTGAAATCGGCTCAGAAAAGCTACCGACCTGGTTCATCCGCAACGCGGACTGCCTGAACTCAGAGAAAGAAATCCGGCACTTCGATCTCCACCTAAAAAAAGAAATTGTCTCCACGGATTGGCTGCCAGACAGGAAAAACCTCACCATCGGTATCACAGCGGGCGCGAGTTGCCCGAACAGCCTCATCGAAGACACCCTACGCCGCTTGCTCGAACTGCGCGGAGAGTCTATTGGCTGAGGTTTTATCCCAACGGGATTTGACTGACTTTTTCTGCCCGGCGCTCTAGTGTTGGCGCACTCATGCAAACGGAAATCATCCCTCACTCTGGCTGGGAGCGCAATCTGCGGCTAGCCAATAATCAGATCGAACTCGTTGTCACACTCGATGTGGGGCCACGCATCATCAGCCTCCGTAGAAAAGACGGAACGAATGTTTTTAAGACTTTCAATGAACAACTCGGCGGCACGGGCGAGACGGAGTGGATGATTCGCGGAGGCCACCGCTTCTGGATCGCTCCCGAGGATGTGGAGCGAACCTACCACATCGACAACCAACCGCCCCGGCATCGGGTGGATTCGACCACGGGGGAGTTTGTTTTTGAAGCCGAGCAACAAAGTGGTGGGCGCATTTTAAAGACACTCGGGATAACGATTTCGCCGGATTCCCCGAGAGTGAGAGTCCGGCACACGGCTAAAAATACCGACTCCAAACCGCTCGAATTTTCAGCATGGGCGCTGAGTGTGATGAAAGCCGGAGGCACCGCTGTGATCCCCCAACCGCCGCTTGGAGAACATCCGAGGGATTTGCTGCCGAACCGCACGATGGTTCTTTGGCCTTACACCGACTTAAGCGATGCGCGTTGGCGAATCGGGCGGGAATATTTCATCCTGCGCCAGGCAGCAGATCGCCCGCCTACGAAGATCGGCCTCGCTCACAGGGAAAAACAGGTCGCCTACATCGTGGACGATTCCATTTTTATCAAATCCTTCGACTTTATCGAAGGCGAGACCTACCCAGACGGCGGCTGCAATTTCGAGGCCTTTACTAATGGCGACATGCTTGAAGTCGAGAGCCTGAGTCCGCTGAGAACCGTGCCGCCTGGGGGAGAAATCACCCATATCGAGGAGTGGACGCTGCTTCCCTTCAGGGGGAGCGTTTCTACGGAGTCGGATGTGGCTCTCAGGCAGACCCTCGCTCCCTACCTCACCCAAGCAGCCATATAATTTTTATGAAATCTCTGATCCAACGAGTCTTTCTTATCACGCTGGTGGCGACCGCCATTTTTCAGAATGCCTGCCAGACCCTCGATAGTGAAGCTCCCGCACGGGCGAGTATGAATGCCGCTATCCGCGCTGAAGCGCCTGGCAACTACTTCATCGGACGCCGCATGTATAAGCGCGACTACAAAATGTGGGGCTGGGTGCGCGAACCCGGCAAACCTTGGACGACAGCTCAACTGGTCATGTTGAACGAGCAGGCCAAACTGGCGCCCGACCGCGTGGCGGGAAAACTCGGCGCGGACAACAATTACGAATACCGTCTCAGCGGCCGGTTCAGCGGCGATACAGTGTATGAGCCGGCCAGTGACAAATTTTACCCCGAGTTCATCCTCACTGGCTACGAGTTGATCAATACCAAACCAACCGGCATTTACATAACCAACCGCCAGGAAGATCCGGATGTCCGAATCATCATGGCACCAGCTCATTGAGGGGCATCCGTCCAGTCGAACCCGAACTCCTCGCACCTGCAGGTGACTGGGAGTGCTTGCGTGCCGCTGTGGCAAATGGTGCCGATGCCGTTTTCTTTGGCCTGAGCCGCTTCAACGCCCGCATGCGGGCTGACAACTTCCGCGAGGATGAGCTTCCAGCTATCACCTCCTTCCTGCATGCACACGGCGTCAAAGCCTATGTCACACTAAATGTGCTCATCTTCACGGATGAATTGGATGACGCCATCGCCGAGCTCCAGGCCCTGCATGATGCGGCAGTGGATGCCGTGATCATCCAAGATATCGGCCTGGCAGAGATCTCACGCCGCATGTTTCCCGACCTGCGCGTCCACGCCTCGACGCAGATGACTATTACATCCCCCGAAGGTGTGCGCTTCGCCGAGGGGCTCGGCGTAAAGCAGGTCGTTCTTGCGAGGGAGCTGTCGCTGCGGGAATTGGAAAAGTTCCCGCCCTCGGTGCCGCTGGAGACATTTGTTCACGGAGCGCTGTGCGTTGCCTACTCGGGCCAATGTCTCACCAGCGAAGCTCTCGGACGCCGGAGCGCGAATCGAGGGGAATGCGCGCAAGCCTGCCGCATGCCCTACGAACTCGTGGTGGACGGTGCCCTCCGCGACCTCGGCGACAAGCGTTACCTCCTCTCACCTCAAGATCTAGCCGCAGTGAATGAAATACCGGCCCTCATCAAGCGGGGCGTGGCCTCCTTTAAAATCGAGGGACGCCTGAAATCCCCCGAATATGTCGCAGCGGTCACCTCGGTTTACCGCAAAGCGATCGACGCGGCGCTTGAGGGGCTTTTTGAAGGCGCCTCGCCAGAGGACTGGTATCGCCTTGAAATGACCTTCTCCCGCGGGCTCTTCAGTGGGTGGATGCATGGAGTCAATCACCAGGAACTCGTCGGCGCACGCTTTGGCAAAAAGCGTGGCGCATTCATCGGCCACATTGCAGCCAGCTTCCGGGACCATGTAGAATTGGAATCCACCGCAGTCGCCATCAAACCCGGCGATGGTGTGGTCTTTGACACCGGCGGAAACACCGAGCGCGAGCAAGGCGGGCGGGTTTTTCAGGTTCAGGGGAACAGGCTTTTCTTCGAGAGGGGCAAGATACGCTTCCATGAAATTCCAGTTGGCAGCCGCGTCTGGAAAACCTCGGATCCGGCTTTGGACCGTGAATTGCGTGTCAGCTTCAGCGGCCGACTGGAGACAGATGCCCGGCGGCTCACGCCAATCGATCTAACCGTCAGCGGAAAAGCCGGCGAATCCCTTATACTCAAATGCGGCGATGTTTTGATTTCATCCCGGATTCCCCTGCAGAATGCTCGTACGAGACCACTAACGACTGATGCTCTGAGGGCCCAACTCGAAAAACTCGGCGGAACCAGATTTAGCCTCCGCTCGCTCGAGTCGCGGATCGAAGGCGATGTCATTCTGCCCATTTCGGAAATCAACCGCATGCGCCGCGAGCTGGTCGAGAAGGTAAGCCGCACAGTGCGCGACACAGCGCCGAAGGTGGCTTTGAAGGAAATTCTCCCGGCTTTTGAAGCGCCAAAATCCTCCGCCTCGCATCTCTCTGTTATGGTCCGCTCGGAGGATCAGCTTGAGGCCGCGCTCCGGGCGGGCATCCGGGAAATCCTCGTCGATTACGAGGACATCCGCCGCTACAAGGATGCCGTTGCCATGGCGCGGGCGCACGGCGGCGCGCAGATCCTTCTTGCGACTCCACGAATCCAGAAAGCCGGCGAGGAGGGGTTTTTCAAACTCATCGCCAATGCGAAGCCTGATGGCGTTCTCATTCGCAATATCGGAGCGATTTCACATTTTGCAGGAAGTCCGCTGCGATTGATCGGAGATTTCTCGTTGAATGTGGCCAATCCTGTGAGCGCGCTTGTTTTTAAAAAACACGGTCTGGAGCGCCTCACCATCTCGCACGATCTGAACTCGGTCCAGATTCTGTCGATGCTGCGTCACGCACCACCGGACTGGTTTGAACTTACGCTGCACCACCACATGCCGATGTTTCACATGGAGCACTGCGTCTTCGCCGCATTTCTCTCGAAGGGCAAAGACTACACGGACTGCGGCAGACCCTGCGAAAAGCACCGTGTCCACCTGCGCGATCGCGTGGGCATGGAACATCCACTCCGCGCCGATGTAGGCTGCCGGAACACACTATTCCACGCCACGGCACAAACGGGCGCGGCTTTCTATGAATCCTTCCATGCCGCCGGACTACGGCGCTTCCGTGTCGAACTGCTGGAAGAATCGGCCGAAGAAACTACGGGCATTGTGACCGCCTATCAGGAGCTTCTGACAGCTCGCCGAAGCGGTGCCGCATTGCACCGTGAACTGCACGCCACCAGCCAGATCGGCGTCACCACCGGCACCTACAGCGGTTAAGGAGTCGCACTCAACGCGGAACCAGGGAAACGCTCGGCGAGTTCCTTCATCGCTTTGTCCGCCTCGGCGTCCTTGAAAGCGCGGCGGTAGGCATCGACGGCTCTTCTCAAGGCCTTGGGCGTGAGCTTGGGATCATCAACAAGAATGCTGACGGCCATGAACGCGCGTGCGGCGCTTTCGTAGTCCTGCTCGAGGAAGAAGACCTCGCCAGACGCTAGACGGGCCTCCGCGTTGAGCTTGCCTTCGGGTTGAAGAAACAACGCCTGATCGACTGCCTGCCGGGCGGAGGCGGGACGCTTGAGGGCGATTTCGGCGAATGCCTTCGCAAGATGGGCCCGCGACTGAGCTTGGGGATTCTGGGTTGAGGCAATCGCCTTGTCAGCGGCTTGAGATGCCTCGTCATACTTGGCCAGTGCGAGTTTGGTCTCCGAAATCAAAATCCAGGTATCCGGGGGGACCGATGTCGGATTTTGAACTAGCGGCGAAAGCAACTTCTCCGCCTTGGCGAATTTTTTATCCTCGAGATGTCCCTGCGCGAGCCAGATGGCTACCTCGGCTGGAATGACTGCACCCTTGTAATCATCGGCTTCACGGGCGGCAGCTGCGCGATCCTGGAGCTGGTATTGAGCAAGCAGGATGCGGATCGTGGCACGGTCTGCATAGTTTTTGGAATCCAGAAGACGGGCTTTGTCGAGGAGGGTGATAGCTTGCGGGTAGTCCTTGTTTTCGAAGGCCGCCCAACCCAGCCAGAAATGGGCCTGAGCTGCGGCGGCGGAGTTCGGGTAACGCCTGAGCAACTCTTGAAAAGCGGCTGCCATCTCGGGGTATTTCTTGAGTTGACCCAGTGTGAGGGCTTTTTGAAGAAGGGCTATCTCGACCTCCTTGCTGAATTGGAAACGGGTGATGACCTCCTCGAAATCGGCGAGTGCCTCGGTGTGGCTTTGGGCTTTTTGCCGGGCAAGGCCTCGCTGGAGGACGGCAGTGGCGGCGAGTTTGTCGCCGGGATATTTCTCGGCGAATGCCGTGTAGGCGCGAATGGCACCCGCGCTGTTACCGGAGGCATCGAGCGCCCAAGCGAGCTTGTAGAGAGAGGCGGAGCGCTGTTCGGGCTTGAGGGAAGAATTTTCCACAAGAGGCGCGTAGGCTATGGCTGCCGCAGCGTAGTCGGGTTTCTGGAAGAGCGCCTCGGCTTTGAGAAGAGTTGCGGAGGCGCTTTGCTTCGGATCAGTCGATCCGACCAGAAAGCGGTCCACTTCAGCAACGAGAGCGGGGTCCTTCGTTGCGTAGAGGCTCAGCAGGCGCTGGTAGCGGACATCGGCGGATGCAGTGCTTGGATTTTCAGAAACGATGCGATCATAAACGCGCTTGGCTTCTTCTTCATTTCCGGTGCACCTCCAAGCAGCACCAAGGATTCCCAATGCGTCGGGGCGCGCAGATGCGGGCAAATCCCTCTCAATCCCCTCGCCCATCTGGGTGATGCCACGAAAGTCTCCGGAGTCATAGCGGAGGCGAAGAGAGGCGAGGATCGCCTCGGCCTTCATCGCGGAATCCTGTGTGCCAGAGGCCACCTTATCAAAAAGATGGAGGGCTTTGAGAGTCGAGCCGAGTTCGGCAGCGAGTCGAGCGGCCTGCAAGGCGGAGCGGGAGGCGACATCGGGGGATGCTGCAGTGCTTGCAAGAAACTCACATGTCTCAAGGGCTGCTTGCTTTTTTCCTTCTTTCAACTGAATCGCGGCGAGAGAAAGAGCGGCATTTTCACGATAGGGATTCTCGCCCTCAGTTGCCAGAACAGCCTTGTAGCGGTCTTCGGCGGATTGATTTTGCTGGAGAGCATCGAAGCTTCGTGCGGCGAAGTAGCCTGCGGCCAGGCGAATACCCGGTTCCTTGGCTTCGCGGGCGGCAAGATCGAATTGGATGGTGGCAGGCTGATGAAGGTTTTCCGCAGCGAGAATTTCGCCGAGGCGGTAGGCCCCTGCTGCAGCAAACTCACCGGTCTGGAATTGCATGAGCAACTTTTCGTAAGCGGCACGGGAGGCGCCGGCATTTCCAGCCATACGGTGGCACTCGGCCAGACGAAAGAAGGCCGCATCGCGGGCTGGTGAGGTGGAGTCAGCAATGAGGAAAGCCTCATACTCCGGAATAGCCAGATCGTAGAGCTTGCGCGAGTAAAGGTTGTTCGCGCGATCCAAAGCCGAGTCCGCATGAGAAGCAGCACCGCCTGCGGGCGCGATGCGAATGTCTTGCTGGCCATTCAAAACAGTGGGTGTGAAAGAGGGGTGCGAGGCGGCAGGGACCGGAGAAAGTCTCACTGTGGGTGGAGGAGCTGCCTGTGGGGGAGCGGGAGGCTTAACCGACTCCGCGCGGCGAACTTCCACAGGTTGACCATCCGGCAAGCGATCCATCCAGGATGGGTTCTGATAGTTCTCTAGTTCAGGGGCGTTCGCAGGCAACGCACGGCGAACTTCCTGCGCATTGCAAATGGCACCAAGGCTTAGAAGGGTAAGAATCGTCGCCTGCTTCATTGCTGTCGGCTTGTCGCAAAAGCAACATTCCAGATGTTCGCGCGGCGGCAGGCATCCAGCACATCCACGACATACCGGTAATCCGTGCTCTCGTCCGCGCGGAGGATCACAGCTTGGTCAGGATAAAGGGAGACGATTTTCGTGAGAGTTTCCAACAGGGCTGCCGAATCCATACTGCGGCGGTTCATCACGACCGTACCGTCGGATTTGATATTCAGAATGACTTCACCCACCGCGCGCCGGGTTTCCTTACCTTCGCGGGCCTTTGGCACCTTCACCTCCAACTCGGTTTCGTTCCTCGAGAAATTCCAAGTGACCAAGAAAAAGATGAGAAGGAGAAAAACAATATCCACCATCGGAGCAATCTGAAATCCCGGAGAGGCCGGTTGAATGGAACCGCGAAAATTCATTTTAATCGTTCGATTTGGACACGCTGATGTGGGCGAGCAGGACTGTGGAGGCCGCCTCGAGATCTGAAATCATTCCCTGCACTCGACCGCGAAAAAACGCATAGGAAGCCATAAGAGGAATGCCTATCAACAATCCCGCCGCCGTTGTAATGAGCGCCTCGGCAACACCGCCCGCGAGAAGCATGGGGCGGGAGGAAACGACATCGTTTGCAACGACTGTGAAGGAGGTGATCATTCCCAGAACTGTGCCAAGGAGGCCGAGCATTGGAGCAATGGAGCCAATGTCTGCAAGATAGCTGATGCGTTGATTCCAAAGACTGGCAAGTCGCATACCCTCGGCTTGAGCGATCTCCCGCACCTCTGCCATGGATGATGTTGGATTTTTTGTGAGAAAATTTAGCGCCCGTTCCATCACGCTCGCAATGCCCTCGTTGTGTCGGTTTGAAAGAGCCAAGAGGCCGAGGTAGTCGCCTTTACGAATGAGCGCATCCGCAGCCTGCATGTAACGGTTACTCACCACCGCACCCCGGTGCAAAGTCATGAGATAAAACAAGATTAACATGACCCCCAGAACAGAGATAGCTCCAAGCGGATACATGACTGGGCCGCCAGATTGAATGATCTGCCAGAGGTCCATCGAGCGGGCTTCCTGCTCCTGAGAAAAGGCCGGAGACACAAACGCCAGCAACGATGCGGCGCAGAGGGTCAGTTTCATAGCCACAGAGATTATCAGCGTACCGGTTACTTGCAAGCCCTGCGCCGCAGGCGGGGGGGCTTGCGAAGCCATTTGGTTCTACTGCTGATCCTGGAGTCCCGTAATGATGCTGATGAGCGGCATGAAGAGTGCGATCACGATTGTTCCAACTACGACAGCCAAGAAAACAATCATGACCGGCTCAAGCATGGAAGTGAGGCCTGCGACGGCACTATCCACTTCATCGTCGTAGACATCGGCGATCTTGAGAAGCATGTCGGGCAGCTGCCCGGTTTCCTCACCAACATCGATCATACTAACAACCATAGGAGGAAAAATCCCACTGGCTTCGAGTGGTTGCACGATCGACTCGCCCTCACGCACGCTGTCATGCACGCGGTTAATAGCACCGGCGATCACTGCATTGCCTGCTGTTTCGCGAGTGATATTGAGGGCCTGGAGGATCGGGACGCCGCTTGTCACGAGGGTTCCAAGCGTTCTGGAGAAACGAGAGATCGCACTTTTCTTGGTGAGGTCGCCGAAAAGCGGGGCACGCAGAAGAAAGGCATCGATGACGGCAGAGCCTTTCGGTGTTTGGGAAGCGAATTTGTATACCACGGCGAGTCCTGCGATAGCTCCAACGATGAGCAAGAGGTTGTTTTTTACGAAATTACTGGTTCCGATGACAAACTGAGTCAACCCGGGCAGCGGCTTCCCGCCTAGCATGTCAGCAAAAATGGCTTCGAATTTGGGAACTATAAAAACCAGCAAGAAAGCCATGATGACAATCGCGATGACCAGAACGATCACCGGATAGAACATAGCCGAAACGACTTTGTTTTTGGTCTTCTGCGCTTTCTCTTGGAACTCGGCGAGACGCAGCAGAACGATCTCGAGAACACCACCGAGCTCACCAGCTTTGACCATGTTAATGTAGAGCTTGTTGAAAATGCGAGGGTGGCTGGCCAAAGCTTCGGAAAATGTCCCACCGCCTTGAACGGAATCGGCGATGCCAATGATGGTTTTTTTAAGAACGGGGTCGGGCTCCTGCTTGGAAAGGACCGTCAGCCCGCGAAGGAGAGGCAGGCCAGCGTCGATGAGCGTCGCCAACTGCCGCGTAAAAATCATCAGAGTCCGTCCCTTGATTGTCTTCTTTTCAAGAAAGGGAATGTTCAGGTTGATCTTGATGTCCTTCTTGAAAACCGATGCAGAAGGAGCTGCATCTTTGCGCTTGGCGGCCTTGCCTCCCTGTGTGATCGACTTGGGGAAGTAGCCCGCCTGCCTAATCTGAGCAACGGCCTCGGCTTGGGATCCGGCTTCGATGATGCCGTTTGTTTCCTGGCCTCGGGCATCAAGTGCGACGTAATTATAGCTGGGCATAGAATAGAGTGGGGTTGGTGGAACAGTTTTAGATAATAAAAGCGGAATCAGACTTAAGGTGTCGAGCCTAGAGTGAGACTTGGAAATAAGGGTTGCACTCTACTTCATGACCAACGGTCGTTTCCGGTCCATGCCCAGGCAAGACGCGCGTGGTTGGCTCAAGGGGAAAGATTTTTTTTCGAATGCCTTCGAAAAGAAGTTTCCCATCGCCGCCTGGCAGATCCCAGCGCCCCACGCCTTCGCGAAAAAGAACATCACCCGCCACAAGCAGTCCCTGCTCTGGAAAATAAAAACAGAGGCTACCTGGGCAATGGCCGGGCACATGGAGGCAAAGGATTTTTAAACCACAAATCGCGCGAGTTTCCCCTTCTTCAAGGAGAAGATCCGCAGAGCAGGGTTCGTATTGGATATCGAATCCGTGTTTTTTGAAAAACGCTCCATCTGCCAGCATCGGGACTGTGTCTGGATGAAATGCCACACGGCAGCCATGGCGGCGTTGGATTTTTGCAGCGTCCATTACATGGTCGAAATGTCCATGGGTGAGAATAAGCCAATCGATCTTCTGGCCGGCAAATTGCTCATCGGCTCCTTGAGGAGCGTCGAAAAGAATGTTTCCCAAAGGAGTCTGAAAAAAATAGGCGTTGGTGTCCAGCGGACCACCGGTAAAAATTTTGAACGGATTCATGCGCTATCGAGTCGTAGAATAAAATGAGGAGATTTGATTTTCGTCGACTTCTCTGCAAGATTTTCAATCCATCCATCATGAATTTTTCCAAACATGCCATCGCCACCGTTTTCACGGCGCTGGCACTCCTCCTGCCAGCTCGCGCCGAAAAATCCAACGCAGCCGATCAGGGTCAAGTCGCTCTGGCCGTCGCAAATTGGCTGCAGCAGGCCCACTACAGCCGCAAGGAAATGGATTCCGAAATGTCGGCGAAGCTTCTCGCGACCTATCTTGAGCTACTCGACTACAATAAACTCTACTTCACGCAACAGGATGTCGATGAGTTCACCTTGAAGTACGGCGAGTCGCTGCACAAATTCATCCGTTCCGGCGACCTCTCGCCCGCAACGGAAATCTTTCAACGTTTCAAAGAACGCGTCGAAAACCGTGTCGCTGCCAACAAGAAACTCGCTGCCCAAAAATATGACTTCCGAGGCAAGCGGGAGGTCGAGTTGAACCGTCAGAAATCTCCATGGCCGAAGGATCTCGATGAATCCGATAAAATCTGGCGGGACCGCGTGGAAGCTGAGCTGCTTCAAGAACACTTAAGCGAACTCAATCTCCGCTCTCCGCTGGAAACTGTGACACGCCGCTACGACCAGGCTTTGCGCAATGTGCGTGAGATGAGCTCAGATGACGTCATCAGCACCTTTCTCAAGGCCCTGACCCAAAGCTACGACCCCCACTCGGAATACATGAGCCCGACGGAGATGGAAAATTTTCAGATCAACATGAAGCTTTCGCTTGTGGGCATTGGAGCTGTTCTGCGTTCGGAGGATGGCTACACCAAAATAATGGAAATCGTTCCTGGAGGCCCTGCCGACCGCGATGGACGCCTGAAAGTTGGAGACCGTATCCTTGCCGTCGGACAGGGGGAGAAGGAGTTTGAGGATGTCGTGGACATGAAACTCGACAAGGTCGTGGAGAAAATTCGGGGAGCCAAAAATTCCGTCGTGCGCCTGCAGGTCATACCAACCGATGCGGATGATCCCTCAAAACGTTTAATTATTGATATAACCCGCGATGAGGTGAAGCTAAAGGATCAGGAGGCAAAAGCCGAGCTCCTTGATGTCACCGACGCCGAGGGCAAGGTGGCACGCATCGGGTGGATCACCCTGCCATCCTTCTACGCCAACATGAGCGGCGACGGGGAACCCAAGAGCACGACGGCGGATGTCGAAGCGCTTTTGACGCGGCTCAGAAAAGAAAACATCGAAGGGCTTGTGATTGACCTCCGCCGCGATGGAGGAGGCTCGCTCGAAGAAGCCATCAATCTCACCGGGCTTTTCATTCCTCAGGGGCCGGTTGTTCAAGCCAAGGATCCCAGTGGAAAAATCACGGTGAACAACGACAAGAACCCGGATGTTTCCTACTCCGGCCCAATGATCGTTCTGATGAACCGCCTGAGCGCCTCGGCGAGCGAAATTTTTGCTGCCGCACTTCAAGACTACGGGCGTGCGCTTGTTGTCGGAGACGAGCGCAGTTTCGGCAAGGGCACCGTTCAGACGATAGTGGACCTCGATAAATCCATGTCGTTGCCGTTTTTCAATGTCAAGAAGCCAGAAGCCGGGGCACTTAAGCTCACGATCCAGAAATTCTACCGCATTCTCGGCGGTTCGACTCAGATCAAAGGCGTGGAATCGGACATCGTCCTGCCCTCCCGCACCGACAACGCTGAGATCGGCGAAGCCTCACTCAAGAACCCGCTCGACTATGACGAGGTGGCGCCAGTCGTTTTGATACCAAAGGAACAAACCCCAGCGGCCAGCCTCTTTGTTGAGGAACTTCGGGAGCGCTCGAAAAAACGCATCCAGAGCGATCAGGAGTTTATCTATGTTAATGAGGACATGGAGCGCTTCCGCGAGCGCCTTGCCAAAAATACCATCAGCACAAACGAGGAAATTCGCCGCAAAGAACTCGCTGATGAAAAAAAACGCAAGGAAGCCCGCAAGCAGGAACGGGCAGCTCGTGGTTCAATGGTGAATGCCAAAGTCTGGCAACTCACACTCGATGACGTGAAAAACAACCGCGAGGACTTGGAAGTCGTCGCCTACGAGCGTGAGCGCGATAAAAAATACAAAATCGAAGAAGAATCAGAAGAGTCGGAAGAAGAGAAGAAGGAAGCCAAGGAAACTCCCGAGCCGGATCCCATACGGAATGAAGCCGTCCGCATCATCAGCGACCTGATCGAACTCAGCAACCCCGCCAGAACGGCGAAGAATTCAAGTGCCCAAGCTGCGGCGGAGTAAGCGGCAAGCAATAGGTTTAGGCTTCGGCTCTCGGGTGGGCCGCCATATAAGCAGCCTTCAGACGCTCGATCGTGACATGCGTGTAGATCTGCGTCGTTGAGAGGCTGGCATGCCCCAGCAGGGTCTGCACGCTGCGAAGGTCGGCGCCATTGTCGAGAAGGTGCGTCGCAAAGCTGTGCCGTAGCTTGTGAGGCGATAGGTTGGCTGGCAGTCCAGCCTGGGCCAAACGGAGCTTGAGAAGGGAATTCACTGCTCGCGTCGATAGCCGACGCCGGGATTTATTGATGAAAAGCGGCCCAGTTTGGACACGTGCAGCATGGCGGTAGCGCTGGATTGCCTCAAGTGCAGGTGCACCGACCGGACACACCCGTTCGCGGGAACCTTTCCCAATGACACGTGCCGTCTCACTGATCGGATCGACATCCCGCACATCCAGCCCGACGAGCTCCGACAGTCGCATTCCTGTGGAATAAAAAAGTTCAATCACCGCCGTATCGCGGGCAGCCATCCAAGCGGGAGCCTGCTTGTTTTTTTGAGCCGCAGCGGGAGCCGCAACCAGGTGGTCCACCTGCGCAGTCGTGAGAAATCGGGGCAGTTGTTTCTCGGCTTTGGGAAGCGAGACTTCGAGCAGCACATTTTTGGAGATCGTGCGGCGCATGTGGAGAAAGGCATAAAAAGCCCGCATCGCGGCAAAGCGCAAACGGACGCTGGATCTGGCCATTTCAGCTTTCATCATATCGAGCATCCAGGCCCGGAAGTCGGCAGCGCGCAAGTCTGCCCAAGAGCCGGAGGGACGGAATTTGCGGAATGCCTCTAACGAAGTGCGGTAGGTGCGAATCGTCTGTGGCGAGGCATTTTTTTCAGCTTCGAGATGCCGCAGAAATTCCTCGGCCTGGCGATCCAAAGGCAGCGCTTTGGACAACGGCTTTTTGCCAGCGCGACCTTTCAATTCTGTGATGCGCTCCAACTGCTGGCGGCGAATCCCTGCGCGGCCATGATCTCGCTGCTCCAACTCGAAATGGCGGCGAGGGCCTGCATGGAAACCTCGGTACCTTTCCACGAGGAAGCCGACTCAGCGAGCCAGGAACTCAATGCCGCACGCGCAGCGAACTCGCTGGCCGATGACAACTCAATGCCGCTCCACGAGGTGGGTGCCGACATTTGAGCCAAAGTCTCCGAGGCTACTCCCCCACCCCAGCTGGTGATGAGGCCCGTGAGCCAACTTGAGAGGTTGATGGCCAAAATTTCGGTGAAGGCCGCTGACCCAAGCTGCGAGGAGGAACTGGACAACTCGGTGGAAAGCTTTTGGAATTGGCTGAAGAGGCTGCTCTCGGCTTGAAAGTGCTGAAGACGAGTGAGCAGTCCAGCAAAAGCTGCAGAGCCCATGAGAGACGAGGAACCCGCGAGTTCGGCGGAGAGTTTTTGAAATCCGCTAAAAAGACTACCCTGCGCCTGCAAGCTCTCAATGCGCGAGAGGAGTTCGACAAAAGCTGCGGAGCCCATAAATGAGGAGGAACCCGCAAACTCGGCCGCCAATTTCTGGAACCCGCTAAAGAGAACGCTCTCGGAATTCCAATGTGGAAGCCGTGAGAAGAACTGCTCAACCTCGGCGGAAGAAAGGCTCTCACGGAAACGTTGAGATATCGCGGAATGAAGCTCCTCGGAGTGCCACTGCCCGCTTGAAATGCCAGCCAGAATCTCGCTCCCCAGCAAGGCCTGCAAAATCTCCCGGTCACGGGCCTCCAGCGGAAACCCACTCGAAAGACCAAGCGGGAGCGTTTGCTGAAGCTTGATGAGAGTCGGCAGGAGTTCATCCGAAGAGGCAAAGGAGTTCGACACATTTTCCACAAGCCGCTGAAAGCTAATGTGCATGGGCAGCGTCGCAAAATCAAAGGCCGCCGACTCGGAGAACTTGTCCCGCGGCGTCGTAGCGATGGGTGAGCGGGCGATCGAGTTCCATTTTCCGTAACGGTGAAAACCCATTTCGACGGCGTACGATCCGCCCGCTTTCTTAACAGGAATATACCAATTGCGGGTTTCAAACGACACCTCGATCTCCTGCTCCAAGACGCCCGAAGCCTCTTCCACCCTCAAAATGCAAGGACCGCCGGGATGGCGTGAAATATCGATGTCCCAATACGTAAAAAGCCAGTGCGGATCCTGAGCAACAAGAAACAACACCTCCTCGCCATAGCTGCGCGGCAGGCTGCCCAAATCATTCAAAACGTCGCATGCAGCAACCGACTCATGCGCCGAAGGTGTTTTGCTCCTGCGAAGAGCGGTTTTTTTTGGAATCGAAGTGGATTCATTCTCAGGAGATTTCACCTTTCTCACCAAAGTCGCAGTCTTCTCCCTTGCCTTCGGGACTCGTGTTTTTGATTGAACTGGAACCGCCTCAGCTTCTGTTTTTTTCTTCGTGCTCATGATTCAAATTCCCAAGAGTATGAAACTTACTAAACACACGCAAAATGGGTTGCAAGCCCCATATCTCACGAAGACCGCTTCATGTTAGACTGCACAACCTGCCAGGTCAACTCGAACCGGACGAAGCTCTCAACCGCAAAAAAGAGGCTCTCCTTGCGGAGAGCCTCGATTGGGTTGATTCAACTTGCTTTCGGCAACTAGCTTTGGAGCAAGCGAACGAGCGACTGCTGACTGGTATTCGCCTGAGCGAGCATCGCCGTTCCAGCTTGTTGCAAGATTTGGAAGCGGGCCAACTGACTGCTCTCAGCAGCCACATCGACATCGATAATACGGCTATTAGCGGCTTCAAGGTTGATAGCGTTGATGTTCAAGAGGTCTTGAGCAAAATTGACGCGGCTCATTTCGGCGCCGTTTTGAGCGCGCATGTCAGCGACCTGCTGCAAAGCCATCTGAACTACATCGACAAATTCATCAGAGTTATCGTAAGTCAATACACCCGTTGAAGAAACCGAAGTTGTGCTGAAGGTACCTACAGAAATAGGCGTTAGTGGATCATCCAAGGAATAACCATTGGTGGACCCAACTGGAATGTAAACGGTTGTTCCACCAACGTTGGCAGTATTAAATCCATTGATCATCATGCTTACCCACGGATCACTATCCATGGAAGCTTGAGTCACAGTGGTGTTTTGAGACCCATCCTCAGAAGTTGGCACTGTGAACTTTGCGCCAGTCGAAGATGCAGAACTAAAAAGCGCGACGCCGTTAAACTTCTCTGTCCCCAAGCTAGTAAGCTGGAGCTGAAGATTTTGAAATTCTTTGTCGTAGTTTTCCACATCCCCAGAGTTTTTAGTGACATCGCGGGCTAGCGTGGTGAGTTCCGACATACGGCTCAGGACTTTGTCAGCGACTTTGAAGGCGCCGTCTTGGGTATCCAGATAGGATTGAATGTTCCTGAGGTTGATTGCAGTAGCTTCCGTGCGTTTTTGGGCTGCTGCCATTTTCATTGAAACTGCTAGCCCACCGGCGTCATCGCTAGAGTTTACAATGCGTCGTCCGCTTGAAAGCCGCGAAAGGCTTTTCTGAAGCGCGTCGTTGGTTTTTCCAAGATTCAGACCAGCTCCGCTGGCTGCTGGGTTTACGTTAATTGATATCATAATGATTTATTTGTTGTGACCCAATCCATGGGTCGTTACACTGCAACGTAAGGTAGAGCAGCACCTGTGCCAAGTTTTTTGAGGAAGAAAAAGCTAAAGGATTGGCAAAAAGTGCCCAGAAAATCGCATGAAACAATATTCAGAGTGGGCATTTTTTTCCTCGATATGTGCATGGGTGGAGTTTTTTAGCGAAGTGGCATGGATGGGCGGTCTCGTTAAGAGAGCAGCGCCCTACAAGAATTTCTCGCAATACATTTTTTGAATTGACAAAACATATCAACATATTCGAATATGAAAATGCATTTAAAAAAAAGAACGCCAATCCTTAAGTCTTTGAACGCTCTTTGAACGCTCTTTGAACGCTCTTTGAATGATCGAATTTTTTCGAATTGCTCTTTTACACATTTCAACCAATCCGTCGGCCTAGGAAAGCAAGGGTGGAAGTCCCTCACTGTCGCGCAAAGGTTAAAGTCCGGGTTCGAACCGACGGAGAAAACCGCACAGCACCTGAAATCGGTGCGCGGGCAGCGCATGACTGCCCGTGTTGGGGGGAGTCCTTTCGCAGAACGGGGGAAGGGATTGTCCTATGACATCCCCGTGTTTTGAAGAAGGACAAAAATGAAGATATTCGTATTGGCAGCCTTGCTGCTTGTTGGAGGTGCTTTCGGCTTGAGAGCGCAGGCTCTGGTTCAGAGTTTTGATGATATACAATTTTGGACGGGGAATGGTGAAAAGCGGTCGGCTTTGGTACTGCAATGGAACGATGATGGCACGCCCACCTCGCTGGCATGGGGGTATCGCTGGAGCGGTAGAGCCACTGGAATCGAGATGCTCAAGGCGATTTCCGGGTCGACGACAGTTACAGCACCGCAAAGTCCCTCGACGATATGGGACATTCTCAGTGGCGCAGATTCCCGCCTTGCGTTAACAATCGAACGATATGGATTCGGAGATTCTATCTTTTCTGTCAGTTTTAACGATGGGCTTCAAAATCGCACTCGTGCAGATTGGGCTAGCGGTTATTGGGCATATAATATTTTTGGAGGGAATTTCAGCTATGATGCTTATGATGCGAACTGGAATTACATAGGCTCTGCCAACTACTCTCAAAACGGATCCTCATTTTATCCCACCAACTGGTTTTCATCACCAATTGGCGCTTCAGATCGTGAACTTGTGGATGGCTCCTGGGATGCCTTTAGCTTTGCTCCAGGCTTCATAACAAGTCAGGTTTCGCAACCATATGCGGCATCAGTTCCTGAGCCATCTGTGGCGGTCCTTGTTACCATGGCACTTCTGTTTTTCATGCTAAGACGGCGAAGAAATGCGTAAGAACGGAGTCTACCCGAGAGAAACCAACTTGATTGTTGTGAAGGGGGCGTATCTACCACTAACTGCAGACTGGCAAACCAAGAGGTTCACATGCGTCTCACCCATGGGTGGGGTTGGCGCAGCTGTACAAACGAGATGCGGAATTGCAAAGGTATCCAGCGTCTGCATGGTTGCGACGGCCATACCCCATTCTTGGGCGCGTGGAGGGGCCTTGGAACAGCAGGATGCTGCTTTTTCGCTGGTGGAACTGATGGTTTCCATGGTGATCGTATGTGTGCTGGGAGCCATTGTTTTTGTGGCAGCTAGACAGGCTTATACGAGTTCATCGCTGGCAGTGTCTGCAAACAATATCCGACAACTGGCAGCGGGCGGCATGGCTTATTTAGCGGACAACGACTATACCTTTTGGCCCTACCGAACGAATGATGCTGCGAATGGCGCGGGTGCGACCTGGTGGTTTGGGTTTGAGAGCGCAATGAGCATGAGCAGCCCGGAGGGACAAAGGAATTTTGATCCAACGAAGGGTCCGCTGGCGAACTATGTGCCGAAAGGGTTCCGGCCAGACCCCAGTTTTGCGCTGGGCGGGCGGGCGTTCAAACCGAAATACCGCAATGGATATATCGGCGTCGGCTACAACACTCTTCTCGGCGGAGGCTTCATTGGCAGCGGAGCTCTCAAGAAGCAAAACGCACTCGCCGATCCTTCTCAGGTAGTGGTTTTTTTTACGGCCGCGCAGGTGAATACCTTTCAGAAACCGGCTTCAGCACGAAATCCGATGCTTGAGGAATTCTACGGAATCGATGCGCGCGAGGTCACTGCCCATTTCCGCCATGGTGGTAAGGCGATGGTTTCGTTTGCTTCGGGAAATGCCGGCTTTTTACCGATGGATGAATCAACCCGCGATATGCGGAGTCCGCAGGCAAATATCGGACGGTTTGCGCCGCGCGGGAGTACGAAGTTTTTAGATTAATCCCGAAAACAGATTTTTAGACAGGAGGGCAGGATGGAGAGAATTTACACGAAAAGCTTTGGCTTTTGTTTAGGGTCGCACAAATCATTTCAAACCCATCGCATCATAAACAGATCATCCTCTGTGTTCTCTGTGCGCTCTATGGTTAATTCTGCTGTATTCGGGTTAATCGCGAATCTCTGCGATGCCTGAGGGGATGATTAACCACGGAGAACTCGAAGAACACAGAGAGGGAGGAAGTCAGAAACCGCAATTCACATCGGCAGAATATTTCATGTCAATGTTGTTGATACTGACTTGTCCCGCCGGAGCCGCAATTCCGTAGGCGGACCATCCTGTCTAAACCTTTTTGCCCCTTTACTCCGGCTTCGGCCCGTCGGTAGCCTTGCGGGCAGCGGCTTCGCGGGCGGCTTGGGCGGCGAGGCGGAGTTTTCCAAGATTTTGCTTAGTGAGAGAGGTCTGGGGATTACGAATGGCTTCGAGGTTCTGTGCTTTGATTTCCTCGTAAATTTCTCCTCGGTAAATAGGGATAGTCTTGGGCGCCTCGATACCGATTCGCACGCTGTCACCATCGATGCGCTTAACGATCAAAACGATGTTGTCACCGATCTGGATCGTTTCGTTGATTTTTCGGGAAAGTGTAAGCATCGGTCTACTCTTTATTTGGATGCTTAGGCGGTTTCGTCGATGAGAGCGTGGGTGGTCGAGTAACTCTGATAGTTGAGCAGAACGACCTGTTTTCCGACCCGCGTGCGACGGTTGATGAGGATGGGAGCCGCAAGGTTGAGTGTGACCTTCTGCGGTTCGTAGGATTTAATGGTTGCTACATTTAGGATAAGGGGATTCGCGTCTGCCCCGACGAGACCGAGCATTTCGGCGTCAGCATCACCGATATCCAAGCGGTAGTTTTCGACAAGTCCTACCGGTTCCACAGCAGGAATCTGGATCTCATCGCCTTCTACTGCCCGGAGCACAACAAAGGGGAGGCTCTCAGGATCCACGATGAGTTCGAACTTATTAAAATCAGGAAGACCGATGAGACCTTCCGGCATGTGGAATTTGTTGTTCGTCTCATCAGGAACAAATTCCTGCTGACCCGAGATCGAGGCTTCAACGAGCATGATGCAGATTAGCTAAGGAAATCAGCGCAGGTAGTCGAGCAGAGAATTGCTCTGAATTCTTGCGCCGCTCTGGATGGCCGCTTGATAAGCCATTTGAGCACGGTTGAGGCGCACAGTGGCCTCAGCGAAGTCGATATCGGCATCGGTGGAGATGAGTTTCTCAGTGCCCTCGTAGCGGACTTCAAGATCCCTCATAGCGGTCTCCAAGCGGTATTGGATAGTGCCGGCGCGGGAGAGGGCGGAGAGAATCTTGTCTTCCTGTGTGGCCAAATCATCACGGAGATCCATGACTGCGGAGGCTTTGGTAGCAGTGCCAGTCGGGACATCAGTCATGGCATTCCGCATCGCAATCATTTTGTTTAGGAGATCAGCAACCTCCCGATTCTCACGTGGAGTGGCGAAAGCGGAGATTTTCGTGTCCTCACCGATGTGCATCTGGGGATTAGCGTCGTCCACCTGATCGGCGACGGAGTAGCGGTAGGCTATCTGGGTCACTTTTCCGTTTGTAGAAGTCGCTGTGAAAGGCGCATCAGGCGCTCCAGAAGCCTCTCCCGCCAGCAGGTAGCTACCACGCAATTTGGTATTGGCTACATTGAGACCCTGCTGGATGAGTTGGTCGATTTCGGAAGCCTTCGCTTTGAATTCCTGTTCAGAAGTGGCTCCATTCACATTGGCGGATAGTTCTGATGCGCGGACGAGCAGGTCTTTGATTTGCTCCAGAGAAGAAAAAGTCACCTTGCTGACTTCCAATCCATCCGTGGCATTGCGATGGTATTGCTGATTTTGCTTTTTTTCAACGCGAAGGTTGAGAATGCGCTGCATGGCAGGTGCATCGTCGCTGGGCGCCGCAATACGCTGACCAGTGCTGAGCTGTGTTAGTGCCTTATTCTGCTCGCTGCCGAGCGATTGAAGCCGACCGAGAAGCGTGTCTGGAAAGGAATTGAATGTAACTCTCATGGCGATTTGGCTTTCTTAGCCTACTCCGAGGCGATTGACAACTTGTTCAAGCAGGCTGTCGATAACATTGACATGACGGGCTGACGCCTGGAAACTGCGCTGAAATTTCATCATGTCCGTCATCTCCTCGTCTTGGGAAACACCGCTGAACGCATCGCGATTGTTAACAGCCATTTCCTGACTGAGCTTTTGATCCTCGAGCCGGATGTTTGTCGTGTTCAGCTCTTGGGCAATAACTGTCACTGTTTTATTGAAGTGACCCACAAATGTGACATTGGTTCCGAGAGCCGTAATCGGGTCTGTTCCAAGACCAGCAATTTTTAGGGCAATATCGTTGGCTCCAGCCTTGGCAGAAGCTTTGAGAGTATTTGCTGTGATTGCGGAGTTTAATGTGATTTTGGAACCAGCAGCGGTTTCGGCAAAGAACTGAGGGTTATTCGTTGTATCAACTTGTTGATAAACCGCATTTATAGAAGACCTCAAATTTGTTGCCAGAAGCGAGATTCCCTCGCGAGCACCATTAACACTTGATGTCGAGGCAGTGATTTGTGCTCCCAGTTTGCCTTCTGGGAGATTACCAAGATTAAATGTGGCATCCTTTGTGTCGTCTACCGCATTAAATTTCAAACGGGTAG
>JBIJCR010000055.1:0-14905 GCA_044344595.1 Terrimicrobiaceae bacterium
AGCCCAGGCCTCTTCGATTTGCTCTACGATTTCTTGTCCAAGTTTCGGAAGTGTTCTCATGCCGACCACGAGATTCTGCTCAAATCCCTAAGCTGTAAAGTCAAAAAGCTATTAGACTTTGGTATCAGAACTTCGGTTTACATCACCCATTTTTCAACCGTGGAGCGGGGTTCGGTCATCGATAATGTTGCAGGCGAGAGTGTCTTTCACGAGCGAGACAATTTTGATCCAATTCTTTTGAGGTTTTACACCTTAGCAGGAGGCGCCTTATTTATTGCGAATTGTGGAGGACGTTTTATCCGGCTTAAAAAGCAAAACAACTTGAAATATTGAGTAATTTTACTCAGTATAGTGAGATAATTTATGAGGCGTGAAAATTTGTTTTCTATCTTGGCGCAGCGACTCTCTGAACAGAGGAGGTTTATACAAATCCTGGCGGGCCCGCGACAGGTTGGAAAGACAACGCTGGCGCGACAGGTTTTGGAATCTTATCCGCATGCCGCGCACTACGCGTCGGCAGATGATCCCGCAATCAAGGACAGGGATTGGGTTTTTCAACAATGGGATTTGGTTCGCTACAAAGCAAAATCCGGTCCGGCGCTTCTCGTCCTCGATGAAATTCAAAAAATCCCCGGCTGGTCGGAGGCTGTGAAAAGTTTGTGGGACGCTGATAGCCGAGAGGGTCGCGAATTGCATGTGCTTCTACTTGGCTCCTCGCCGTTGCTGATTCGGTCGGGCCTTACGGAAAGCCTTGCCGGGCGTTTTGAACAGATTGCCGCGCCACACTGGTCGTTCATTGAAATGCGGGAAGCTTTTGGCTGGGATTTGGACACATTTATTTTTTACGGGGGATATCCAGGAGCAGCAGAGTTGATCGCGGAACCGGAACGGTGGCGCCGCTATGTGAATGAATCGCTCATCGAAACGAGCATCTCCCGCGACATTCTGCTGATGACGCGGGTGGACAAACCGGCATTGCTTCGGCGCGTTTTCCAGCTTGCTTGCGACTACTCGGGGCAACTGCTCTCGTATCAAAAAATGCTCGGCCAACTTCTTGATGCGGGCAACACCGTGACGCTGGCGCATTACCTCGATTTATTAAAAGGGGCGGGCATGGTGGCCGGGCTTCAGAAGTTTAGCGGCGCAAAAATTCGCCAAAGGGGCTCGAGTCCGAAACTCCAAGTGCTCAACACTGCGCTGATGAGCGCCACGCATGTCGCGAACTTTGAACAAACCCGAACCGACGGAGCACGCTGGGGACGCCTTGTGGAATCTGCCGTTGGCGCACATCTTCTCAATTCCACAGCAGGCTCCGATGTCGAAATCACCTACTGGAGGGAGGGAGGCATGGAAGTGGATTTCGTGCTTCAGCGAGGAACGAGTATCGTGGCGCTGGAAGTCAAAAGTGGAGCGCCTCGTCACGCTCGCAGCGGCTTGGCAGCTTTCCGAAAGGAATTCGCGCCCCGTTCTGCCATGCTGGTCGGTGAAGGCGGCATGCCTCTGAAAGAATTTTTCACCTCTGATCCGAAGGACTGGCTTTGAACGAGAGTCTACTTTTGCGAGATGCCTTTTCGCGAGTCGCCGCCTAGCTAGACAAATCGATGCACCGGTGCATTCCCGACCCAAAATCTCGCTGAAACCTTCGGAAAAATAAGCGCGCCTTCAGCGTGGAGGCGCCGATGGTGTTGATCCCTGGAATTCGCCCACATTCAGGAAAGGGACGACTCCTCCGCCGCTGATGCGTGGCAGGACGCCGTCCCATTTCTCGATCGAGCGGAGTTGAATAATTTCGGGGCTTTGCTTGAGGGCGAGCGCCTCGCGTTGGATGGCGTCCGCGCGGGCTTTGGACTGTACCTCGGTGGAATAAGCCTCGGCCGATGCTGCGAGCTTGCGCTCCTCGGCGCTTGCCTCGGCTTGGGTGACGCGCATGATTTTTTCATTCTTGGCCTGGAGGGCCATTTGCTCGGCCTTCACCTTGGCCTCGATGGCGCGATTAAATTCTGGCGAGAATTCAAAATCCGTGATGGCTAGATTCGCGATTGTTATGGCGTTTTCCAGGCCCTTTTCGCGCAGAGTGCCGTTGAAAAAATTACCCAGCGCATCCTGGATTTGTTGCTTCACGATTTCGCGTTTCGTTACCAACTCCTCGGCGGTAAACTTGGCTGTGACGCCTTTCACGCACTCCTGAATGGCTGGCTCCACCAAAGAGGCAGAAACTTTTTTGAGCGTGCCGATACGCTGGTAGATGAGCGGGGCTAGCGCACCGTTCAGAGAATACTGCATCGTCACGTGCGTGGACACGGATTGGAGATCTTTCGAAGCTGCAGTGGCTTGAGCGTGGCTGGCAGTGAGCCGGACATCGATTTGCTGAACCTGATCGACAAGCGGTTTCTTCAAATGAAACCCCTCCGGCAGCGCATTCGGCTGGACGGCTCCCAAAGTCGTAACAACTCCCACATTTCCACTCTCAATGACCACTGTCATCGAAGACAAAAGAGCAAACGATCCAATGAGCAGGACGGCAACTGGAACAAGAATACGGGCAGGCGAACGGGAGATATCATTCATGAGAAGCTCATGTTAATCCAAAGCCGCAACAGTTCAATCCCCCCTCTTGATGAATCCCTGTTTAGGGGCTCGGATTCCACAAAGAGGCATCTGGATGCGGCAAAAGATCACTCCCGTGAAACGTTCCATCGATCCCCAAGGCGGGAGTGAGTTTGCCTGAACCGGAGCAGCGGTGCTTAAGCGTTGCCGTATTTTCTATGCTTGCCGATTCGTTAGCCGTCGTCATTTTGCGGTCTGCTGCTACAAGCGGGCTCGTCTCTTCGGTAGGCAACGGCTACTCGTATCGTAGGGCAGTGATGGGGTCGATGCCGGAGGCCTTGGCTGCTGGGTAGAGGCCGGAGAGAAGGCCGGCAGCGATGGCGAAGCCTACAGCGAGAAGAATGGCATCGGGAGTGAGGACGGGGACGTTTTGTTCTGGGGCTATGTTTTTTAGTATTTCGATGAGGCCGAGGGAAGCGAGGATACCGAGGAGCCCGCCGAGGAAAGAGACGAGGATGCTTTCGATGAGGATTTGCCAGAAGATGTCGCGCTGGCGGGCTCCAACGGCAAGACGAATGCCGATTTCGCGGACGCGCTCGGAGATGCTGGCGAGCATAATGTTCATAATCCCGATGCCGCCTACCACGAGGCTTATTGCGGCAAGGAGTCCACCGCTGAGGCGGGTGGCGCGGACGCTGCTTTCCATGCGGTCGAACCAATCCTGGCGCGTTTCGAGGTTGAAGTCGTCCACGCCACGGTGGTTGATGTCCAAAACCGCCCTGACCTGACCGAGTGCCGAGTCAAAGTTATTCAAATCCCCCACCCTCACAGTGAGGGTTTCGAGTTTCATGGTTTCAAGGGAGTCGAGCGGGAAGGCACCGGAGCGGAGTTCGTGGAACATGGTGGTGAATGGGACAAGAACTGCCTCGTTTTTTGAGCGGAAGGGATCCCATCCTCGATTAGACCTTTTGCCGGCACGGCGAGCGCGGGCCTGCTCCTCCATTTCGTAGAGAGCAAGCACTCCCACGACTAGAAATGGCCGATTATCGATGAGGATAGTCTTGCCGACGATGAGTTGAGTCGGGATGCCCGGCCAAAGCTTCTTGGCAACAGTGTCTCCTATGACGGTGCAGCGCGATCCGCACTCGATGTCGAGGGGGGTTAGAAAGCGTCCGGCGGCAACCTTGTGCATGCCGATGACAAAATGATCCGGATAGACACCTCGCACGACACGCCGATCGGGATTTCCACCACCCTCGATGGCGACGGCGGTGTTCAGAGAGATTTCAGGCGAGACATGCGAAATGAATGAGGCCGACCGCCGGATGGCTTCGGCGTCACGCAGGGTTCGCCCAGGCGAGAGGTTCGCGAACTCGTATTTCTTGCTGGAAGGCTCCTTGTTGACGATGGAGACGAGCTCGAGCCCGCCCATCTGCTGCATGAAAATCCGGGTACCCTCCTCGATACCTCGTGTGAGGGCCATGGTGGCAATGAGGCTGCTGACTCCAAGAACGATACCGAGCATGGAAAGACAGGTGCGAAACTTGTGGGCGGCAATTTCGCGGAGGCCGATGGAAATCGCGACAAGCGGGTTCATGGCGCGTACTCACGGGTTATGCGGCCGTCGCAGATTTCGATGACGCGGCGTGAGCGCGCGGCAATAGCAGGGTCGTGCGTGACGAGGACAACGGTCTTCCCGGAGGCATGAAGGGCGTCAAACATCTCCAAAATCATACGTCCGGTGGCGGAGTCGAGGTTGCCAGTGGGTTCGTCTCCAAAGAGAATACGGGGATTATTGACGAGGGCACGGGCTATGGCGACGCGTTGGCACTGGCCGCCGCTGAGCTGTGGTGGACGGTTCGCGAGGCGATCGCCGAGGCCTACATCCGCTGCCACTTTCTTGGCACGATTGAGGCGCTCGTGGGAGGGCACTCCGGCATAAATGAGAGGCAGCGCGATATTTGAGACAACATCAAGTTTCGGCAGAAGATTGAACGCTTGGAAAACAAAGCCGATCTCACGGTTGCGCATGCGGGCGAGTTCGTCGTTAGAGGCTTTAGTGAGATTTTTTCCGCAAATTTCCATTCGGCCGGCCGTGGGAGTATCGAGGCAGCCAAGAAGGTGCATAAGGGTAGATTTGCCGCTGCCGCTGGAGCCGATGATCGCGATGAACTCCCCCTCCTCAATGCGGAGGTTGACCTCATCGAGCGCCCGTATTTCCTGATCGCCCACGCGATAGACTTTGCTGAGGCCTTCGAGGTGGATGAGGCTCACGACTTTGATTTTTTGGTTGTGTCGGGTGGCTCGACCAAAAGGACATCCTCGCCGTCATGGATGCCTGACTGTATCTCAACATCATTCGCATCGATGGTTCCCACAGTGACTTCACGCCGAACGGGCTTTCCCTCCCTGAGCACATAGACGACTTTTTTCCCGGCATTTTCAAAAATGGCGGTGATCGGCACAGCAACAACGCCGGAGACCTTCGGAAGAGGTAGGCGAACACTCACGGACACGCCGGGCTTGAGACCAGCTTCATTTCTCTCGATGAGGCCACGAACCTCGAACCCCTTGATGTTGTTTTTCACACTCGCCAGAGGTGCGATGAAATAAACTTTGGCGGAGGCGGTGGATTCTTCGGAGTTGGGGGATTGAAGGATGAATTCCTGCCCAAGGCTCAGCTTGGGGGCATCGAGCTGGTTGACTTGGGAGATGATCAGCAAGCTTGAAAGGTCGGCAAATGTCATGAGGCTGGTTCCTGAGTTCACGCTGGCTGCACCCACGACGACTTGGCCTTCGCTAACGGGGATTTCGAGCACGGTGCCGTCGAAGGGAGCGAGAACGCGGGTTTTAGAGAGGCGGTCATCAACGGTTTGAAGGCGGCGGAGCGCTTTATCGAGGCCGTTTTGCTCGATATGGAAGTCTGCCATCACGTTGGCAAACTCCTCCTCACTGAGGAGCCTGCGCTCGTAGAGTTGGCTGGCGCGCTCAAAGTTACCCTTGGATTTTCCCATGATGAGCCGTGCGCCCTCGATCTCCGTCTCGGCGGCGGCGCGCTCATTGAGCAGATCGGTGTCATCAATCGTCACCAACAGGTCGCCTTTTTTTACACTCTGTCCGGGTGTGACATGGATGCGGCGGATTTTTCCACCAATCTCGGGCTTCACATCAACCTGAAGCGAGGGTTTAACCTCACCCGCGAGGAGCAGTTCGGGCGCGATGTCGGCACGGCGGGCTTTGGCTGTGGGAAAATCTTCAATTTTATCATCCGGAGAAAAAGGAGGCCAACCTTGGTAGAAAGCTGTTCCTGCAAGAATAAAAACGAGGACGGCTGAGGAGAGGTATCTGGTCACAGGCTGCTTAATCTACAGTCTCAGGGAGTTTTTTCAACAAACACCGCTGCGGCGGCTGTGTAGCCGTGGATCGCATTAACGCCTCGGATGGGGGCAATTTCACCATTGCAGAAGCAACCAGCGATTGGTTTGCCTCCCAGCGCCTCCGATAGCTTGCAGGCATCCCGGTTCGCAGAGCCAAAAAAATTCTTGCCTCGGCCAAGGCATGAGAAGAGTAGTGCGCCATAGGCACGCCGTTTAGCCTGCCGGACCGGCTCGTAGCCACGGACAAGATCTTCGAGAGCGGAGCTAGGGTTGCGAATTTGATATTGGAGCGTCTGCCCGATACGTGGGATGCCAGCTATCACGACTGCGCCGGACTCGGGGTCCGCTCCGATGATGTTTTTTACGAGGAAATCACCAGAGTGGAACTCGTGGATGTATTCCGAGCTCGCGAGACCGGCAAAGAGATTGCCTCTGGCGTTGGATTTCTCCTCGTCGCTGAGCGTTTCGAAGGCACGCTCCAGAGCGCGGTATGCAGGCTGGCCGCCAAGCGCGTAGATCACGTTCTGATCAGCGCGTGTCACCGTGAAAGGCTCACCGATTGGGCGGCAACCTTGACTGAGAGCAGGAACGATGGCCGTGCGGCCGATAACAGGCACGGCAACGGCATCCACCGGTGTTCCATTAATAAATGCTGTCGTTTCGTTTGAATGGCCCCCGCTGGCAAGTCCACCCACCACGCTCACTCTGGACGCCTCCCGGTTGCACGAGTTGATCCAATCCTCAATTGGAAAAGCGAAGGGGTTCGCGAGAGCGATCCAGCCGTTGGCCTGCGTAAGAGAGGTAAACTCCGAGCCATCCAGCGCCAGCGGGTCGCCGAATTCGCCTTGGCAAGCCATGATGGAAAACCCGGATCCTCCCTCAAACTCATTCCCCCCCTCTATGCGCCCGCTGGTCGTGCAGCCGATGATATCTTGAATGTGCCCATCGACTCGCAACGTTTCGCAGAACTCGGCGATATGGGGCATGTAGTTGGAACTGACAAAAGCAAAAGCCATTCGCGCGGGCGTTTTGAGCGTTTCCCTGATGTGAAGGGCCGCAGCAAGAACCTCCGGTGCCTTGTAAACGCCGCTTGAATGAAAACTGGCTGCTTTGAACTTGCCCATGGCTCATCATTGCGCACCAATTCCGCGAGTCAATCCACCGCTCCGGCGGCGGACAAACTTTTACCCAAGGATACGGCAGATGGTTTTCACAGAGTCAAAGCACTCGACCGCACAATCGCGGGCGGCCAAGGAGAGACGCTCCCAGTCTTGAAGAACACGGCGTGCGCACTCCACAGCGGAGGCTTTGTCATGCATCCACAGGAATCCACTCTCAGCAGGCAGGTATGACTCAGCGGCTGTGGACTCCGTGATAACTGGCCGACCCAGCGCAAGAAATGCCGCCGCCCGATCGCTGATCCAGCCAGTGCGCGTTACATCATCCACCTTCACCGGCGTGAACTCCGCAAGCGAGCCGCGCAAATAATTGAAATAATGCTCCGGCGAGCAAACGACATCACACGGGTAAACATGACGCCAGCCGTGGGAACGCAAACGCTCGGCCTCGGTGTCGTCAGGATTCATATGCATGGCCAACTCCCAATCCGCATCGGGCACCTCCGTCGGCACATCAAGGTAGGGCTCGAACTGCGCTCGCTTCGAGTAGTCGCGATAAATACCATCAATCTCCAGCCAACCCTCCCAATACCACTGACCGACAGTGGTGAAGCGGTTGCGCACAGGACGAGGGGCAGGCTGCAGAAGCTCGGTGTCGACGATCGGATAAAAAGTTTTCCATTCCACTCCAGGAGGCGGCTTGGGCAGGCGACACTCAGGAGAGTGCATATTCAGGCCAATCGACCAAAACTCAGTATGAAAAGACTGGCCAAGCTCGAGTTTATCCATCCAGTGGCAAATTTCTGTCGGGTCGATATTGAGGTATATGCGGCGCTCAAAGAGTTGCACCAACGGTGTGCGGATCGAGTAGCTCAAGTTCAGCAAGGTTGTCGGCCCACCGAGTCGCTCACGAAATTCCCTCTCCGTCATGCCGTGAAAATCAAAGCCCGCGAGGTCCTGCCACTCCGCAGCCTCCCGCTGATAGAGCAAAACATAGTTCAGTCCATAGTGCCGCATGCGCTCGTCAAAAATCCGAATGCAACGAGCATCGAGAGCGGCATCTCCGGAAGAAGGCATGAGCTCCATCCAAAAATAGTCCACGCCCAGGCGTTTCAATCCCAGTGCCCATTGCAGGGGGACGGAAAAATTGCCACCACCTTCCGGATACTTCGCCGCAAATCCACTGCCCAGAAAAACCGTGCCCGCATAGTTCATAACAACGTCAATTCATAGAGGATATGGAGCCAACCGCACGGCGAAAAATATAAACGGTGATCATAGACCGCCGTTACAGAGGGGCACCTCGTTAACTTGGCTGAAGGCGGCGAGTGGCTTCACAGGAGAGGTGTTGAGGACCTTGACACGCTCGTGGATGCCGGGAGCGATCTCCGGTTGGCGCGTGTAGGCCATGGCGAGCATTTCCAATTTGGCATCAAGGTTGTCGACCATGTTGAGGGCGATGGCCTCGGGCGTCTTGGGCTCGACGGGGGATCCATACTGGAGCTCCCCGTGATGCGAGGCGATGAGGTGCAAAAGGTGCAAGCGAACATCGTCCGATGCGGGCTCGATGCCACGCCAGTTCTCGAGGGGCAGCTTGCGCCAGAGGGCATTCACCGCTTCGATACCGATGCTGATGTGCCCGAGAAGTTCGCCGCGCAGCTCTCGCGGAATTTCAAACCCCGCCTCGGGTGGACACATTTCCCAAAGTTTCCCGCAATCGTGAAATAGAACCCCGGCAAGCAATAGGTCGCGATTGAGGGCAGCATAGACGCTGCAGACGGCCGAGGCGGAGCGCATCATCTGACCGGTGTGACGGAGCAGACCCCCACGGTGGGCGTGATGATTATGTCGTGCGGCGCAGGCGCGCTGGAAGCGGGGCCCAAATTCTTGGAGAAACAATTCGCAGAGCGAGTGCAAACGAGGATCCCGCATGGTTTGCACGAGTTCACGCACATCCGCAAAGTCCTTTTCCGACGCAGCCGTCTCCGCCTCGCCGCCGGCGAAAAGTTCCGCCGTCTCCTGAGGATTCATTACTCTCATACGCCAGCGCCGGGCATCGAGGCCGAAACTACCATTGACTGCAAATTCCCCCTCTACCTCAACGCACTCGCCGCGCGCGAGTTCCTGGCAAGCTGCGAAGGCATCCGTATCGGACCAAGCACGAAGCGTGAGAACATCGCCGGCGTCCCGGACCTTCATTTCCCAGTAGGGCTTGCCGTTTGAGGATTCTTTTTTGGTGAGTTCATCGACTTGCCCGCGCAGGCGTGCGGAGAGAGAAATTCCACGGCACTGGCTGCGGAGTTGGCTGATGGTTTTGCGCGTAGGGTCGTTCATGGTTGTTTCCTCAATCTTGGACAGGAAGGGCGCCATCTCCCGCTCGGCAGAGGATGCCAGTGGCTTTATGGTTGGTTTGCACGGCGTAGGCGGCCTCTACCGCGACGCGCACAGACTCTGCGGCACCAATCTCAACCAAGGCAACCACGGCGCCGCCGAATCCTCCGCCGGTGAGGCGAGCTCCGAGGCATCCTGGCTGGACAGTGGCTAGGCTCACGAGCAAATCGAGCTCTGGCGTGCTGTTTTCAAAATTTTCGATCGAACTGCGGTGCGAAGCCGACATGAGCGGCCCAAGAGCCTCGGAACGGCCAGAGCGCAGGGCATCGATAGCGAGGAGCACGCGCTCATTTTCGCTTACCACGTGACGGGCCCGGCGCTTCGCCAATTCCGGCATCCCGGTGGCCTCGAGTTGTGCGCTGGAGGCGTCCCGCAAGGCAGCCACGCCCATACACCGAGCTGCTTCAAAGCACTGCTCGCGCCGTTCGTTGTACTCGCCGCCTGTGAGCGCGTGTTTCACCCCGGAGTTGATGATGAGAAGGCCAAGGTGCGATGGAAACGGCACGGCATCCACCGATTCGCTGCGGCAGTCGAGATACACCAGGTGGTCTTTTTTTCCAAAAACGGAGGACGCTTGGTCGAGGAGGCCACAATTCACGCCGACGAATTCATTTTCCGCGCGGCGGCAGAGTTTCGCCAGATCCATACGGGAAATTTCAAAAGGGTAGAGGCGAGAGAGAAGAACCGCCGTTGCCACTTCCAAGGCGGCGGAACTCGAAAGCCCAGCGCCGGCGGGAAGCGTGGATTCATAGGACGCCTCGAATCCACCGGCTTCGGCGCCCGCACGGGCCAACATTTCGGCGACTCCCAGCGGATAGTCGATCCACTCGCCGGTTTTCTTGAGGCCTGCCGCGCGCTGGATTTTTTCCTCATGGCAAACACCCGAACTGGAGAGGCGGACCTCGCCATTCTCGAGGCGGCGACCTGTAGCCGTGATACCAAGCTGGAGGGCGGCTGAAAGAACAACGCCGCCGTTGTAGTCCGTGTGATTTCCGAGAATTTCAACGCGACCGGGCGCAAAGGCAGTGACATGGGACATAGACCCCGCATGATCAACAGCGGATAGGCACTTGCCAAGGGGCAATTCCATGGCAGGATGAGACTAAAGGAATCTATTACCATGTCCGAAACACCTGATAACAACATCGTGAGCAAAAAGCTCGAAAGCAGTAGCGAACACGCGAAAAAAGCCATCGACGCGGCAACCGAAGCCGGTCGCGCAGTGGGTGACACTGCGAAAAAAGAGGCGAAAGCCGCCTACGAAACCGGCCGCGAACATCTCGGTGCCGCCGCCAAAGACCTCGGTGCCGCCGCCAGCGCGACCTATGACAATGTTCGCAACCGCGCCAACTCGATCTACTCGGATGCCTACGATCGCGCCCACGACTACCAGACCGGGGCGGAGAATTACATTCGAGAGAATCCGCTTCAGGCAGTCGCCATCGCCGCAGGCGTAGGCTTCGTTCTCGGAGTACTCCTCCGCCGTTAGGATACTTTGGACACCAAAGCCACGGTTTCAGCTCCGAGGGGCCTGATGGTGGAGCTGCTGAGTCTTGTGGGCTCGCTGGGCCGTTATGCGCAGGCCATGGGGTCACTCGCTGGCGAAGAGTCGCGGGAAGCAGCAGCTCTGGGCGTTAGGCTGCTCGTTATGCTGTTGGCTGCGTTGTTTTTTGCTGCCTTCGGTTACATCCTTCTCATATTCGCAGTAGCGTTCTTTGCGGCCTTTGTGCTGGGCGTTTCCTGGCTTTGGATTCTTGGGGCATTCACCGCGCTGCACGCCTTGTTGGCATACCTCTGCGCCCGCCATGTGAAGGTCCATAGCCGCACGCCGATTTTTGAGGAAACCCGCCGCGAGATGGCCCGCGATTTGGAATCCCTCCGCAAAAGTTCCAAGCCATGACCAGCAAACAGGAAATCCTCGAAGAGCTCCGCCGTAGCCGCGTAGCGATAGCCCGCGACACAGCCTCCGTCGCCGAGGAACTCAACCTCGTCTCAAAAATCCGGCGTGCGGTGAAGACCCGTCCACTCGCTTGGTTGGGCAGCGCCGCCGCGCTTGGCTACATTCTTGCGGGCCCGAAGACACGCAAGGCGCCGCAAACCATTCCCGGCAAAAAAGGGGTGAAACTTGAAAAGCCCGAGCCTGCCCGCAGTGGCTGGCAGAGCTTTTTTAGTGCGCTTTTCAATCTGGCAAAATTCCTCCTTCCGCTCTTCCGTCCCGCCCTCTCGGCCTACGCTGCTCAACGCCTGGGCGAACTGTCTTCGCGATTCCCACGCTGATTTTTTTATGCACGATCCACGCTGTGACCGACTGGCCGATGTCTTGACACGGCATTCCACCAAACTCCAACCCGGCGAAAATGTGCTCATCGACATATTCGACGCGCCTGAGGAAATCGCCATCGCGCTCATCCGTGCCACCCGCGCCTGCGGAGCCGTGCCGTTCGTGCAAAACCACCATGCCCGCATCAGCCGCGAAATGGCCCTCGGAGCGGAAGCAGGACAACTTGAGATTACCCGCTCTATCGAACTCGCCCGCATAAAAAAAATGCAGGCCTACATCGCCGTGCGCGGCAGCCACAACATCACTGAAATGTCCGATGTGCCGGATGAAAAAATGCGTCTTATTTCCGGCGCCATGCGCCCTGTCATGGACTGGCGGATCAACAAAACAAAGTGGGTCGTCCTCCGCTGGCCGACGGCTGCCATGGCCCAGCAGGCACAGATGAGCACGCCAGCGTTCGAGGATTTTTACTTCAAGGTCTGCACGCTCGACTACGGCCGCATGGCTCCCGGCATGGCTGCGCTTAAGGAACTCATGGACCGCACCGACAAGGTTCACCTCAAGGGCCCCGGCACCGACCTCCGCTTCTCAATCAAAAACATCGGCTCTGTGACCTGTGGGGGCGACCGTAACATTCCCGACGGCGAGGTGTTTTCCTGCCCGGTGAAAAAGAGCGTTGAAGGTCATGTGACCTTCAATGTCCCGAGCATTTATCAGGGCCACGCCTTCGACAATGTGCGCCTGGAGTTCTCCGAAGGACGCGTGGAAAACGCCACAGCGAACAACACCGCCGCCCTCAACCGCATTCTCGATAGCGACGCCGGCGCCCGCTACATCGGCGAGTTTGCGCTCGGATTCAACCCCCACATCCTCCACCCGATGCGCGACATCCTATTTGACGAAAAAATTTCCGGCTCCTTCCACTTCACGCCCGGCCAAGCCTATAAAACAGCGGGAAACGGCAACACGAGCCGCATCCACTGGGACATGGTCTGCATCCAACGCCCAGACTACGGCGGCGGCGAGGTGTGGTTCGACGGCAAGCTCATCCGCAAAGACGGCCTCTTCACTCTTCCTGCACTCAAAAAACTGAACCCCGATTATTTGCTGGGATCGAAACATTAACTCGAGCGAGAGGGATTTTCGTTTGATCCACCCATTCCCCGTCCGATAGTATGCCGACCTTTCCATATGGAACACTCCATCGCCCTGCGCGAACTCCAAGTCGAACGCAAGCACATCATTATCGAGCTTCGCGAGAATGACCGCGGACGCTTTCTCAAAATCACCGAAGAAGCCCACGGGCGCAGGAACTCCGTTATTATTCCAAGCACCGGACTCGACGAGTTCGAAGCCTGCCTCGACGACGTCCTCACCGAGGGCGAGGAAGCAGAATAAAAGACAGCTCATCGATCCATGAACATCCTTGTCACCGGGGGCTGCGGATTCATTGGCAGCAATTTCATCCGACAACGCCTCACCGAAAGTTCCTCACCGCTCCGCAAACTTGTCAATCTCGACCTCCTCACCTACGCAGGCAACCCGGCCAATCTAGCGGACCTCTCCTCCGACCCGCGCTATTTTTTCCAAAAAGGCGACATCGGCGATGAATCGCTTGTGGCCCGTTTGCTGGCGGAGCATGATATCGACGCCATCGTGAATTTTGCGGCAGAGTCGCATGTGGACCGCTCGATCGACTCCCCAGAGCCATTCATCCAGACCAATGTCACCGGCACACTTCGTCTCCTCAATGCCGCCCGCCGCCACTGGAGCCAGCTTCCGGATGGACGCCGCGAGAAGTTCCGCTTTCTGCATGTATCGACCGACGAAGTTTACGGAACACTTGCGCCGCAAGACCCGGCATTTTCCGAAACCACGCCGTTCGCGCCAAACAGCCCCTACGCCGCATCCAAGGCCGCCAGCGACCACCTCGTTCGGGCATTCCAGCACACCTACGGCCTCCCCACCCTCACGACGAACTGCTCCAACAACTACGGCCCCTACCATTTTCCCGAGAAGCTCATCCCCCTCATGATCCTCAACGCCCTCGATGGCAAGCCGCTCCCGGTCTACGGCGATGGACAGCAGATCCGCGATTGGCTCTATGTCGAGGACCACGCCGCAGCCATCTGGCTCGTTCTGCAGCGCGGCCGCACGGGCGAAACCTACAATGTCGGCGGCCTCAATGAACGCGCAAACCTCGATGTGGTGAAAACCCTCTGCGCACTGCTCGAGGCGAAATCTCCCCGCCACGACGGAGCCTCCTACACCGCCCAGATCACCTATGTCGCTGACCGCCCCGGCCACGACCGCCGCTATGCGATCGACTGCTCAAAACTCCAATCCGAACTCGGCTGGGCGCCCCGCGAATCCTTCGAAACCGGCCTCGCCAAAACCGTGGAGTGGTATTTGAAAAACCGCTCTTGGACCGAAGACATCACCCAAAACCGCTACAACCGCGAACGCCTCGGCGCCGCCAAGTAGTTAGTTTATTTTGCGCCGCTACAGAACCCGCGCGGCAGCGCGCAAATCTTTGAAGGGTCGACCTCCGGCTTAACCCAAAATATCACCTCGAAAGCCACCGAACCACACCCAGACACCACCCTGGACAATGCCTCTGCCTCGGCGGTTGCCGCTATTGGAACGGTCTTTTTCATAATGCACGGATGACTGCCTTGCGTGCCTCCGTTGTCTTTTGTCCCTTCGGCGGAAAAATGCCCTGCCACCCGTTGGCGATAGATGTGTTGATGGCCTCGCGGGCGATGTCATGGCCCATCTCGGAGAGTTTTTTGAGTTGGGCTTTGATTCTCGCAGATTGGAGTAGTTTTAGTTGTCCAGACTTTCGGTAATGCAGAAACTCAACCCATGCTTGGTGCTGGGTTCGCCCAACCAAGCCAGCGAGGAAAAGCTCTGCCTGTTTCTTGATCGTGCGCCTTGATTCAACTGGCGTTGTCTTTGCGAGTTCGGTTTTGAATTTTGCCAGTTTTCGCCTCGCCAGTTCGAGGTCGTCTGTTTCGAGGCAATGTCTGATCTGCTTGCCCTTGAACCGAACAAGTGCATAGTAGTTAGCTATTCGATACCGATAAAGGCATGAACCAATTTTTACCCAATCTGGCTTTTCTTCCTGCTGTTGCTTGTGCTTTCCCATGCCTCAAAAATAGCAGGTTACAAGTGCTTTTTTTGGCTATCAA
>JBIJCR010000142.1:0-4385 GCA_044344595.1 Terrimicrobiaceae bacterium
GCTGATCGAAAAAGCCCTCGAAATTTTCAAGGGCACTCTACAAACTCAAAAAACATGAATATCGCAAAAATGATGAAGGAAGCGCAGCGCATGCAGGAACGCATGGCGGAAGCGCAGGTCGCACTGGCCAGCCGCACAATCGAAGCCACCACCGGCGGTGGCAAGGTGAAGGTCACGGCCACCGGAACGGGGGATGTGACAGCCATCAAAATCGATCCGCAGGTTGTGGATCCGAATGATGTCGAGATGCTCGAAGACCTTGTCCTCACAGCTGTGAAGCAGGCGCTTGAGGATGCAAAAAAACTGGGCAGCGATGAAATGGGCAAACTCACGGGCGGAATGAAAATTCCCGGCCTCTCGATGTAATGTCTGTCTGCTCTGACAAATGGATCCGCCGCATGGCGGTTGAACGTGGCATGATCGAGCCCTTTGTGGACGGTCAGATCAAGAAGACCGAATCCGGAGAGCGGGTCATCAGCTACGGGCTTTCGAGCTACGGCTACGACCTCCGCGTTTCAAACGAGTTCAAGGTTTTCACAAATGTTTTTGGAAGTGTGGTGGACCCGAAGGCCTTCGATGATCGCTCTTTTGTGGACATGAAAACCGATGTGTGCGTCGTGCCGCCGAATTCCTTCGCCCTCGCCCGCAGCGTGGAATACTTCCGCATCCCGCGCGAGGTTCTCACCATCTGCGTCGGCAAATCCACCTACGCGCGTTGCGGTATTATTGTGAATGTGACGCCCTTCGAGCCGGAGTGGGAGGGGCATGTGACGCTGGAGATTTCAAATACCACGCCCCTGCCCGCCCGTATCTATGCAAATGAGGGTTTGGCGCAGGTTGTATTTTTCGAGTCCAAGGAGACTTGTGAGACGAGCTACGCCGACCGTGCCGGGAAGTATATGGGTCAGCGCGGCATCACTATTCCGAGAATGTAGGGCGCCCCGCGAAGCCGCGGAAAAGCATTATGGAATACGACTTCGTCGTTATTGGTGGAGGTAGCGCAGGATATGCCGGCGCGAGAACGGCGGCATCCCTCGGGCTTCGCGTCGCTGTGCTCGAAGGCGGGCGTGAGGTTGGCGGGCTTTGCATTCTTCGCGGATGCATGCCGAGTAAGTCGCTGCTTGAATCCGCGCGGCGCTTTCGCGTTCTGACCCGTGCTAAGGAGTTCGGTTTGGCGTGTGATAATCCCCGCTTCGATGCCTCGGCAATCATTGCCAGAAAACGCCGCCTCATCGCAGAGTTCGCCGACTACCGCAAGGGACAACTGGAATCCGGCAGGTTCGATTTTTTTCGGGGACGCGCCGAGTTTTTGAATGCCAACGATGTCCGCATTGTGTCGGCAGACGGGTCCTCGACGACCCTTCGGGGCAAATCCTTTCTCATCGCCACCGGCTCTGAAATATCGACGCCGCCTGTGCCGGGATTGGCCGAGGCGGGTTGCTTAACGAGTGATGACATCCTTGATCTGGAGGAAATTCCGAATTCGATCATTGTGCTTGGGGCGGGACCGGTGGCGCTGGAGATGGCCTCCTATTGCCGGGCTTTCGGGTGCGAGGTGACGATTGTTCAGCGCAGCGCGCAGATTCTGCGCGGCAGCGATTCCGATGCGGCGGCCGCTTTGGAGGAAGGCATGCGGGCGGATGGAATCACAATTCACACGGGCACGAAACTTTTGCGCGTCGAAAGAGAAGGCGATGGCATGCGTGTCGTTTTCGAAAAAGACGGCACCATCAACACGCTTCATGCGCAGCGCGTTCTCAACGCACTCGGTCGCACTCCAGCGCTAAAAGGTCTGGAAGCGCTTGGCCTGGCGACTGATGGCAGGCGCGTCAAAGTCGGTGCCACGCAAGCGACATCGGTTCCTCACATTTTTGCGGCAGGCGATGTGTGCGGCGGGCTCGAAGTCGTTCATATCGCCATTCAGCAGGGCGAGATCGCCGCCACCAATGCGGCCATCCACTTGGCTCGTCATACAGGCAAACCGCCGCTCATGGACTATCGGCTGAAACTTTTCGCCGTCTTCTCGGATCCCCAGTTTGCCAGCGTCGGCGCTACCGAGGCGGAGTTAGAGGCGGCGGGGATTCCTTTTCTCACCGCAACTTATCCGTTCAATGACCATGGAAAATCTCTACTCATGGGTGAGATGCATGGGTTTGTGAAACTCACGGCGGCACGCGAAACGGGCGAGATTCTCGGCGGCGCAGTCGTAGGCCCAGAGGCGTCTGAACTCATCCACGAAGTTGTCATGGCCATGCGCTACCGCGCCACGGCGCGGGAGTTTGCGGCTGTCCCTCACTATCATCCCACGCTTTCGGAGATTTGGACCTATCCAGCCGAGGAGATTGCCGATCAGATTGTCACAGCCCCTTGAGGAGGCTTTGCAAGTGTTCCGGTATCGCGCGCAGGCCGCGTGCGTAGCGGTTGTTCTGAACTCCGTTGAGTTGCTCGATGGCTTCCGCGATGAGTCTGTTGGCTATCGCCTTGGCATTCTCGATTGTTCCCGCCTCGTGAAGAATGGCAGCCAGGGCTGATGGGCTTCCAGGCTCGTCATTGAGCAGCATGTCGCGCAGGGTGGTGACATCTTTTCCAGATTGGAGCATCAGCAGCACGGGGAGGGTGAATTTTCCTTTTTGAAGATCGGTGCCGAGCGTTTTGCCGGTCTCCTCCTCATTGCCGGCGAAGTCGAGGATATCGTCGTAGATCTGGTAGGCCACGCCGAGTTTGGTTCCAAATGTTTTGAAGCATCCAATCACAGCTGGGCTTGCCTCGCTGATGAACGCCCCCAGCTCGCAGGCTGCAGTGAAGAGGGCGGCCGTTTTCATTTCGATAATGCGGTAGTAGTCGGCGGTCGTGAGCTTGAGATCGAAGCGGCGCTGGGTCTGAATGATCTCGCCGGAGCAAACCTCGGAGGCGGCGTCCGCGATGCGGCGGCAGATGTCGCTATTGCTGAAATTTGTGGAAAGCTTGAGCGCGTGGGCGAAGAGCACATCGCCGAGAAGCACGCTGATGGAGTTACCCCACTTGGCATTGGCGGAGGGCTGGTCACGGCGGAGTTCCGCTCCGTCGATAATGTCATCATGCACGAGAGTTGCGATATGAATGAGCTCGAGGATCACCGCTAGATCCACATGGCTGGGAGTGATTTTTCCCGTGGCCCCGGCGGAGAGAAGCGTTAGAGCTGGTCGCAGACGCTTACCTCCTGCGCCGCAGATGTATGAGACATAACCCTCCACGGCGGGATCAAAAGATTTGGCTTGGGTGCGAATGCGCTCCTCAACCGTGTAGAGATGTGGATTGATGAGTTCGAATGCCTCGGCGAAGGAGAGGGACTCGGATTGGCTCGTGGTGAATGTAGGCATCGTACAGATTTTTAAAAAGATGCAGCTTTTGCGGTAAGAATGTGGCGGACGATACAGAACGGGATGGCAAGCGCAACGGCAACGGCTGCCGCGAGCAGCGGGCCGGGAATGATGCGGGCGCGGTCGCTGGCCACGGCGCGGAGTCCATCGCGCACGGCTTTTGGGGCCGAAACCACAAAGGCCGGGAAGGTTTCGAAATGGGAGGCATAGTCTTCTTCTCCCGGCCGGGTCGCGATATCGAAAAACTCGGTCGGCACGGGTCCGGGACATAGGGCGGTGACGGTGATGCCTCTAGGACGTAATTCTATGGCAAGGGCCTCCGACAGGCTGGTGACATAAGCTTTTGTGGCTGAGTAAACCGCCATATTCGGGAGAGGAAAAAATCCCGCCACGCTGCTGACATTGAGAATGGCCGCTCGGCCGCATACGAGCATTCGCCCCACGAGAATGTGGGTCAAATGGGTGAGTGCAGTGATGTTTAGATCAATCATTTGCTGTACGCGGGTCCAGTCGCTGGAGTCGAAATGACCATGATCGCCGAGGCCTGCGTTGTTGATGAGAAAATTGATATCGAGTTGTTCGTTGGCTAGCCAATCGGCCAAGGCGTGGCGACATTTGGAACGGGTTAGATCTGCCTCAAAGACTCGGATATCGAGTTGGGGGTGGATCGACCGAAGTGTTGAGGCGAGTTCCTCTAGACGGTCTTTGCGCCGAGCCACCAGAACGAGCCGCGAGGCGAGCGGGGCAAGTTGGCGCGCAAACTCCGCTCCGAGCCCGGAGGATGCTCCTGTGATCAGTGTAGTGCAGCCTTCAAAAAAATTCATGTTGTATGGGAGGATGCTGGTCGGCCCATTTAAACCTGCCTCCTCTTAGTATACGATTGGGAGGCCCGGCTGGTTTTCAGATATTGTGTGGCGAAGTGGGCGGAGGGGGCTATCCGATTCTTTGTGTTTGAGGTCGGTTTTTTGTTGTTGTTTTGGTTCGGTATCTTGAGGGCGCGGGAGAGCGCCTCCAAGTTCCCCCCAA
>JBIJCR010000144.1:0-4308 GCA_044344595.1 Terrimicrobiaceae bacterium
GCATCATAAACAGATCATCCTCTGTGTTCTCTGTGCGCTCTGTGGTTAATTTTGCTGTACTCGGGTTGGAAAAAATGAACCAGGCCGCATGTTGGTTCATGCGGCCTGGCTGAGAGTTGTCTTTTTTCGGCTGGTTAGAGACTAGAATTGCTGCTGGCGCAGCGTGACCGGGGTAGCGGTGTTGCGCGGTGCGGCAGAGCTCCAATCGAAATCTTCCTTGTTGTTATCCGTGTCTGTGGCGCCTTCGTTCGCTCGGAAGATGGCGTAATTGCGCTCGGGCGCGATGGCTGGGTAGGCTTCATAGGCGTTGGCGGTGCCGTAGCCGACGAAGTCGTTCAGCGTTGTCATGCCAATCGGTGATACGATAGTCAGCCGTGTGGTGGTTCTCATGAGGGCGACTTTGCCTTGTTTGGCGGCGAGGTCGAAGGAGCCCGAAGCGTCGGCTTTTGGCAGATCGTAGGCGTAGTCGCCGCCTGCGAGCGCGATGAGGTAGTAGCCTTTCGCTGGGATGGTACCTTTGAGTGCAATCACCGTCCATTTCCTGCCAGAGCCGGTGGCGAGTTGAAGTGACCATCCATTGAGCTGGACGTCAGTGGTTCCGGGATTGTGGAGTTCCACATAGTCATTGCTGAAATCCGACCACGATTTGCCGCCACCAGCATATATTTGGCTAATGACCACTCTGTCGGATGGCGTAGTGACAGTGAATGCTGCCGAACTCGTCGAGCTCGCAGTAGCTGTTGATACTTTTACTGGTCCAGTCGTGGCTCCGAGCGGAACTGTAGCGCTAATTTGAGTGGCAGAGACGATCCCCCAAACGCTGGCGGCCACGCCATTGAACTGTACGCCGGTGATAGCGGAGAGGTTTGTTCCATTGATAAGGACGTTGGTTCCGACTGGTCCGCTCGCCGGTGAGAACGAGGAAATGATTGGTGCGGGCGGTGGTGCCACAACCGCGACCGTCACCGATGTCGATGTGCCAGTCGCGCCTTGGCTATCCGTCGCGCGGGCGGTAAGGATGTAATTTCCCGTGGCTGCGGGTGTCCAAGCAATTGAATATGGCGCGGTGGTATCAACGCCGAGCGAGGTCGAACCGCTGAAGAATTCGACTTGGGAAACGACTCCTGCAGCGTCGGTGGATGTGCGATCCGAGGCATTGGCTGTCAGGGTTAGCTGGGATCCCAAGGTGATGCTTGTTCCGTTCGTTGGCGAGGTTAAACTGATCGTGGGAGCGGGGTTCACGGGAGCGGGTGTCGTCGAGGCAGCCGCGCCAGTTATGACGAGAGCATAGGGCTGGGCGTTTGTGGTCAGAGCGCCATCCATCGACACGGTGACCGTGTAGGTTCCTGCGCGGTTCGGTTTCGAAATGTAAATCTGCTCGGTGTTGTCTGTCTTGTTTTTTCCTGTGGTGGCTGCGGCGGACATGGCGGCCGGTGTCCATGAGCCTACAAAGGGCATGATGAAGGGCAGATAGACAGTGGCCCCATCGGGGCCTGTGATTTTTAAATCCAAATCGTGCACGAGATTTGGAGTCCTGCTGTCGGTCTCCGTCTGTGCGGCTCCGGCGGGGTCTGTCCAGGTAAGTGTTGCACGAATCGGGCTCACTCCATCCCAAGTGAATGTGGTTGTTATCGATTTCACGGCCGCCGTGAGGGTGTTCTCACTGAGCCTTGGCACGGCTGGTGTTGCTTTTTGCTCGAGGATAATGTCGGCAGCAGCTTTCACATTGATCAATCCCCATCCGAATTTGTAGTCGGGGCCTGGGTTTCCGAGATCATCTGCCGTGTGAATGAGGAGGGCCTTGAGCAGGCTGGCGCGAGGGCGCTGGCCGAATGTGTTCGCGTAGAGTTGCTGGATGAGAGCAGCCGATCCGGCGGCATTCGGTGTCGCCATGCTGGTGCCGCTGTAGCTGTTGTAAGACGAATCGCTTGCTGCCGTCGTGGAGTATACACTCACGCCGTTGGCAACGAGATCGGGCTTGATGCGGCCGTCGTCGCAGGGGCCCCAGCTTGAAAAGGAGCTCATGGATCCGGCGGATGGAGACCGCGTGCCTGCCACGACGGCGTCGTTTACGGCTCCGACAGTGACGATATTTTTTGCGAGGGAATCGAAGGTAATCGACTGGAAACCTCCCTTCGCGGTGAGTATGCGTTGAGCGTTGCCCGCCGCCCAGAAAGGCAGGTAATATGGCAGGGACCACGCAATAGCATCGTTCGTTCTAGCAAAGTTTTCATAGCGCCCCATGTCGGCCGTGGCCGAATTGTATCCGTAGGAGTGGTTTGAGATCGACATAGCTGCCAAGGCGGTTGCTGTTGCGGCGCCGTTGGCTGACATCTCGGCGTAATCGTTGTCCCAATCGAAGGAATCCACGGTGGACTTGGGTGCCATGCCCTTCGCATTGGCATCCACGCCTGTTGCCGCGATGGTGCCGGCAACATGGGTCGCGTGGTCTATGGGCGGAGTCGTGGGGTTTATATTTGTTACCCGGCTGGTGAGCTCGCGGTGTGTTTTGCGAACCGAGCCGCCATCCCACACGCCGATTTTTACCCCAGTGCCATTCAGTCCGTATGGAGCTGCCTGGATCAGGTTGGCTCCTGTTGAGATGGCTGCGTTCTTGTTGTTTGTAGTGCGGTAGAGGGGTTGGTCATCTCGGAAATCGTGGAGAATGGAAACCTTGCCACCTATTTCATCGATGCGCACAGGGACTCCGAGTTGATCCGCTTTTTCCAGCACGGCATCCATGCGGCTCTCCTCGATCTCTGTCATCCGAGACACCACTTTTTGCCTTTCTTCGGGATTGCTCATGTCGGTGGACTGCAGGAGTTCAACTATCAGGTTTGTTGGACTCATCGGCCCGCGCGCGGCCGCGCTTGAAGAATTAGGACCCTGCTGAGGGGGTAGGTTGTTATTTTGCGCCACTTCGGTCACGTCTGTTGCTTCGTCCGAAGCCGGCGAGGTATCTGGCGGTGTAATTGGCGCTCGGGCTGGCAGTGGTGAGGGAGGCGCAATCGGCCCCGATGAAGCCATGGCGGGGGCCATTCCGCTGTGTGGTACGCTCGTCCCAGCCACGATGGAATCCGACTTGGATGGAATTCCGTCGCTGGCTTCGGCGGTTTGTCTTTTCACGGGTGATGTGTTTTTCACGTTGGAGGCTTGGTCGGCATAAAAAATGCCGATCAGTGCTATGGAGGAAACACCTAAACAAGTAATGATTGTTTTTTTCATGTGCTAAGGAATTGGGTAACTTCTGAGCATTCAAAGCGCCTCAATGTCTGTTTGAGTATTACTTGTCAAGCAAAAAAACTTGCTCATTAGGCTGGCTTGAATAACTCATGCACTTATAAAATTTATGTCACCATTGTGCGGTTGATTGTAAGTCAATCGCATAAGATCTGCAGGTTTTCGTGTTTTTATGATTTCTTATTTTTGGATGTTCCCTTGTTTCTGAAAAAATGGGCCAGGCTGCATGTGGGTGGGGCCTGCAGCTTGGGCTGGCATGGGCGGTGCACCCGGCCCCGACGAGACCATGGCAGGCGTTGTTCCGCTTTGGCGCGGGTTCGGCGCGGCGCCGCTGGAATCCGTGGCGGCTGGAATCCCGCCGCTGGCCTCGGCGGTTTGTCTTTTCACGGTGGATGTGTGTTTCCGGCTGGAGGCATGGTCGGCATAAAAAACGCCGGTCAATGCGATGGAGGAAACACCCAGGCAGGTAATGATTGTTTTTCTCATCGTGCTGAGGGTTTGGGTAAGTTCTGAGCATCAGCCGTGCTATTCACGGGTGGCGAATTCCGGTTGCTTACAACTGACCACACCATGCCCGTTTGAAAGAGTGCTGTCCTTCGTTCATGTAATTTGCTAAGGAAGCCACTTCATGAAGATCTCATCCTCTCCTGCGCGAATTGTTCTCGCCATCTTGGGCGTTGTTCTCGCCACAGCCTCGGTGCATGCGTCAACGAAGCAAAAAAAACCCAATATCCTCGTCATCTGGGGCGACGACATCGGCCAGTTCAACATCAGTGCGATCAATCGTGGTATCATGGGTTATCGCACTCCGAATATCGACAGCATCGCCAACGAGGGCGCGTATTTCACTGACTGGTATGGCCAACAATCCTGCACGGCGGGGCGGGCGGCTTTTATCACTGGCCAGTCTCCCATTCGCACCGGCCTCACCAAAGTCGGTCTCCCCGGCACTCCCGAGGGTATGAAAAAAGAGGATCCAACCATCGCGACACTTCTCAAGGCGCAAGGTTATGTCACCGGCCAATTCGGAAAAAACCATCTCGGTGATCGAGACGATATGTTGCCGAC
>JBIJCR010000145.1:0-4286 GCA_044344595.1 Terrimicrobiaceae bacterium
GTTTCGGAGGGGATATCGTCTCCGTAGCCGTTGATACTTGGGGGGTGGATTACTTATTGATCGGCTCGGAGGGCAAGGCTCTCAACGAACCTTGGATGTATCGGGATTCGCGCACGGACGGCATGATTTCCGAAGCCGCCCGCCTCGTAGGCGAAGAAAAAATCTGGAACCGCACGGGCATTCAACCGCTGTTCTTCAATACAATCTACCAGCTCATGGCAGAGTCCAGGCTGACGCCGCAGGCATTGAAACAAGCGCAGAGCCTGCTTTTCATGCCGGACTACCTGAATTACCGGCTTTGTGGTGTGAGGGCCATTGAGCGGACCATAGCGAGCACATCGGGGCTCCTCCGCGCAGGCACGGCGGAATGGGACCTCGAACTGGCAGAGACACTCGGAATTCCCGCGCGCATTTTGGGAAAGGTCACCGAACCGGGTGTCATTCTTGGCGAACTCACCGAAGCTCTCGCCGCTGCCACCGGCCTGCGAGGCGTGAAAGTGACCACCTGCGGAAGCCACGACACCGCGTCGGCCGTGGCTGGCGTGCCATCGCGCTCCAACCCTCTCTTTTTGAGCTCCGGCACCTGGTCGCTTTTAGGAATGGAGCTCTCAGCCCCGGTCCTTAGCCAAGAGGCCTTTGACGCCAAGTTCTCAAACGAACAAGGCCTCGAGGGCACCACGCGCTTCCTGACCAATATTGCAGGCATGTGGCTCCTTCAGGAATGCCGTCGCGTCTGGGCTGAGCAGGGGCACGCCATGGAATATAGCGAAATGGTCGAAATGGCTCGAAATGCCAATGCCGCCGCATTGATTGATCCTGATGCACCGGAGTTTGGCAAACCCTGCGATATGCCACAGGCCATTTTGGACTGGATCAAAAAAACGAACCAACCCGCTCCGGCATCCAAGGCCGAAATCATCCGCGTCATCCTGGAGAGCCTCACCGTCAAATACAGCCTGATGATTCAGAGGTTGAAAAACATGATTCCGGATCTCCCCGACACTCTGCAGGTCGTGGGTGGAGGCTGCCGCAATGCATTGCTCAATCAAATGACAGCCGACGCCACCGGTCTCTGCTTGGAAGCAGGCCCCGTCGAGGCCACGGCCTCGGGCAATATCATCGCCCAGCTCATCGCCACCGGAGAAATCAAATCCCTCACCGAGGGACGCGAAATTTTGCGCCATTCCTGCAATCCTCAAATCCATGAGCCTGTTCGCAGCGTAACATGGACTGAGAAGGCTCAGCGTTTCCTCCACATCCAATCCGCACTTTCATGACACACAGCCTTTCCCGCGTTGCTGGGCGCACTGTTCAGCTCATGGCCACGTGCCTCTGCGATGCTTTTTTCGACGACGTAGCAAAAGCCACCGTCGAAGTGCTCGAACACGCCGGCTGCGAAGTCGAGTTCCCGGAGAACCAGACCTGCTGCGGTCAGCCGGCCTTCAATTGCGGTGACTGGCCGGCCTCGCGCGAGGTCATGCGCCACACCACTCGCGTGTTTGAGGGGGGCAAGCCGGTTATCGTGCCATCCGGTTCCTGTGCCGCGATGCTCTTCCACGGCGCGCCGCTTGAGTTCGAGAAGGAAAAAGACCTACCGACTGTCCAAAAACTCGCCAACCGTACTTGGGAGCTTGCCGATTTTCTCGTCAACGGCCTTGGCATCGAGAAATGGCCCGGTCGATTTCCGGCCCGTATCGCCTTTCACCGCGCCTGCCACACGCGCGGCACCGGCAGCGGCGAGGCGGCTTTAAAGCTACTCGAGTCCATCGATGGACTCGAAGTGATTCCTTTCGGCGAGGCCGAGCAGTGCTGTGGCTTCGGCGGCACATTCTCGGTCAGCTTCCCGCATGTTTCGTCATCTATGGGATGTCTGAAACTTGAGCATATGACAGCGGCCAATCCCGACTTTATTGTCTCCGGAGACATGAGCTGCCTCATGCACCTCGGTGGTCTGGCCGATCGCGGCGGGCACCCGGTCAAAACTCTCCACTTCGTGCAAATCCTCCAAAGCGCCCTCCACCGTCATGGCTGAACAAAAAGTTGAACTCTTCGCCCGCCGCCTCGATCGGGGCGTTCAACAAGCCGTCCAAAGCAACAGCGCCGCCGGCACCGAGAAGCGTTATACTGTTCTCGGCACCGACTACTCCGCTCCCGACGATCTCCGCCGCCTCGCCGGCCAGATTCGCCAACACGCGATCGAGCACCTTGACACCTACCTCGAGCAGGCCGAGCAAAGCCTCAAACGCCAGGGAGCGCATGTTCACTACGCCGTCACGGCAGAGGACGCCTGCCGCGCCGTATCGGATATTCTTCAGAAAGCCGGCGCGAAAAAGGTCGTGAAGTCGAAGAGTATGATCTCGGAGGAGATTCATCTGAACGACCACCTCGGCTCCGTTGGCATCGAGTCCGTCGAGACCGACCTCGGCGAATATATCATTCAGATCGATGGCGACCACCCCAGCCATATCGTCAAACCGATCATCCACAAAAACAGACGCGATATCGCAAAGAGCTTCGAGCGCGAAGGCCTCGGCGACTACAACGACGACCCGGAAACAATCACCCGCCGCGCCCGCGTTTTCATGCGGGATAAATACCTGCAAGCGGATGCCGGCATCACCGGCGCAAACTTCGTCTCCGCCGAGACTGGTCGCCTCGTGCTGGTGACCAACGAAGGCAACTCCCGCTTCTGCCTGGCCGCGCCGAAGATCCACATCGCCCTCGTGGGAATCGAAAAAGTCATTCCCTCGGATGCCGAACTCGCCGTTCTCCTGAACCTTCTTGGCCGCTCCGCTACCGGTCAGCAACTCACTGTTTACACCGAGTTCATCAATGGCCCCGCCCGCACCGACCGGCCGTCCGGCCCGCAGGAAATGCATGTGATCTTCGTGGACAACCAGCGCTCACAGATTCTCGCCTCCGACTGCCGCGAAATCCTGCGCTGCATCCGCTGCGGTGCCTGTTTGAATGTCTGTCCCGTTTACCGCCAGGCCTCCGGTCACGCCTACCGCAGCGTTTATCCCGGCCCCGTGGGAGCCGTTCTCTCGCCCCTCCTCGCAGGCAAAAATTTCAAACAACTCGCCGATCTGCCAAAGGCCTCCAGCCTCTGCGGAGCATGCAATGAAGTCTGCCCGGTGGATATCCCGATTCCCGACCTTCTCCTCAAACTTCGCAACCGCGGCCATGAGGAACACGCCCCGTCGCCCGGCACGCCGCCCATGGGCGCCTTTGCCAAGCTGGCCTCCAGCCCGATGCTCTGGCGCTTCGCCATGAAGAGTAACAAGGTCATGAACCTCGTCCCGCTGGAAAAACTTCCACTTCCCTACCTGCAACCTTGGCTGAAAACCCGCACGCTCCCCGAGTGGCGCGGTGGAGAGTTTCGCTCTTGGATCAAGGACCGCCGTAAAAAATGAGCACCGCCCGCGAACAAATCTTCTCCAGCGTCCGTGCCGCACTCGCTCCGTTGCCCGAACGCACAGCCCGCCCTGTTTTCTCAAAAGATGTTGCCGAGCCGCACTGGCTCGCGGCCGAGGCGGATTCTCTCCCCCTCTTCCAGAAACGAGCCGAGGCCACCGGCACAAAATGCTTCACCCATCTGGAGTCCTGCGCCGCCTGGCTTCGCAGCCAAGGCGTCCGCACCGTCTACATTCCAGCCCCGCTGACCCGCCTCGCCGCGCTTTGTTCGGAATTCTGTGAAGTCACCTCCAACTACACCCGCGCCCGGGTCAATGAGATCGACGCCGCTTTCACACCGGCTGCTGGAGCGATTGCGGAATCCGGCACCATCATTATCAGCGACGAATCGACTCCCGACCGCCTCGCCGCCCTTGCCCCATGGCATCACATTGCCTTGGTAAGCCGCGCCGAAATCCACCGCACCATCGCCGATGCTCTCGCCGCCATGCCTGACGACCCGAACCTCATCTGGGTCACAGGTCCCTCGAAAACCGCTGATGTCGAAGGCATCCTCATCCAAGGTGTACACGGCCCTGGAGCCCAAGCGTGTTTAATTGTTTAAAATAATAGGCAATTTAAACATTCTAAATAATTTTTGTGGAATGTAATAAGAGATATTTTCTTCTGTGTTGGATTGCAGGCAAAAACCGCCCGCACCGTGAAAATCCCTGTAATCCGCGTCAATGAACTCGAATACAGCAGAATTAACCACAGAGCAACTGTGGTAATCAGCAAGGGGAAAGTTTTGGATTTTTGATGAGGGATTGGATGTGGAGGAGGAGTTTTCGCATGGCGGCGACGATGGCGCATTTGTAGGGTTTGCCGCGTTC
>JBIJCR010000146.1:0-4241 GCA_044344595.1 Terrimicrobiaceae bacterium
CAGTGAGCGTAGAAGCTATAGAAATCGTGAGCGAACCGTGGCTGACGGCCACTTTAGAAACTCGGACATTTGAGGTGGCCACGATTACGCCGGTGCGTTCGTTGATGACAACACGGGCGATGGAGTCAGGCTCCAGCTCGATACCACCAAGACTCGCAACAAAATTAACCTCATAGTTGTTGTATTCCGGAGGAATCATGACATTCACCGTGCGCCCATCACGAGCAACTGCGGTATTTGGAAAAACACGGTTGATAGCCTCAGCCATGCGGGCGGCAGAGATATAATCCGACTCACGCAGATTAAGATTGAGAGAGCCATTTTGAACGATCTGTGTAGGAATTTCGCGCTCGACAATAGCGCCATTCGGAATGGTGCCTACAGTGGGGTGATTTTTTTGAACCGTTGCACCACCAGGCCCCCCCTGCCCACCGAGGAAACCACCAACGGCTATCGCACCCTGAGCTACGGCGTACACAGTTTTATCAGCACCCTGAAGTGGAACTTGGAGCAGCACACCACCTTGAAGGGTCTTGGAATCACCCATGGAAGACACTGTGACATCAATGCGAGATCCTGGCTTGGCAAATGGCCCGATGTCAGCTGTCACCATCACAGCGGCTACATTGCCAGACTTGATGGCATCGCGGGGCACATTGATCCCGTAAGATTTCAAAGCATTGGCGATACTCTGGAGCGTAGAGTCGATTTTACTATCGCCAGTGCCAGCAAGACCGACCACGAGACCGTAGCCATTCAATTGGTTATCTCGGGCACCTTCGACATCGATGAGGTCCTTGATGCGCGAACCGCCGGAGTAATTCAGCGTGATAGGCGAGGAGTCAACGACCTGTGCAGGCAGCGGATTGGCGAGAAGCGCTACAAGAAGTGGAATAAGGGTGAACTTTTTCACGATTTTTAAAAAATTAAGGCATCGGCTTGATTTTATCCCAGATGCGGACAAGCCAACCCTTCTTCTGGGCTTCGGTGAGTTCGCCTTCAGGAATAAACTCGACCTGTGCGTCGGCGATCTTAGTGGAGGGAATGGTATTATCGGAGGCTATGTCGATCGGACGAACAATGCCGCGCATGTAAGCGTATTGAGATTCTTCGCCAGCGCGGATGATCTTAGCGCCTTCAACAACAAGGTTGCCGTTTGGCAAAACATCCACCACTGTCACGGCAGTGCGGTTTGTGAGGGTTAGGGTGTTTTGTGTATCGCCGCCACCATTCCACTCGCTTTTAGCCGCGATGTCGAGAGTTGGGATAGTGACATCATTCTCATCCACGCTTCCACCTGTTGACTTGCTCAGCCAACCCGGCAGAGCTTGAACAAATCCATTCAATGTGGCGTTGAGTGCGGGAAAAATACCCGTGCCGCCTTGTGTGTTCTCGTAGGTCTTGATTCGGGCGGTTTGCTGGGTGGATGTATCCTCCGATACAACAATCGTAAGAATATCACCGATATTGCGGGCAATTTTATCAGCAAACATGCTTTGTTCATTGGAACCTTCTTTCAGCCAAAGGGATCCGGCTTGGACGGAGTTTACCGTGAGGATGAATGCAGAAAAAGCGCATACTGACAAGAAAACTGTAAAGGAAAATTTCATGGTTGAACTCAAAATTTAACTTGGACGGTATTGATTCCGACAACTTTGGCTTGAAAGTCCTTCCGGCTATCGGGATTTCGGATACTTACCATTTCCCCAGCACCAGCCGTGCCAAGTGCCAAACCCTTCATGGTGATATTGAGCGATCCCTCGGAGACAATCACATCGACGAGTTGGTTTTTGCGAACTAAGGGACGCAGAGAGAGATCACGCGAGGTGAGAGGTCGGTCTTGTGCGACGCCTTGGGCCATCTCGTAAAGGGAGAGGTCGGTATCCGCCGGGACGAAAGAGAGGTTTTCTGCAAGAGTATCGATATTTTTCAATGCGCAGGAGGAAGAATCGGGCGTTGCTCCGCGATCAAGGCGGCGAGTAGCAACCCACACGGGACGCCAGAGCGAGGCGCGAAGGCTCTCCTGCCAGGATCCGACTTGATTGCCGCCGACTTCGATATGGTAGCGCACTTGGGGCCTTGATGAAAGCCCGCCCAGCGGCGCTTGATCGATGATCAACTTCCAATCGCGGCCATTTCGGATTTCGAGAGGCTTCCACTCTTGGGAGAGTGATAGCTTGAGGTCGCCCTCCAGTGAGTAGCGGGCGATGAGTTCGCGCTGCAAGGCATCGAGAATCTCGCGTTCGCCGATGGTTACTGTGCCAGGCGAGGTCACCACGGCGGGCGCTGCAGGCTCGGATTTTTGAAAACTGGCAACTGCCGGGTTTACGGGCGCATTGGCCAGCGGGACGGTAATACCTCCCAAATCGGCAGCCTGCAAAGACGCTACCGCCGCGATTGGAAGAAAAAATGCGAAAAAAAGATTCATTAACGCTTGATGTTGTTCGCTTGCTCCATCATCTGGTCAGATGATTGAATGGCCTTGGCATTCACCTCATAGGCACGCTGGGCAAGGATCATATTCACCATTTCTTCGGCAACGTTCACGTTGGAGGTTTCGAGGTGGTTTTGCAGAAGCGAACCGAATCCAGCCTGCCCGGGATTCCCGAGGTTTGGAGCGCCACTGGCTGGCGTTTCGTCGAAAAGATTGCCGCCCGCGCTACGCAGACCCGCAGGGTTGTTAAAACGAACGAGCTGCAGCTGGAAATTCTGCTGACCACCAGGAGTCTCCACAGTGACTTGGCCAGTCGATGAGATGCTAACATTCTGGGCATCAACAGGTATTGGTTGGAAACCTCCGAGAACAGGCAACCCATCGTTGGTCACCACACGCCCATCGGAACCGAGCTTGAAACCACCATCGCGGGTATAAGCCGTAGTGCCATCCGGACGCTGAACCTCAAAAAAACCGTCACCTTGAATGGCAACATCCATTTTTTCCCCAGTTTGAGTGACTTGGCCTTGAGTGTAGATTTTTGCGGTCGAGACCACGCGAGTTCCATTACCGACCTCCACAGATGTCGGCGTGAGATTTCCTGCACCCTGCTCGGCGCCAACCTCGCGCTTCTTCTGATAGAGCATATCCTGGAACTCGATTTTGTTTTTCTTGAAACCGGTTGTATTCACATTCGCGAGGTTGTTCGCGATCGTGTTGAGGTTCATCTGCTGAGCTTCCATTCCTGTGGAAGCTGCTTGTAGGGCTCTTAACATAGAGTTTTATTGATTTTATAATTAGGCTGTTGCGCCGAGGGAGTTGATGGCTTTAGAAATGAGATCATCGTGCGAGGTCACAGAACGCTGTGCGGCCTCATAAGCACGCGATACGGCGATAAGATTAACAAGTTCCGACATAGGGGCGACATTGCTGGACTCAATAGCACCCTGGGTGATGGAAATCTGATCCAAGGCTTGCGGAGCGTCATTGCCTTCTGGAGGTTCAAAAAATCCGCCCTCGACACGGGTTAGTTGGTCGGGATCATCAAAATCATAGAGGTTAAGCCGGCCCAGAAGATTGTCACCTTGGGAAATAGATCCATCCTTTGCAACAACAAGCTGCCCTTTTTCAGGGTCGACCGTGATAGGAGCACCATCGCCAAGAACAGGAAGACCATCTTTAGTTACAAGCGTATTATCTTGGTTGATATGAAACTCACCATCTCTTGTATAAAGATTTTTTCCGTTAGTATTTTGAACTTGGAAAAACCCAGGACCATCGACTGCAAAATCGGTATTTTTCCCGGTGAGCTTCATTTCTCCCGGAGAGAAATTCACACTAGTGGTTCGGGATGGAATACCTCCAGAGTGCCGAGCACCAGTGACTCCATCGGGCGAGTATTCCGTCGTTTTCTTCTGGTCGCTTTCAATTGCAAAATTGGCTTTTTTAAAGCCAGCTACATTTGCAGACGCAAGGTTCTGTGAAATAGTTTGTTGCCAGCGCTCAAGAGCTGAAAGAGAAGCAGCATTAGTGTAAATACCTTCTACCATGGTAGTGTTTGCATAGCATCAGCTGTGCCACCCTGCATAAGACAGCTTGAAACCATATCTCAAAAGAAAATGAGGCATAATTTGCCGGGTTTGCCATGCCATAAACCTCTCGACATCTTGAGTAGCGGCCCGTAGAGAGTCATTATGCTGTCGTCCCTCATCAACGAGATCCTCCGATCCTCAGCAGAGAATGATGCCTCCGATGTGATCCTCCGCACAGAGACACCGCCGCTTTTTCGTATTGATGGCGATCTTTT
>JBIJCR010000056.1:0-14346 GCA_044344595.1 Terrimicrobiaceae bacterium
TGTAGGCGCTTTCGGCAAGGGTCAAGCCACTCATGAGTCGATCCTGAAAAACATCCAAGTTCGCCGTGAGCGAGAGGTAGGGCTCGTAAACATTTCCCAGCGTGGCTGCGGCACCGCGTGCAATGAGCGGGCCACACCAGTTATTGGTCGTGCTGCGAAGCGTGCTGGCACTTTCGGAGTGCAGGTGAACCGCTATGGCTCCGGGCTTGAATTGAAAATCCTGCCGCGCAAAAGGCCCTGTTGCATTGCACGCATACCAACCGAAATAAACAGCCGCGTCGGTCACAGGAAAGTCATCTGGAATTGTTGTCGGCTGGTTGTCAAAAATCGTGGGCACCCCGCGCTGGCGGAGGATCGCGACGAGGTGGCGCATCCAGTTATCGCCCTCACTGTAGCCACCGCTGCTGATGTCCCTGCCATCAATGTAGGCCCAACCCCAGAGCCCCTCTCTCTCCACCATGAGGGAGTCGTCAATCATGGCCCGCACCATCGAAGCGGTGGGGGCATCGAGGCGCGCAGGAAGGAGCATCCCTGGCAAAACCGAGTCGTCCAGAATCTGCGTAAAGCGTCCGAAATAAGGATTCTCCATAACACTTGAGGGCGTCCAGTCCTCGATGCCTAATCCAGCAATCTCACTATCAACTGATGCTTCGTTGCGCGACGAAATGGCCGATGGGATTTTGCGTGTGCCTGCGGGAGGAGAAATCGAGTGGTCTGCCGCAATCTTGAGCGGCATGCCACGCATGATGGCCACAAAGCGAATGGATGTCTCAACCACCACTTTTTTGTTGCCATGAAGGCGCATGCTTTTCCACCAACCGCTGGACTCCATTTTCTTCCGAAGCGGCACGGCGATGGTACGATCGAATTCTGCACGGCTGATTTCCTCCGAGGCTGGGCAGGAAAGACCCACAAGCTGGTCCGAAGGTATGCCCCTTTTGAGCGCATAATAACGAGCAAGTTCGCCGGACTCTGGATCGTTAGAATTAAACAACACAATTGTTGCAGCGGACAAATTATCCGCCGAAATAGCGGAAGTCGCCGCATTCAGCACCAGTAGAGAGAAAAGCAGAGCGCGTTTAGAAATGAATGCGAAGACCATCATAGGCGAGTCGAACATCCGGTGGCAGATTTGCTTCGGTTTCGGCATGACCAAGTTCGTGGCACATGTGAATGAGATAGGTTTGGCGGGCACCAATGCGGCGAGCGGCCTCGAGGGCGCCTTGGACAGTAAGGTGAGTCTGATGGGAATGATGTCTCAGCGCGTCAATAACGAGCACCTCAACACCTCGCGCCGCTTCTTCAGCAGCGGGCGGTACCTCAGCGCAATCAGTGTAGTAGGCAAAAAGCCGGCGGCCGGTTTTTTTAAAAACAAAGCCATTAGTGGTCATCCGCCCATGGGGCAACTCGACAGGCACAATATCCAGACCACCGAGCGTGAAAGGACCATTCACAGGCTGCGGATCGGGGCGAATGTAATTGGGAAAACGAGCTGAGCCGTCGAAAGCATAGTGGAAGACGCGGGCGAGGCTTTCAAGAGTTGGCGCGGATGCAAGGATTGGCATGTTTTTGCTCTCCAGCTCGCAAAAGCGCCGCAGATCATCAAAGCCAAGAATGTGGTCCACATGGGCATGTGTGTAGAGCACGGCATCCACACGACAAATCTCCTCCCGCAGGCACTGGGTGCGGAAATCCGGTGTTGTATCCACGATGAGGGAAAAGCCCGGCGTTTCGACCCAGATGGATGTGCGAAGACGCTTGTCGCGCGAATCTGCGGAATTGCAGACTTTGCAAGCGCATCCAATCACTGGAATCCCATGCGAGGTCCCTGTTCCTAAAAATGTGATTTGCACCTGTTGCATCGCTTGGAATTCGGAACAGAGGGTGGCATACTTATCGAATGTCCGCAACGCTGGCATCTCTTCGCATCCGCAATCTCGCTCTCGTGGAAGACCTCCTATGGGAGCCTCCTGCGGGGTTTGTCGCAATCACCGGCGAGACCGGTGCAGGAAAATCCATCATCCTTGGCGCGGTGAAGCTTCTGCTCGGTGAGCGCGCCGAGAAGTCGCTCGTGCGCTCGGGTGCCGACACCTGCGCAGTAGAAGGTCTTTTTCAAATCCCACCAGATTCGCGCGTGCATGGCATACTCGAAGAGGGCGGTGCGGAACCCTGCGAGGATGGCTCGCTCGTCATCAAACGCACGGTCTTCACCAGCGGCGCGGGTAAACAATACGTGAACGGCTCCCCCTGCACGCTCGCCCTTCTGCGACATCTCGGGGATTTATTGGTAGATCTGCATGGACCACACGACCACCAGAGCCTTTTTTCAAGGGATGAGCAGGTGTTTGTTCTCGACTCCTTTGCAGGAGCAGAGTCGCTTCGCTCGGAGTACGCCGTTCGGCGACGCGATTGGATGCATCTCACTGGTGAAAAAAAACGCCTCACGGAAAATGCCGAGGCTCACGCGAGAGAGCTGGACTTGTTATCCCACCAGGTTGCTGAAATCGACGAAGCCGCCCTCCAGCCAGGTGAGGAACATCAACTCCTCGCGCGCCAAAGTACGGGTGCCAATGCGCACCGCCTTTGCTCGATATGCGCCGACCTCACTTGCCTGCTCTCCGAATCCGAGGACTCTCTTACCTCGCGCTGGAGGGATGTATCCCGATTGATGAGAGAACTGCAGCGCCTGGACGCTCAAACCGAGCCGCTGAGCACCGCTGGGGCTGGCATTTTTGAGTCACTGCGGGATCTGGCCAAGGATATCGACCGCTATGCATCTAAGCTGGATGCGGATCCCAAGACTCTTGAGGCCACCGAAGCGCGGCTCGATACCATACAAAATCTCAAACGAAAATACGGTTCGACCGTCGAAGATGTGATCGAGTTCGGTGCGAATGCCTCCGCAAAACTTGCACAGCTTAGGAATCGCGAGGAACGGGGAGCGGGTCTGGATGACGAAATTTCCGAAGCTCGAAAAGCACTCGACTCGGCGTCAAAGAAACTCAGCCAAGCTCGGCACCAAGCAGCTCCCAAGCTGACTGATCTGGTAAAAACCCACTTGGCCGATCTGGGATTTGCTAAAGCCGGATTTTCTATTGTTTTTGAAGAGCTCGAGGAAGCCTCTCCGCTTGGCATCGAACAGGTGGATTTTCTCTTCGCGCCTAATCCTGGCGAGCCCGAGCGACCGCTTCGCGCGATCGCCTCCAGTGGTGAGATTTCGCGCGTCATGCTGGCCTTGAAAACATCGCTCGCAGCGCAGGACAGCGTGCCCGTGCTGATCTTCGACGAGATCGACGCGAATGTTGGAGGCGAGATCGGAGCTAAAGTCGGAGCCAAGATGAAGGAACTCGCCGCATCCCACCAAGTCTTCTGCATCACCCACCTTCCACAAGTCGCAGCTGCAGCGGAATCGCAATTCGTGGTATCCAAGGACACCACGGGCGAGCGCACCCGCACGAAGCTGGCACCCATCGTCGGCACAGAACGCATTAGCGAAATCGCACGAATGTTAGGTGGACAGGCTGAATCCGCCCGAAAACACGCGAAAGCCCTTCTCTTTGGAAAATAGTCCTTTTTCCACAATGACTCGAAGCTTACCTTGAACTAAGAATCCCCACCGTGCTTCGCTCAAATCCAAAAATCTCCGAGAACGTCTCCACGCCTCCTCCGAATGATGAGGAATTGAAGTTGGAACTGCGTAAACTCCGGCAATGGAAACTACGCATGGAGGGCGCAATGCAGTCAGCAGCGCAGATCCTACGCGAGTGGGATACTGCTGTGGACGAGACAATCTACTCGGGCGCCATGGAGAGGATTTTGGGAATCTTCCCTCACGAGATCGCAGGGCAATTTGAAATCTGGATGCTGCTCATCCACCCGGACGACCGCACAGCCTACCGCAGAGAAATCGAGCGCGTGCTTACTGAGGGCGGGCCGTTTGAAGCGGAATACCGGGCACGCAAGAAGATCGGGCACTACACCATTCTTCTCGAGCGGGGTTATTTCATAGCTCCTACAGAAGGCAGCAGCACCCTTCTTTGTTCAGTGATAACGGATGTGGCTGATTTGCGTGAGATGGAAGCTCGACTAAGCAGGTCGCAACGCGCGGAGGCATTTAGCAAGCTTACCGGCGGCGTTGCACATGATTTCAACAACATGCTCTCCGTCGTGATCGGCTACTCGCAGATCCTCATGGATGAAATGTCGAAAACAAGCGAGCTGACAGGCTTCGTGGCAGAAATCGAAAAAGCCGCACTCCGAGCCTCCTCGCTGACCAACCAGCTTCTGGCCTTCAGCAAACCTCCGGCCATTCGCCGAGGCTCAATCAATATCGGAGAGCTTTTGAATGATGTTATTAAAATGCTTCGCCGCCTGCTGGGCGAGCAGATCGAACTTGTAATCAACATCGAACCTAGCCTCCCCTTCGTGCAGGCTGACCGCAGCCAGATCGAACAGGTTTTCATAAACCTTGCAGTGACCGCACGCGAAGTGATGCCCCAAGGAGGCCAACTCAAGATCGCAATCTGCAAGGACAATATCCAAGATGCCCGACGCATTGCGCAAAAATCCTTAGCTCCTGGTAATTATGCTCGCATCTCGCTTGCCTTCAATCCCAAATCGGGCCGAGGAGTTTCCAAAACCCTCGAAAAAAACCGCAACATCGCAACAGTGGCAGATGTCATCGAAGAAAACGATGGAAGACTTGAAATTCCACCAATATCGAACGGCTTGAGCCGCCTGGATATCTTTCTGCCTAGTGTCCCGGAGTCACAGCCGAAGCCAGACATCCATGCTGTGGAAAGAACAACCGCTCCGGCCACAATCCTCCTGGTGGAGGACGACTCAGCCATTCGAAACCTCGCGCGCACCGTGCTGCAGCGCCTTGGCCATCGAGTAGTGGAAGCGGATGACGGGGAGACAGCACTTTCTCTTTTCGAAGAGAGCGAGAAGTTTGAACCGGATTTGGTTTTCACCGACATGATCATGCCTCGCATGGGAGGGCTACAACTCGCGCGCAAGATCCAAAAGAAACGGCCGGAAACAATTTTTCTCTTAACCTCAGGCTACCCGGATCAGCAAGAAATCGCTAAGGAACACGAATCTGATTTCGCCTTTCTCCGAAAGCCGTTTTCCGTGGGAGATCTGATATCCAAGGTCGGCAGCCTCCTCGAAGGGCGTAGCACTCAGCAGTAAACTAGCAACTGACGCAGAAGGGTCGAAGAGCTGTTGTAGTTACGGATTTTTACAATCGTGTTTTCATCGAGATGGTAGCCCTCTGCGACGAGAAGCACGCCTGTTGGACTGTAGATACCGCATGCTAGCTGCATGCCGACATCCAGCTCATCCACCATCACCTCGCGAACCAAACGCGGCAAGGGTGTCGCCTGGGCGCACTTGAGGAAAAGTCGCGCGGCATCAGGGTCGAAGGCCGTACCCGACTGCTCGAGAATCCGATCCACAGCCTGCTCCTGAGGCAGCCCGCAAGTCACATAATAAACAACAACAGCAAGGCAACGCGCCGTCCAAGGAATCATCTCACCAGCCAGTCCATCAGGAAACCCGGTTCCATCAAAGCGCTCATGGTGGGCACGAATCGTCTCACCCACCGGCTTCAGGAGATCCACAAATGAAGCCAAAGTTTGACCATGGATTGTGTGGTTGAGAAAGACCGTTTTTAACTCTGGAGACATATCATCCGAGTTGTTTTGAACGGCTGACATGAATCCATGCGGCACAGCAGTGAGGCCGATATCGTAAAGCCGTGCGCTGACATCAAGCACATGCTTTTGCTCCTCGTTGAAATAGTGAGTCTGCGCCATGAGCTGACAGATTCCCGTTGCGGCCTTGGCCTGTTCGCCGAGGAGGGGATTGAATGTTGTAAGGATGCGCTGGCAGAGCTCAAGCGAACGGCTAAAGTTTGTTTTGAGAGCGTCATGTGAGAGGTCTATTTCTTTTTTGCTCGCCTCGAGTTCCTTGAGCTGACGCTCAAGTTGAAGATTTGCAACGGAGAGGCGCTCATTCAATTCTTGAGTTGTTTTTTCAAGAGCCCGATTGGACTCGATCAACTCGTAACGCTGCACGGCGTTGTGCAGGGTGGCAATCATCTCGGCGGAAATCCATGGCTTCGTGACAAAGCGAAAAATCTCGCCGCTGTTGACTGCTGAGGTCACGATATCCAAGGATTTGATACCCGTGATGAGGATGCGGGAGGCGGAAGGCTGAATTCGAGCGATGCGGCTTAACAATTCAGAACCCATCATGTCCGGCATGTTGTGGTCTGCAATGATGACGGCAAATTTGCGGTCCACCGCCAAATGCAGGGCCTCCTCGCCACTCGTTGTTGTCATGGATTGGTAGCCTGCCCGTGTCACCAGATCCTCAAGCACTTTGAGAATGATGGGATCGTCATCGATGGATAGAATAGCGTAAGATTTATTCACTGGTAGGGAGTCATTTTAGGAGTTGAGATTATGGAGAGGGAAAACCATCGCCACTTCTGACGTGTGCGGAGCGTTCCCTTTAAAAAATAGCAAGCGGCCACCAGCTTGGCCAACGAGAGCCTCTGCAGCGGCCATGGAAAGATCGGAGGAATTATCCCTTGCATAAAAATCATCAATTTCCGCTACAGAAAGAGCCACGCAGGGCAATCGGAAGGAAATGCCTACACCATCACCTAATGGGGTATATTTTTCAAAATTTGATTTAGACAAATCCTCTGGACTGAAAATAGATATCGGAATCTCAATCTTCCCCTCGGGATACAGTCCCCTCAGGCAGATGGCCAGAGTCAACAATGCCACACGGAAATCGTATTCCGAAACGTTAAGATGCAAAGCCACATCAGGAGAGGTCAGATTGATACTGGCTGTTTTTGAAAAAACAATGCGCAAGAGGTCAATCTGCCTTGCGACAAGCGCTTGGGCTTCGTGATAAGTTTGCTCACGCTCTGCAGCGTTGAGATAAATTTGCGTAATGCGAGCAAGCACATCATTAATGCGTTCAACACCAACTTGGATTTCCCGAACGCTTTCAGCAAGCGGATGAGCAGCATCAAGCACTTCTCGGAAGCCTTCAATATTGAAGTAAATGCCTGTAAGAATGTTATTAACCTCATGAATCAGCCTGGGAGCTAACCTAGCATTGATTTCATTCGAAGCGCGGCGCTGCAGTTTCTGTTCCAAGAAATCCAACGAATTTGCCTCGGAAGTTTTCAAATTAAGGATTTTGCTCATTGCTCTGTAGGGGCGAAAACCGGCGCTGGAGCAAGACTCGAAAAGGCCTCGTGGGCCACAAATGCAGCATAAAGGCGAGGGCTTTGAAGGATGATTTGGTTCCCGCTTCCCTGCTCACGCTGCCTGCCCTTGGGAATCTTGTTACTGATGTAACGCATTTGGAGTCCAGAGTTTGAAAATTGTGTAGCCATTTCAGAAACATCGGGCTCCGCTGAATCAAGAATACCATCAGCCATCCAGATGATGTCCATGGTCTTCAGATCCACAATCTTCGACCTCACCCCAATTGCTAGAGGACGGTAAGGACGGAATAGCGTAAAGTCCGTGAAAAGAACAGCATCAGCACCGTATTTCTGCCGTAGCATTGAGATCACAGGTGATGGGATAATCTCAGAAGAGGAAACCGCCTCGCGGTTGATGACGGATGCCATATCTGTGCGGCTAACCTGAACGATCTCGTATTTTACGAGTCTCGATAACTCTGCACGGAAGATGCCGTCCATGTCACGCTGGGTCTGGTCTATTGGCCTAGTCGAATAAATGGGAAGGACTGCCAGTCGACGCATTCCCGCGGGCCAGCGAATTCCAGAGTTTGCACTGAGCTCCTGCGTCGAAATCGACATCGTGGGATCCGAAATCTGCTGAATACGACCAGAACTATTGGGTTTATCTTTAACAGCACGCGAGCTGGATTGCGTGCAGGCTACAAGCGACAATGCAGCCAAAAGACATAGGGTTCGGAAAATCATGTTATAATTCGCAGCAATTTTCATGCCTTGTACAAAAGCACCCGAACACGCTCCAACCTTTGGAGGCTGACCGCAGCCAGAAAAATAGAATTTTTGGCTTGCTGATGAAAACTTTATCTAATTTGGATTGTATAACTCACCCAGTTCTCCGTATGGCACGGGAGTTGCTGGACACATTAAGTCTCCTATGTACCCTATCAAATCAACGAAACAAAAATCCATGCTTTCTGCCGTATTACAACGTGGTCTTTGCCTAGCAATGTTGGTCGTCATCTGGAGCGCGGTATCTCTAAATTTGAGTTCCTGCTCCTCGTCGACAAATAAAAAAACACGCAATCAAGTCACAGCCGTGCCGCAAAAATTGCCCCATCCCGCCCCGATGCGTGTTGCCCAAGATAGCAATTCACGCCGCAAGCCTCCGCTTCTTCCAAAAACTATAGTGAACATCCCCGACAAGGATGATGCGACCGATTTGGCGAGCAACTCGGATTCCTTGAACAATTCCAACGTCGTTGACAGCACGACGCCGAAGTTCATTAACAACGAACAGACGCAGGATTTCTTTCAAGGCGCAGGAGATGGCCCAGCAGGTGAAAGCGTTCTTGGCTCATTTTTTGACACCGTTTTCCGGCCCGCAAATGTGGCCAACCAACCCGTCAGCAGCACCTCTTACAAAGTCGAATAACCATGCGCAGCCACATCGGACTATCCGTCCTATTGCTTACAGTAGCAGCCCATGCTGAAATTGCAGCACCCCCACCCATAACTCCCGATGCCGCATCGCAGAGTGCATCTTCTGCAGCATTTGTTGAAAGCCACGCCGCACCGCCTCTTCAAAATCCTCTCTCTCCCACCTCAAGCCCCTCCAGCTTGGCTGTGCCAATCGAATTTGATGCACTTGAAGTCGAGCTTGAGGAAAATCCTTCCTACGCACCTAACCTCTTGGCAAGCGGAGCCAGCATAGAGGCGCTTGAACAACAAATGCATCAAGCCATCGAAAATGGCGACCCCGCAGAGGCGGAAAAATTATTCAACCAAATCCTCCGCCTTGCTGCTCCTGAGAAACAAAAACGCAATGCCCTGTTTCACATGGGCCGTAATTTGGAGGAAAAGCAAAAACAACCCGCCAAGGCCGCCGTTGTTTATGAACAGTTTGTCAACCTATTTCCCAGCGATCCGGAGGTCCCCGATATGCTTCTGCGTCTAGGTCGGATTTACCGCGAGAACGGCGCCTACTCCAGTTCCCTCAACAAGTTCTATAGCGTTCTCTATTCAGCTCTCCAAGTCAAAACCGGCGAGGCATATACCGACTCCTCCCTTAGGGCAAAAATGGAGATCGCACATACCCATTTTGCCGCCGGCGACTACAAAGCCGCTGCCGAACTCTACTCACGACTCAAACTCGTCAAAATGACACAAGCCGAGGCCAGCGAAGTTGCCTTCCGCTCCGCTTACATCGCCTACCTTTCGGGCCAATACACAAATGCCCTCACAGGCGCCGAAGGCTTCCTTTCCACCTACCCCGCAAGCCCGCTCGCACCCGAGGCACAGTACCTCTACGTGCAGTCTCTCCGCTCCCTTGGTCGAAAAGAGGAGGCCATGAAAGAGACCATCAAGCTCCTTCAAGCCGGCCGCGAATATGGGAAGAAAAAACCCGCCGTATGGGCCTACTGGCAGCGCAAAACAGGTAACGATATCGCCAACGAACTCTACGAAACCGGCGATACACTCGGTGCCCTCTCTGTCTATCAAAAGCTCGCCGAACTCAACGATGCTCCCAATTGGCGCGGACCTACGGTCTATCAGATAGGCCTATGCTTCGAGCGCCTCCGCCACCACGCACGCGCCCGCGAGGCCTACCGCTACATCATTGAAAAAATCCCGCTCAATCCACCCGCCGGGGAAGGCGACGCAATGGTCGGTATGAACCTCTCAACTCTCCGCGACATGGCCCAATGGCGGCTCGACAACCTCGACTGGCTCGAAAAAACTGAAAAAGATCTTTACCCTCTCCTTGACAAGGAAGCTCCAGGTAGCGATCTCCAACCTGCCTTCCTGAGAACGGAAAAACCTGCCGCCACCACACCCTCTCCTTCTCAATCCACACGGCAAGCCGCCAACCAAATCGCCCCGCCCAGCTCATTGGCCCGCTGAATTTATGCAGGAGCCTCAACAGCATGGCTGATAGATTGGTGATGCAAATCTCCCACTGTGGCACAGGAGTTGCTGCACAAGATCTCACAACACTATGAATCCTCTCCTCGCCATCACAGCCGCAAAATTGGGCAGCAATATTTTAGGCAGCATCGCTGGCAACTCAACTGAGAAGGCTCCGAGTGCTTCGGAAATGACGAAAGCCGCTTTTGCACAGGTTCTCGCCAAAGCCACGAACACTAAAGAATACAAAAACATACAACGTCTTAGCGCCGAGGGAATCGGCAGCCGCTCGGACGCCGAAATGACACTGCAACAAATGTCGCAGAAGATTCTTCAGTCCCCCGAAATTGCGAAGGCGTTGGAGGGAAGCTCAGAGCCGTTCGATCTCAAATTCCTGCCTGATGGAAATGTGGCTCTCAAGAAGGCCGATGGAACCGAGAAGATTTTTAAACTGGACGGAAACCTCAAAGAGACCGCTCAAAAGGCCGTTTCCATTATTGAAAGCGCAAAGATTGCTTATCCGAGCGGACTAGGCTCATCGAATGAACGGGGTGGCTCAATACATTTTGTGCCGGGTGCCAAGGCGACACTTAAGGCCTGACTGTTGACTCCATTTTCGCTTCTTGATACGCGGAAAGTTGTTCATTTTGATATCATACAACGGCATTAGCCTTGCGCTAGAAGCTCTCACTTCCTCGTGCCGCCTGATATTCTGCTGACTGAGCTGCCCCCCACGCAAGATGAGGTTTTGACCCTAACGAAACCCTTTGATGTGGCTCAACCTCCCCCGCAAAAGAATCGGCAAGTTTTGCCGATTTAAAAATTTCACCGTGGCATCTTCTGCCATGCCAGTATTTTTCAAGTTGCATCGCACCATGAGAATCAAGCCCATAGCCTCTTTTCCTGACACCTCTGGAAGCTGGCACAGGTTCTGCTAAACAAAAAAATATGGAAATGGTAGCCTCACTCTTCAACAGTGATAATTATACCGCTGTAAAAAAAATGATGGATGTTTCGGCTCTTCGCCACGCATCCATCGCAAGCAACCTCGCCAACGTTTCGACCCCAGGCTACAAGCGTGTTGATCTGAGCAAATCCTTTGAAGACGAACTCCGTGCCAGCATCAAATCCCGCAATGCCGATGAAATAGCGGAGGCATCTCCCCGCACCGAAATCGATACGCTTACCCCATCGACCCGCGCCGATGGAAACAATGTGCAAATTGACAGCGAACTTCTCAGTCTAACAAAAAACACGACGAATTTCAACGTGCTTACAGACTTTGCCAGCGGCTCGCTGAAACAACTCCGTCACGCCATAATTGGTCGCCCAGTCTGATTTTCTTGAATACCAAAACCCGCCTTAACTTCTTATGATGAATGTCATTTCCGCCAGCAGCATAACAGGCAGCGCTCTCGACGCCGAAAAAATGCGTGTTGATATCGTTTCACAGAACATCGCGAATGCAAATACGACTAAAGGCATTGACGGCAAACCTTACCAGCGCCGCATCGTAGCATTTGAGTCCCTCCTCGACGCCGCAGCCGGCCCGAATATGCAGGGCGTTCGCGTTTCGGAAATCAAACGAGATGAAAATCCTGGCGAAGTCATTAACAATCCGCAGCACCCCCATGCGGACAAAGATGGCAACGTCACCATGCCGAATGTGAATATTCCTTTTGAAATGGTTGACATGGTCACAGCCACCCGCTCCTACGAAGCCAACCTCGCCGTCGTGCGTAACGCTCGCCAGATGGCCACGCAAGCACTTTCCATTGGTCGCTAAAATTTTATAAAGCCTTAAATTATGAGTATTGCAGCAATCCCCTCCAACATTTCCAGCATGACAGCACCGCTCACCATGCGGAATTTTCAGCCCGATATCGAGCGCACCAACTCGCTTAAGGAAGCTAGCTTGTCCGCCGGCGGAACACAAGTAGCTGGTCCGGATCCATTTGGATCTATGATGAAAAAATTTGTTTCTGATGTGGATGAGAAAATGAAAACATCCGCCACTGAAAAAAATAAAGTCCTCACGGGCGAAGCTACGAATCTTCACCAAGCCATGATTGCCGGCCAAGAATCCAGTGTTGCCTTCACGCTCATGGTTGAACTTCGTAATAAGCTAGTGGAGAGCTATCAGGAACTCATGCGCGCCCAAGTCTGAGCAACTTGGGGCTAAAACAATACCTGTTGTCTTTATAAGATGAAACAAGCACTCCAGCAAATAAGCAAAATTTGGAGCGAACTGAGCCCCACCCATCGCGTCATTGTATCCGCTGCAGGCATCGCAGTGGCATTAGGTATCGGCTCCATACTCTACTGGGCCCAACGACCTGACATGAAACTTCTCTACGGCAAACTTGGCGAAAGAGAAGCCGCCGAGGTGGTCAAAGAACTCGAGGCGCAGAGCATCCCTTTTCAAATCGGCGGAGGAGGCAGCTCCATCTATGTGGATTCAAAGGATGTTTACCGCGTCCGCATGAATCTAGCATCCAAGGGTCTCCCAACCGCAGATGGCGTGGGATTTGAAATCTTTGATCGAAGCAATTTTGGCATTAGCGATTTCGTGCAGCGCACAAACTACAACCGCGCCCTCCAAGGCGAACTGAGCCGTACTGTGGCCCAAATGCAGGGCGTCAAGTCGGCCCGCGTCATGGTTGTCCTTCCTGAGAGTCGACTCTTGGTGCGGACCACCGACTCGCGCCCAACTGCATCGGTTTTTGTGGATACCGGCAGTGCCCAGCTTGATAAGGCCGCAGTGAATTCCATCCGCTCGCTGGTGGCCAGCTCTGTGGAGGGCCTGAGAGTCGATGATGTCGCTGTGGTTGATAACGCCGGCAATGTTCTTTCCGAGGATTTAAAATCCGACCCGCAGCTCGGTAATGCTTCAAGTGTGATTAAATACAAGCAGCAGACTGAGGAATATCTTGCTTCAAAGGTTGAAACCATGCTCGCGAAGGTTCTCGGTGCGGGAAATGCAGTGGTTCGCGTTTCGGCAACAATCAACACGGAAGCCGCAACGATGACCGAGGAGCGCTTCGACCCTGAGGGTCAGGTTCCACGACAGGAAGTCACAATAGAGGACAGCACCTCCACCAATGAAACCAGTGCGGAGCAAGTACAAGGAGCAGGCGTCGCAGCGAATACAGCTACCCAGCCTGCTCAGGCAAACAATCAAGGCCCAACAAAGGCGAGCAACACCTCCCGCTCACCCAAGACGCAGAGTTACGAGATCAATAAAACTCTCACAAACACCGTCAAAAATCCCGGTGCCATCACTCGGATCACCGCAGCGGTTTTCCTTGCGGAGAAATCCTCCGAGTCTGGTGAACTTACCCAAAGAACGTCAGAGCAAATTAACGAACTTCGCAGCATGGTGATCAATGCCTTGGGAATCGAGGTTCCTAAGAACGAAAATCCTGCCTCTTATGTTTCTATTAAGGAAGTGGCATTCCCGTCCACAGTGACGGCCGGCGCGCCTTTCACGGACAAAGTGGGCGGCTATGTCGAGATGATCCGCCCGATCGCTGCGCTGGCAATAGCCGTCATAGTGTTCGCCATTTTCTTCTTCATGCTCCGCCGCGCGAGACCCGAAGATATTTCCTTTGAACTTGTGGACGAAAACACCAACACATCGAAACCAGCGGGTGCACTGCCGGATATCGGCGGCGCTGAGGACCCTTCATCCTTCCTTCCGGCCGCCAAGAACCTCAAGGTCTCTCCGGAACTTCTTAACTCACTCATCCGCCAAAAACCGGAAAATGTGGGAGCCACACTGCGCGAGTGGCTCGTCGACAAAACCAACTCCTGATCCATGCCTACTGCAGAATTTGAAACGATGTCCAAAACGCAGAAACTAGCTGCGTTTTTTATCATCGTCGGCCCCGATTTGGCTCCTGAGCTTATGAAGCAACTCCGCGACCCGGAGATCGAAGCCGTTGCACGTGAAATGGCCACGATGGATGTCGTGGATTTCAAACTCCAAGAGAAAATTCTCGATGAATTTTGCGGATTGATCGGCGATGGTCTCTCCACGGCTCTCGGCGGCATGGCTTTTGCCCAGCGTGCGCTTGAGGCTGCCAGAGGCCCTCAAGCCGCCTCAAGCATCCTGCTCCGAGCGCTTCCAGCAAGCAACTCGATCGATGCCGTGCGCGAACTCAGCCAGATGGATTCGCGGCAGATTTTTAATATCATCAAAAATGAGC
>JBIJCR010000191.1:0-4182 GCA_044344595.1 Terrimicrobiaceae bacterium
GGTGTGCATGGGGAAGTTGACCAAGCCGTAGTGATCGTGGAGTCGTTCGTTGCTGTAGGCGTCTCCATAATGCGCTTGGGTTTTGGCGTGTTTCTTCCATAGCCATCGCCTCACGCGCTCTCTCATCTGCCACTGCATTTTACCGAACACTCGTGAGCTATTGGCATAGTGAAAGTAGCCGATCCATCCCCTAACCCGCACATTGATGCGAGCGATGACTTCATCGGGTTCCTTCCACAGGGTGCTCCGGGCCGGTTTCCTCCCGGATCGCCTCCCGCAGTTTGCCGCAGCTTTTCGGGCTGGGCTCACAGAGTGGAAAGCTCCTGCCATTTCGCCCTTTCCTCCATTAGCCCCGAAAACGGATTTTTAAAACAGGAGGTCAGGATGGAGAGATTTGACAGAAAAGGCTTTGGCTTTTGTTTGATATCGCACAAATCATTTCAAACCCATCGCGTCATAAACAGATCATCCTCTGTGTTCCCTGTGCGCTCTGTGGTTAATTCTGCTGTATTCGGGTTAATGCTGCCTTGATCAATGAGATGTGCTTTTTAAGGCCACCCCAACTTTCTGAGACCCTCCGCTTCACATCCCACCCAGCCAACTTCACCCGTACAACTTGTGCTTCATATGCCTGCCCAACCTCGCCACCACGATATAGGAAAGTCCCATCTCCTCCAAAAACCTCAGAAGCTTCTGGTTGAAAAAACCGCTGTCCGCTCTCACGCACCGAATCCCCAGTCCCTTGGGTAACAACGCCAGCGCCTCACGCAAAAACTCCACCACACCACGGCCAGCACCCGTGTTTCCCGACCGCAACCATGCGTGCGAAACAAATGGCATCTCCGCCAAAACCGCCAGAATCGGATGATGGCTTTTGCGCCCCGCTGGCCTCGGATTATATCCCTTCGCGGCCCCCTCCTGCCCTCCCTCACGCGAAAACACCGTCGAGTGGGCTTGAGATTGGGGGGCTACCAAGTGTAATTCACGGTGTAGGTGAGCTTGCGCTCTTCGCCGGGTTTTACGGGGATGAGGAATTGGATTTGATGGGATTGGGGTTTGGTGAAGGGGTCCGAGTTTGCGGAAATTTTCCATTTGGCGGAGCGATAGAGGTGTTCGATGACGCGGATGGTGACGGGGTCTTTTTTGCGGTTGCGGAGGGTGATTTCGAAGGTTTCCAAGGCAGAGTTGTTGGCGGTGTCCACCCGGAAGTCTATGCGTTTTCTTTCGCCGACTAGGTCGAAAGCATCGCCGGTGCGGATTTTTATGATTTCATCGGCGGGGGTGTGGTCGAGTTCGTTTTCTCCGGTGAATTCGAGGGTGTCTCCATCGGCGCGGTAGAAGCGGATGCGGCCTTTCGGGAGCGGAATGCCGAGGTTGTTTGGCTTGGTGTTTTTGAACTCGCGGGTGATGGCGATTTTTGTGGAGCTTTGAGTTCCGAATTCTTCGTTGATGCGGCGAAAGGCAGGGTCTATGGATTGCCAGTTGGCGATGTCGGCGCCGTCGTAGGTGTAGATTGTTTTGGATTGGACGGCGGAGGCGCGGAGAAATTCAACCTGCTTGGTTTCTTGATGGAGGAGAGTGGTGGGGCGTTGCAGAGAGTAGAGGTGGAAGTCGTCGAAGGTTTTTTCCGTTACTTCGGGGGCGCTCATGGCCATGGCTCGAACGGCCATCCTTGCCAAGTTTCCGCCCTCCGAAGGGGTGATTTTATTTACATCTCCCGCGAGGAGTTTGATTTTGGCGTTCTCGAAATCGCGTCCGGACTGGTTGTGCATGGTGATCCAGCCGATGATTTCGAGAGTGTCGCCTTTTTCCGGGGCCACGATGTTGTAGCTGGCTTGCCATGTGAGTCCACCGGTGATGTAGGCGAGTTCGGCCTGCGATTTTATGGCCTGTGGGGCTTGGATTTTCCAGACCAGGCGGGGTTTGAGGATGGTGTTGTCGCCGAGAGAGGGGAAGAGGGGTTCTCCGGGGAGGCTGAATTGGATTTTCCCATCGACTTCGATGATGGGGGCCTGATCGGGCGTGGCGCGGATGATTTTTCCCTTAACGATGCGGTCGGGTTTGGTGGTCTCGCGCACAAGGAAATCAATTTCTTTTCCTTCGGAGAGCGAGAGCAGGAGGTGCTGGGTGACGGGATCGTTGCGGTAGTTTTGCTCGAGAATGCGCAGCGGGGCGCCGGATGCATCGCGAAGAATCACGGAGTCCGGCTCGAGGAGGCGGGTGGCACCATCAAAGACAATCTCGCTGGTGCCGGAGGGGAGGTCGAGCGGCAGGGTATCGCGGACAACAGCGAAGTTCTGATTGTAAATCGTGAGCCCCGGCGCGGCGATGGCGATGGGTGCGGTGAGGGCGAGGAGGATGGCGAAGAGGATTTTCATTTCAGTGTGGCGTCAGTGCGATTGGAGGATTCAAGTAAATGGGCGAGGTGAGTGGGAGGGATGTTGGTTTGTGAAGGATGGATCTCGAGAAGGATCGGTGTGTGTCGCTCGAGGATTTCGCGGTTGGTGCGCGTGGCGATATCGTCAGTGCTGGACAGTGTGTTGAGGATGATGCCGGGACAGTGGAGGCCTCTGGCGCGGATACTCTCGAGTGTGAGCAGGGTGTGGTTGATGCAGCCGAGTCGGTTTGCAACGACAACGACGACTGGCAGGGAAAGGCGGGCTGCGAGGTCGGCGATGGTCTCGGTGGGCGTGATGGGAACGAGCCAGCCGCCGGCGCCTTCGACGAGGAGGGAGGGGTATTTGCTGGAGAGGGCGCGAAACCAGTCTAAAAGCGCGTCGAGCGAGAGCGTGCGGTTTTCGAGTCTGGCGGCGACGAGCGGTGCAGCGGGCTCGCGGAGCCAGACGGGATTGGTTTCATCGAGGGACAGGCGGCGGTCTGATGCGGCTTGCAGGATTTCGACATCCGAGCGCTCGCCGCTGCATAGTGGCTTGAGGGCGATGGTTTCAAAGCCTCTGGCGCGCAGTGCGCGGGTGAGGAGTGCTGTGACGAAGGTTTTCCCGGCGTTCGTATCGGTGCCGGTGATGAAAAGGTTCATTTGCGATCGGCGGAGGGTGCGGTGAGTTCCAAAAACACACTTTCGAGCGAGCGCTGGGGTTGACGGATCGAGAGAAGATTGGCGGGGGAGTTTTGGAGCAGGCTCTCGATTTGGGAGCGGATTTCCGGAGTGGCGTTTTCGATGACGAATTCGGTTTGGTTTCTCACCGAGACGAGGTCAGCAAGTGCGCCTTCGCGGATCATTTCGCCCCGGGCCATGATCCCGACGCGGTCGCAAATTTCCTGGACCTGCTCAAGGAGGTGCGAAGTGAGGAGGACAGTCTTGCCTCGTTGCTTGAGGTCGAGGATAAGGTCGCGGATCTGGTGTGAGCCGGCGGGATCGACGCCAGCAGTGGGTTCGTCGAGGACGACGAGGCGGGGATCCTGGATGAGGGCTTGGGCGAGGCCTATGCGTTGAAGCATGCCTTTGGAGAAGCCTCCGATGCGCCGGTCGCGAGCATCGTCAAGACCGACAAGATGAAGGAGTTCGTCGATGCGTTTATTGAGTAGAGCTCCTCCCATGCCGCAGACTTTGCCGTAGAAGCGGAGAGTCTCGGCGGCGGTGAGGAATTTATAGAAATAAGGATTTTCGGGGAGGAATCCGACATCGCGGCGGCTGTGGTAATCGCGGCTGTCCTGCCCAAAAATCATGGCCCGGCCGTGGTTGGGAGTCACGAGTCCGAGGAGAATTTTGAGTGTGGTGCTCTTGCCACTGCCGTTTGGGCCAAGGAGGCCGTAGACCTCACCGGGGAGGACTTCGAAGTTGAGGTTGCGAACCGCAGTGACGCGCTGGCGGCGAAGGGGAACGGGGAAAATCTTGGTGAGGTTTTCGATACGGACGGCGGGAATGGTCATGGCACGATTGAGAAACCGCGTAGTGTGGTAGGTCGGGAGATGGGTTGAGGGGACTCGAGGGTTATGTGGCCTGCGAGATGGCTGGTGCGTATGCCCTCGAGAAACGCATCAACCTCGTCCGCTTCGCCGCTGGTGATCAGCTCCACACGCCCGTCGGGTAGGTTCTCCACCGTGCCGGAGACATCATATTCGCGAGCGAGGTTTTTAACGGTGTAGCGGAAGCCGACGCCTTGCACGCGGCCTTCGTAGTGGACGCGGAGGGTTTTCATTTCCGGATCTGGCCTTCGCCGC
>JBIJCR010000147.1:0-4143 GCA_044344595.1 Terrimicrobiaceae bacterium
GATGATCTCATCTGCACTTCTCTTTTTTGTCTCCGTTGTTTTAGTCATTTCCCTGTCCTTTCAGTTTTTGACCCAAACACAAAATTTCTGACAGGCTCGGGCGGAGTCCTCACAAAATTTTTTCCACCGAAATACTTGTGGCAATGCTGCTCCCAAATGGCGTTCTGCTGTAGTAGGCGCCGCTGATCGGTGCAACATCATCATGTCGGCGCCCCACTGCGGTGGCGACGAAGTGATGGTCTGTGAGTACTCCATTTGTCGGATCCATGCCAATCCAACCGGCGCCCGGCAGGCAGGCTTCGACCCAGAGGTGCATCGCGCTGGAGGCGCGTTTTTCGGACTCTGGCTTATCGCCTTCCCATACAAAACCACTGACGAGTCGCGCGGCCACTCCATTTTGACGGAGGCTTTCTGTGAGAAGAGCCGCAAAGTCCCGGCAGGAGCCGCAGGCTTTTTTCAATGTCTCTTCCGGTGTGTGTGGCATTCCATGCGGTCTCGTCTCATACTCGATGTTGTCAAAAATCCAGTGGTTGAAATTCAGGATCGTCTCGACTGTAGGGCGAGGACCGGAGGGCGCGAGAGGAGCTGGAAGTTTGCACCCGGCCACCGGCGCGAGATACGGAGCAAGAACCGCGAGTTCATCCTCGGTATATTGGGGCGGAACATGCAGGGCATGTGGTTCGAGTAGAAAGTGGAAGGGATTTTTTTCCTTCACTTCAAGATCGAGTTCCACCCGGAACGGAAGCCTCTCCGACATCTCAGGATAGAAACAATAAGCGATATGGTTGTCGAAGAGATCCTGTCGAAACTGCACATCGGCATCTGATTGGGTTTCGAAACGGATGCCCTCAACCTTCACTGATAAGTCGATGCGAGGAAAAATTCTCACATTGTGTGGCGAAAATGACACCTTGCCCTCGTAGGTGTAGACCGATTCTTTTTTGATTTTGAGTTTCATGACTTTTCAAGAATTCGCTGCATGCTCACATGCACTTTCAGCTTTTGCGAGGCTGAACCTTTGAAAGTTCCCCGCATGGGTGTGGCATCGAGAAAGTCACGACCCACGGCAATTGTGACATGCTGCTCACCACACCACTGGTTGTTTGTGGGATCAAGTGCCACCCAGGTCATGCCTGGAACCAGGACCTCCACCCAAGCATGTGTGGCCAGAGATCCGACCAGGCGCTTGCGTGAGGGGTTGGTGGAAACGGCTGGCTCGGACTCGATGTAGCCGCACACATAGCGGCAGGGGATGCGGGCGGCTCGCAGGACGCTGATCATCACATGAGCAAAATCCTGGCAGACGCCTTCGCGCTTTTTCCAGATGAGGGAAAGAGGCGTCTCGATCTGCGTCGAACCCGAGCGGTATTTGAACTCCCGGTAAATCGTTTTGTTCAGATCATCGATGGCGTCTCTCAGCGGGCGGCTCTCGCGTAGTATCTCCCTAGCCCATGCGCTTGACTCCCCCGCAAGTGGTATGGCCTCGGTTGGTTGCAGGTAATCAAAAACGCCTGTTCCGGATTTTAAAATCTGCCGGGCCTCAGCAATGGTGAGTGCGAGTCCACGTTCTGGCAAAATGCGCGGTAGCGTACGGATGACCAAACGGTTCGTTACTTTGAGTTGCCGGTGGCGCAATGTCATCGAGTAGAAAGTCGTCCGGTTTCCGAAATAGTCGATATAGTCGGAGGTTGTTGCAGCGGGTTGGAATTCGATGCGGTGTCGAATGACAGTCTGTTCGGGTCTGACGGCCGGCGTGAGGCGCACTTCAAGGTAAGCTTCCAAGGCTGTGTCCGCGTAAACATAGCCCGTGGTGTGAACGATGTTAAACAGCATGGTCAGGCGGTGAAATATGGCTTCGTTTCGTGGTGAATGAGCAATTGATGATTCAGAAAGCTGTCGCAGATCTCGGTGTGAAGGCCGAGCAGGCTTTGAAGAAGGTGATCGGAATGGACTTGCAGGGCGGATTTTGCTGCGCCGGTTTTATTTCTAGCGAGCAAATCCTCCCAATTGCTAGAGATGATCTCTTGAAGCAAAGCTTCGATGGCGGATAGAGCCTTGCTGGTGGCGGGCGAGACAGAGTTTTCTCCCTCACGGATCCGCCCAGCGCAGCCTTGCAGGCAGCGAAGGACCGAGCGCGGAGCCACGGGATTTGTCCAAAGTAGTTCCAGAAGAGCCAGCGGTTCGATGCGCATCTGGTAGACGCGCCGGTAGATGTCGCGGCTGTTCAGGAGGCGCAGAAAAGCCGAAAGGCGAATCTCGACTGCATGCGGACGGAGGCTTGCACGGGGAGTCTGCAGGAGCGAACCGGAGATGGAGGTTACAGCATTTGCCGTAATGGCCGCGCGCTCGAGAAGTTGCCCGATTTCGCAGAAGTTCCATCCATCATCTGCCAGCATCGTGCATTTCGCCGTTCCAAAAAACCGGGGAATCATCTCGCGTGCGAACAAGCAGAACTCACGACTCGCCTTTGCCAGCGTCTCGGCAGGTGCATCGGGGTGGAAATTCACCGCATCAAAGCGCGCGCGGAGTCCGCTCATCACGGCCCAAGCGTCGAGGCTCAAAGTTTCGAGCACCGACTCGGCGTTGCTGAACGCACGGTGGACTGTACTGATGACTGAGCCGGGCTCAGCGGGATCGAAGGTGAGGCGGTAACGGCCCTCTGGGCTTGAAATTGTGCGGCGGGACGCGGAGCCCGACCCTTCCAGCATCGGGAGGATGCGGTTCCAGACGGGGCGGTAGTTCATCCGCTCGGTGGGATTCAGCTCCTCCAGCTCGAGGGATTCGATGACACTCACCATTCCAGCCAGGTCGTAGGCGCGTTCGAGATAGCGTCCGAGCCAGTAGTAGGCTTCCGCCACGCGGCCAGTCACACCATGGAGCGGGATTTTCGAGTCGACTTGCCGCGAGGGATCCCACTCGTCGGATTTTTTATCCACGCCCACCTGAACCCATGTGTCTTTACTGCCGCCGCCAAGTTCGGAGGAGGTGAATTCCGAATCCTTCGTCGAGACGCGCGTGAGCGCGCCGGGGAAGACTTCGATATCGCCACCGCTTTTGCGAAGGGCGAAAAGAATGTGGTCCTGGCGGCTTTTCCGGCGCTCGCCATCCTGAAAGGAAATGGTTTGGGCATCACACGCCTGCGGTTGCGCCACATAGCGTGTGGGGTCGCGGAGGATTTCCAAGCGAACGGCGTCGATTTTTTCCTGCGTGGGCAAGTGACCATCACCACCGAGATAAATCCGCTCGCCGTAGAGTCCACGGATTGTGAATTTCTCGATGTCGGCAAGCACTAGTTCGCGTTGGTCGGGGTCACCCAGCCAATAGGTCGAAAGCGTGGGCAAAAGGGGGGGCTCGCCGAGATAATAGCGAATGATTTGAGAGGAGAAGGGCAGGAGGGCTCGATCGTCCGAAAGCTGGGAACCTATGGCATTGACGACTGCAACGCTTTTTTTGCGGATACAGTGGATGAGCCCGGGAACGCCGAGCATTGAGTCGCGACGGAAAACCATGGGGTCGAGCCACCGGTCGGCGAGTCGCGAGTAGATGACATCCACTTTGCTTAAGCCCGATACGGTTTTCAGATATACCTCGTCATTGAGCACCAGTAGATCCCCGCCCTGCACGAGTGGGATGCCCATACGGCGGCCGAGAAAGCTATGCTCAGAATATGCAGGACTGAGCGGGCCGGGGGTCAGTAGCACGACCATGGAGTCGGGCTCGGACGAATGCGATCGAAGCATTTCTTGAATACTGGTGGGAGCATCGGAAATCGAGTGGATGCCGGTGTCGTGGAAGGATTGGGGAATGACCCGAGTCAAAGCGCGGCGATTTTGGATCATATAGGACATGCCGGAAGCGTGGCTGAAATAATGGTGCTTCACGGCGAGCGTTCCATCCGGCAGGCGGCAAACCGCGACGCCGCTCAGGTGTAGAAATGAATTCCCCGGCAACGGGAGACCGGCCGCTGGCCGCTGGAAAAACTCGCTGCCTAGAACTATTGAAGGCGGCAACACGCTGTCCTGTAGGATTTGCTTTGGGCCGTAGATGTCCTTGAGAAAATGCTCGAAGGCCCGCAGACGCTGGCGCACTCCTGCTTCCAGCGGACTCCACTCGGCGGGAGTAAAAATCTGGGGTAGGAGGTCG
>JBIJCR010000148.1:0-4097 GCA_044344595.1 Terrimicrobiaceae bacterium
GATTTTGATGATAAGCTTGTGAATGGCATCTGGAGTGGCACAGACGAATTCCAATTCGCGACTCAACTTGTAGGTGAGGTCGTCCATAGTTTGCATCGCCATCGGGTCGGCAAGGGCAATGACAAGAACCCCGTCGCGAAGAGCAACGGGCACGGCGTGGTAGCGGCGGGCATCCTCCGCCGACATGCGCTCGACTAAGTTGCGTTCGACATGCATATGTTCGAGATCCACGAACTCCATGCTGTTTTGCGCGGCCAAAGCCCGACTCACGTCTTCCTGAGTCACAACTCCGCCTTGAAGCAGGGTCTGTAGCAAACCGCCCTCGTTCATGTTTGATCGGGCAGATTCGATCTGCGACTTGGTCAGCAGACCCAGATCGCGGAGAACTTCGACTGTATATTCATCATTCTGGGACACGTGGGCGAGGAAATGGAATACGTTTCCTACTGCAGCAATACCCCGAAGTCAATAAATCGCGTCCGTTCAGAATCAGCTCGAAAAAAACATCCACACCAGGACAAGGCCGAGAATGATGCGATAAAAGCCGAAGCCGATGAAGTTATGAGACTGCACATAGCGCAGAAGCCATTTCACGGCGATGAAGGAAACGATAGCTGAAACAACCGTCCCCAAGAAAAGCAGTCCCCAATGTTCAGTGGCACCGCCGTTAAGAGCTTTGAGAATTTTGTAAGCTCCGGCGGCGAGGAGCGTCGGAATACCAATGAGGAAGGAGAACTCCGTCGCCACAACACGGTTCAGACCGCAGAGCATGGCAAAAATGATTGTGGCCCCGGAACGTGAGGTGCCAGGAAAAACCGCTGCTAGAATCTGGGCAAACGCCACCATGAATACAACCGGCCAAGTGATGCAGTCAGCAAGCGGGCGGCCGCATAATTTTTTTTCAACCACTATAAAAAGAATGCCTCCGTAGATCAGCGCTCCCGCTACAGGCAGTGTCGTCTCGGGCAGTTCAATTCCGAGTTTATCGAGTGTGAGTCCACCTACGACCGTGATGAGAAATCCAACGAGGATTTTGAAATTGAAATCCAGACTCTGCGGACTCCGCCAGTCGGCCATCATCCGCAAGCGATTCTTGAAGAGCGGCAGAACGGCGAGCACGGCGCCGCTCTGGATCACAACATTGAACAGATCACTCTGCCGGTAATCCAGCCACTCCTGGAAGATCAGCAAATGCCCTGTCGATGAGACCGGTATGAACTCGGTGGCACCCTCGACTATTCCGAGGATGACGATGATCAGCCACTCAGGAAGCGCCAAGCGATTGCCCCCTTAGACCGCGCTATCGCCGGTTTCCTCTGTGCGGATGCGCACAGCGTTCTCGATGGGAAGGATGAAAATTTTGCCGTCGCCGATTTTTCCGGTCTTGGCGGCTGTGGTGATGGCCTGAACGGCCTTGGAGACCATAGCATCGCTCACGACAAGCTCGATTTTGACTTTGGGGAGAAAATCAACAGTGTATTCGCTACCACGATAAATTTCGGTGTGGCCTTTCTGACGGCCGAAACCTTTGACTTCGCTCACGGTCATTCCCTCGATGCCGACCTCGGCGAGAGCTTCCTTGACGTCCTCCATTTTGAAGGGCTTGATGATGGCTTCGATTTTTTTCATGTTGCTTGAAAAAAAACAGAAGCGATCTTGACTGGCAAGCATCAAGACAATGGAGAACCTTTGAGAAAATGAAACCCCTACAGTGGAGGCGCACCAGACTTGGCCGGTATCTCCGCCACCTGCCGCGCGCAAAGCACATTCGCGGCACATGGATCCACCGGATTTTTGGAGACCGCCTCTTGGCGAATGAACTTTGGCATCCCACAGGGCAAAAATTTGCCACCGGCATGGCTATTGGTGCCTTCTTCGCACTCATACCACTGCTAGGCCAGATGATCGCGGCCGCGCTGGCCGCGTTTTTCCTAAGAGCAAACATCCCAGCCGCCATGGCTGGCACCTGGATCAGCAATCCCTTCACTTTTCCGTTCTGCGTGTATTTCCAATACCGCTTGGGATGTTTCCTGACGGGCCGCGAGCCGATGGATTTCAAAGGCCCCGACCTTCTTGCATCTCTCTCTGGGGCTCCCATGCCGTTTCTTGTCGGCATCATTCCCGCAGGACTGCTTTTGGCGGCCGCGACTTATCCTGTGACGCTGATTTTGTGGGAATGGACCACAAGAAGCATCCATGCCGCTAAGAAGCGCCGTCTGGTAATGCTGGCAGCCAAGGGCAGAGGTTAGCTTTCCTCGAAGGATGGTGGAAAAATGAAAAGCCCCAGTAGAATTGTTTTTCCAAGCGAACCCGCCCACCTCGCGAAAGTGCGGGAGGGCGTGAGGGATTTTCTCGGAGGCTCGGGGTTCGGTGAAGAGGATGAGTCCAGAATCGTCATGGCACTCGATGAAGCCTGCACGAACATCATCCGCCACGCCCACGAGGACTTGGTGAAACCTGTGCGACTCGAAATGAAATGGCTTCGCGACCGCCTGCGCTTTGTCCTCCGCGACTATGGCAAGCCCTTCCATCCACTCACACTTCAATCCAGAGACATGAAAATCGTTCTTCCTGGGGGATATGGCCTTTTTATTATTAAAAGGGTTTTCGATCATGTCGACTACGCCCCACAGGCGAGGGGAACACGACTCACGCTGGAAAAATTGCTACCATAAAAAAGCGGCTCAAAGCTCCTTGTGAACGATGCGGAAAATCTCAGTGTTGTCCTGAAAACCCTTCAAGGCTTCGGATCCAGGTCCACTGCCCACAGCTATTGCGTCTTCTGCGACCCCGATAGCCGCTGCACGTTTGCTGGCAGCAGGCTCGGTCGAGACCGGCCCCTCGGGACTCGTGCGCGTGCCAGACTCCGGACCGGTGGACCATGTGATCGAAGGCGCGCCTTGGGCATTGATTCCGAGAAGACCCGCCCCCTTGTCGTTGCGGAAGGGATAGCCATTTAGACGCAGCCCACCAACATTGCGCTTTCCGACAACGATGATCAGTGCCTTCGGCCCCGCGTAGTTCACCGCCTCGGCAACGGCGTCATCCAGCGCGAGGATTTCCCGAAGGGTCCGCTCACCTTCGTTTTGCGCAGCGGATTTTCCCGCAAGACCAGCGTCAACGATGAGCAGGTAACCACGGGCATTGTATTGGAGAAGGCGAATGGCATTTCGCACCATCGTGGACAATGTCGGCTGACCTGCCTCCGCCGCGAATTCATCAGCAAAATTCAAGTTCCCCATACTGAAAAGGCCAAGCGTCTTCGGCGCTCTCCAGGACGGCGTTCGCTCGAGTTCCAACTCAGAGCGCACGACATCGTAGCCTTTATCACGCATTTCTTGGATGAGATCCCTCGCGTCGCTGCGCCGTCCACCCTGTGCATCGGGAAGAAAATCCGCCGCGCCACCGCCCATGATCACATCCACTCCCTGCGCCTCGGCGAGTTGACGGGCGATGACCGGATAGTCGAGAGGATCGGAGGTTTCCGCATAGAATGCAGCCGCCGTGGCATCGGTGATCGAGGCATTCGAAACTATGCCGGTGGCGCGCCCACGCTGACGGGCGACTTCAATAAGATTTGGCAGCGCACCCTTGCCTTGGTTCACCCCGAGCACGCCATTGTTGCCTTTTTGTCCTGTTGCAATCGAACTCGCAGCCGCTGCGGCATCTGAAACCGCGAAGTCATTCGCATGGGTCGCAACGAGTGCGATGTTGGGAAACCTTTCTATCTGCAAACGGTGATCCGCACCGCCCTGATAATTCCTGGCAGGAGTGAGAACAGACGGCGTCAGGTTTTCAGCAAGGAAAACGATGACCGCAAAGGGACGCTGGACGACCCAATTGATGTAGAAGAGAGCGCCTAGTGCGAGGAAGACGAGAAGGCATGCCAAAGCCAAAAGTCGATTGCGCGTTTTTTTATTCATGGAAAACATTTGCGTCCCGACGGCTCTCCGGGCAATATCTAAATCCTGATTGCCCTGTGGTGTAATGGTAACACAGTGCCCTTTGGAGGCATTATTCATGGTTCGAGTCCATGCGGGGCAGCCAATCTTGGATGAATGCGGGCTTGAGGTCGGCTGGGTCTCACCCTAATAAAA
>JBIJCR010000058.1:0-13896 GCA_044344595.1 Terrimicrobiaceae bacterium
CCCCCATAACCCCGCGGTTTGGGGGGAACTTGGAGGCGCTCTCCCGCGCCCTCAAGATACCGAACCAAAACAACAACAAAAAACCGACCTCAAACACAAAGAATCGGATAGCCCCCCCCCGATTTTTGCTAGATTTGTGGCGGGGCCTCTCCCCTGGCCTGCGGTACGCTTCGGCCTACGGCCTACGCTCCGCAAGACAGCGAAACCAACCCGAAACACCAACAAATCCTCTCATAACAATTGGATCAAATTTCGGGGGCGCTCCAGGGTTAAGCTGTAACCATGCAGTAGAGTTTTTAATAATCGGCCAAACTTCACGCGTAGGCAGGACGAAAAGCTCCTTCCCGCCCATGCGTCGTCCTTTTTGATCCTTGCGGTGTCGAATCAAGATGAGCCGCCATGCGCGCTTCCACCCTGCGGCCTGATAAATCGTCTCGGCCACTTCCATGCCGGGCACTTCGGTGGGCTGCCATTTCATTTCGGAGCGCAGCAAGGTTTGGATTTTCTCCTGAAGGCGCGCCACCACTACATAAGGCAGCCTGCGGGTTTCCAAGAACTCCAGCAACTCGGGCACGCAAAACCCCGAATCGGCCCGCACCCCGTGCAGGCGGATATGGTTGGGTAGGTTTGCCAGCAGGTCGTGGACGAAGGAGATCACATTGCTCGCGCAGGAGGCATTTCCCACCCGCAGCCAAAAAGAAGCCGCTATCCGAGCCTCAGCCAAAATGCCCAACAGCGGATGCAGGCAGGGTTTGCTCCCTTGACGGGTGAACCCGCTTTGGACGCCCTCCTGATTGCCGTCTTCTTGCAAGAGTTTGGTGGAATCCAAATCCAGCGTGTAGCCCTCGCGGCGGCTCGGCAGCCGTTTCATCGTCCAGTTCCAAAGCATGCGGAAACACTTGGCGTTGGTCGCTACTCCTCCAAAGGCATGGAAAAAGCGCGACAAGGTCGATTGGCTCGGCACACGCCGAACTCCGAGCAATTCGGGCATCAACGGATTGCGTCGCAGGTACGCCACATGGGTGAGTTTGCGCGCCTCGCACAGGATGCCTTGCAAAAATCCCACCCCTTTTTCCAAGGGCGTGTGGTGATTGTTCGATGAAGGCATTTGGTGTGGCAGCGCCTTTTCCAGAACCGAGAGAAATCCACTCGGATGCAACCAGCTCCCAAAAATGTGGCCGTTCCCGCATGGGCACTGATCCGCTGATCGGTGAAATCCACTGCTATTGATTTTGTGCCGACTTTGAAATTCAGTTTCCCTTGCACCGATTAGTGAAGCGGGTTTGTGCCCGTGGATTGTCTTCTTTCTTTCATTCAACAATCACTTCCCAATCGATGGCAGTTTTTCAACTTCATCGCTACGGCTTAGGGCGGCAACGACAATCCTAGTCGTTCTCATTTTCTCGGGAGGAGAAGTAGTTCGCGTATCCTCAAAGCGTCGAGGATTTTTGCAGGGCTTGTAGGGATGCCAGAGCGCATCCTTCGTTCAGGGAGACCTCGGCCAGATTCCATGCGGTTGGAAGGTCGGAGGCGACGCCTGCAACGACGAGGGCCGCGGCGGCATTGAGTTGGACGGCTTGGCGTTTTGGGCCACGATCGGAACTGTTCAGAATGGCGAGAAGGATTTTAGCGTTTTCGGATGCATCGCCACCGATGAGGGAATTACTTTCGAAAGGAGCTATTCCGACATCTTGCGGTTGGATCCTGAATTCGCGGAGCGAGCTGTGTTCCATCGCGGTGACGAGCGTTTCTCCGAGGGGCGAGACTTCGTCGATGCGGAGGTCGTTTGGTCCTGTTCCGTGAACCGCCCAAGCACGGGCGCGTCCGAGATTTTTGAAAACTCCGGCGTACGTCTTTACGAGATCTGGATTGAAGACTCCGGCGAGTTGAAATTCTGGTCGTGCTGGATTCAGAAGCGGGCCGATGATGTTAAATATGCTGGCACTGCCGCGCTCTGCCAAGAGCTTGCGCACAGGCACGACGGCGCGAAAGGCGGGATGGCAGGCAGGGGCGAAGAGAAAGCAGCAACCGGCTTTTTCCAAGGCCCGGGCAGTTGCTTCGGGTGGGAGATCGATTCGGATGCCGAGGGCCTCCAGGACATCAGCTCCGCCGGATTTCGAGGTGATGCCGCGGTTCCCGTGTTTCACGACTTTGGCTCCCGCTCCGGCCGCCACGAACATGGATGCCGTTGAGATATTGAAAAAACCTGCGCGGTCTCCGCCTGTGCCACAGACATCGATGCAGCCTGCGCCAGAAAATGGCAGCTTCACCGCTCGTTCCAGAAGCACTTCAACGAAGTGGGCAATCTCCCCGGCGGTTTCGCACCGTTTATGAAGGGACTCGAGGAAGTCAGCACGCGATTCTATAGTCTGCGACTCATCTAGGAGCAAACCACAGGCGTACCGTATCTCGGAAAGGGTAAGGGGATTTCCCTCTTGGGCCCTTCGTGTGAGGCTCTGCAGCGTCATTCCCGGTTGATATCAGGGCACTTTGACTGGCTTGAGCTTCCAGATGTCCTTGGCGTATTCGCTGATCGTGCGGTCGCTGGAGAATTTGCCGACTCGTGCGGTGTTGAGGACAGCCATTTTTGCCCAGCGAGCTTTGTCTAGGAATGCGGCGGAGACTTTTTCTTGTGCGTCAATATATGCGGCGAAATCTGCAAGGCAGAGGTACGGATCGTGGTAGATCAAGTTGTCTCGCAGTGGAGTCAGGATGTCAGGGCTTTCGTCTCCTGTGAAGTAATCAGATCCAAGCCAATCGATGATCGCGGCGAGCTCGGGATTGACGCGGTAGTAGTCGCCGGGGTTGTAGCCCTTGGCGAGGAGTTCGTGGACTTGCTCGACGGTATTGCCGAAGATGAAGATGTTTTCATTGCCAACTTCTTCAAGGATTTCAACATTTGCTCCATCGAGAGTGCCGATGGTAAGAGCGCCATTCAGAGCGAGTGTCATGTTGCCTGTTCCCGAGGCTTCTTTTCCGGCGGTGGAAATCTGTTCCGAAAGATCTGCTGCTGGAACAATCCGCTGGGCTAGCGAGACTCGGTAGTTTGGCATGAAGGCAACTTTGAGTTTGTCCTTGATGCGTGGGTCAGCGTTGATTTTGGAGCCGACGGCGTTGATTGCTTTGATAATGCGCTTGGCCATCTCATAGCCCGGAGCAGCCTTGGCGGCGAAAATGAAAACGCGTGGAGGGATATCGAGATCAGGGTTTTGAAGCAGGCGACGGTAGAGTGTGAGTATGTGCAGTAGATTGAGGTGTTGGCGCTTGTATTCGTGAAGACGCTTGATTTGCACATCGAAGAGCGCCGAGGGATCCACCTTCACGCCGCATTCGTCGAGAATCCTTCCGGCGAGGCGCACCTTGTTGGCGTGCTTGACGGCCATGAACTCCTCTCGGAAGGAAGCATCGTCTGCGAGGGGTTCGAGTTTTCGGAGTTTGTCGAGGTCACACTCCCATCCGTGTCCGATGTGGCGGGAGATGAGGTCGGAGAGACGCGGGTTGCAGGCCACGAGCCAGCGGCGGGGAGTGATGCCGTTTGTTTTATTCTGGAATTTATTCGGATAGAGGGCATCGAATTCCGGGAACAGCTGCTCTTTCAAGAGCTGGGTATGGAGCGCGGCCACGCCGTTGACCGTGTGGCTTCCGACAACGCTGAGATGCGCCATGCGGACCATTTGCTCGTGGCCTTCCTCGATGAGTGAGAGCGTGCGTTTCTTATCTGTGTCTCCGGGCCACTTGGCTTCCACTTCTTCAAGGAAGACTTTATTGATTTCGAAAATGATTTGCAAATGACGCGGAAGGACTTTTCGGAAAAGGCCGACACTCCACTTCTCGAGAGCCTCAGGCATGAGTGTGTGGTTCGTATAGCCAAATGTGCGTCTTACAATCCCCCAAGCTTCTGGCCAAGAGAGTCCTTTTTCGTCGATCAGAAGGCGCATGAGCTCCACGACTCCGATAGCTGGATGTGTGTCGTTGAGCTGAATAGCCACTTTGTCCGGAAAGGTTTCCCAGTCGGTGTTGTCTTTTTCGAAGCGACGGATTATGTCTCTGAGCGAGCAGGCGACGAAGAAGTATTGCTGGATGAGGCGTAGTTCCTTGCCAGCTTCGGTGTGGTCGTTGGGGTAAAGAACCTTGCTGACCGTCTCGGCCATGTTTTTCTGCTGCACGGCTTGGTCATAGCCGCCACGGTTGAAAGCATCGAAATCAAATTCCTCGGGGGCTTTGGATTCCCAGAGGCGCAGGAAATTCACTGTTTGGGTGTCATAGCCAGGAATCGGAATGTCATAGGGAATGCCGATGAGTTTGCGGAAGTCCGACCAAACGCTGCTCGTCTTGCCAAGGGCGTCGGTGTGAGTCTCGACATGGCCGTAAATCGGGATTTCCTGCGAGTGTTGCGGACGAATGATCTCCCATGGCGAGCCGTATTGAATCCACGCATCTGGGAGTTCCACCTGGTAGCCGTTGCGGAATTCCTGTTTAAAAAGACCGTATTCGTAGTGGATGCCGTAACCGACCGCAGGAAGGTCTAGCGTGGCGAGGGAGTCAAGAAAACAAGCCGCTAGGCGGCCAAGGCCGCCATTGCCGAGAGCCATGTCATATTCCTCATCGCGCGTCTCCTCCAGTGGATGACCAAGGCTTTCCAATGCTGCGGAGACCTCCTGGAATACGCCGGTATTAATCATGTTGTTCACAAAAAGGCGTCCCATGAGAAACTCCATGGACAGATAGTAAACCCTGCGCACATTGCCCTCGGAATGCACAGCGAGCGTTTTTATCATGCGCTCGATAACGACCTTTTGGATGGCCTTGGAAGTGGCAATCCACCACTCGCGCTTTGAGGCTGATACGGAATCGCGGGCGAGGCCGTATTTCAGTTGGTCGATGATTTCTTGTTCAAAACTGATTGATTTATCCTTCTTCATAATTGAATGCCCTAGTTCCTTTGTATTGGACGAGTCTTGTTCCGCGAGCAAAAAGTCACTCTGTGAAATGTTAATGTGACAAGCCCAATTTGTTCCTATTCGATAAGTGCTTCGAGTTCGCCGACTCTCTGCGAAAATAAATCTAGTGTCGCCTGTACCGGCGCTGGAGTGCTCATGTCCACACCGGCCTCGCGCAAGGTCTCCACCGGAAAGCGGCTGCCACCACTTCTTAGAAAGCCAATATAGCGCTTGGCATCTCCGGTATCCAATACTTGTGTGGCAAGTGCAACAGCTGCTGAGAGGCCTGTGGCGTATTTATAAACGTAGAAAGCGTTGTAGAAATGAGGAATTCGCAGGCACTCCAGCTCCAGTTCCGGATCGATCGAAAAGCCTGCTATAAATCGCCTTGAAGTTCTCAAGAGTGAGCGCTTCACCTGCTTCCTCGGCGGCATGGGCTTCACGCTCAAACTCAGCGAACATAGTTTGGCGGTAGAGAGTGCCTCGGATATCGTCGATCTGGCGGTTTAAAATGAATGCCTTCATCGAGCGGTCATCGGTGGTTTTCAGCAAATGTTCGGTGAGCAAAACTTCGTTGAAGGTGGACGCCACCTCTGCCAAAAAGATCGGATACCCGTAGTTCTGGTAAAGTTGCGTTTCCCTCGCATACCAAGTGTGCATCGAATGCCCAGCCTCGTGGGCGAGTGTGTAGACATCCGAAAAAACATCCGCCTTGTAGTTCATCATGATGTAGGGCGGGCTTGTAAAGGTGCCGTAGGAAAAAGCCCCGCTGCGCTTGCCTTTGTTTTCGTAGCGGTCGCACCAACGGCCATCGAGAAGGCCGTGCTTGAGAGTTTCTGTGTATTCCGCCCCGAGAGGCGTGAGGGAGGCCATGACGCTCTCGACCGCCTCATCCCACGAAACATTGGTCTTCACATTTTCGACCATGGTTACATAGGTGTCGTAGTGGTGAATTTCTTCGAGCTTCAGAACTCGGCGACGGAGTTCGAAATAGCGAAAAAGCGCATCCAGATTGCTCCGCACGGTTGAGATCAGGTTGTCGTAAATCGCCACAGGCACATCGTCCTCGAAGAGTGCGGCCTCGCGCGCCGAGGGGTGGTTCCTTGCACGGGCGTAAAAAACATCTCCTCGTACCGAGTTGGCGAGGCTGGATGCTAAGGTGAACCGATGCTCCGAAAATTCCTTGTAGAACTGGTGGAACGCCGCTTTGCGCACCGCCGGATCTCTCTGTTGGAGGAATGAGGAGAACGAGCTCTGGGTCAGCTCCCGCTCATTGCCCTCACCGTCTTTCAGCGTTCCAAAAAGCATGTCGACATTCGTGAGTTGCGAGAATGTATCGCTGTGTCCACGCACGGCGGATGATCCCAGCGCCAGCAGGCGTTCCTCGGCCGCACTCAGGGTGTGCTTTTTGCGGCGGCGTAATTTGCGCAGCGGAATCGTCCAATTATCAAGGGCGGGATCAGCAAGGAATGCTTCGAATTCACTATCCGGGATTTCTTGGATTTCAGGCGAGATAAATGAAAAGGCCTCTCCGACCCGCACCAGTAAGCTCTCGAGACGGGCCTCACGCGCGAGTGCCTCGGGATTCGAACTGTCGCCGGAAACGCTCAACGCCGCGTATTGGTTCAGCTGTTCGACAAGCAGGTCGATGCCTTTCTCGAATTCCAGGCACTTCGCCAATCCCTCCGCAGACTCCCTTAGCTTGCCACGGAAGTTTGCAACTTCTTCATAGGAATTCTGTAGTTTGGAAAAATCCTCCTCCCAGCCCGCATCGCTTTTGTAGAGAGGCGTAAGGTCCCACTTGTCGGATTCTGGTATTTCGGTGCGGAGTGGCGTGTGCGCGCTGGACATAAGACCCGCAAGATATCACGGGCTGGGAATCCTGCAAAAGTCAGAATACCTTTTGCGGTCCATTCAGGCTTTATGAAAATCCGCAATCGTTTCCCAGAGGACTTTTTCTTTTTCACTCGGAGAGTCTGGAACTGTGATGCGCACCTCGGCAAAGAGGTCGCCGCGCGTGTCAGTGGTGAGCGGCATGCCCATATTTGGCAGTCGAAACTTTTTACCCGACTGAGTGCCTGCAGGGATTTTTAGCTTCACGCGTCCGCTCAGCGTGGGAACTGTGACAGTGCATCCGAGAACGGCATCCCATGCCGGAATTTCCAGGTCGTAGTTGAGATTGGCTCCTTCGATTTCAAAGTCTGGATGGCGTTGGTATTTGACCCGCAGGTAGAGATCTCCCGCTCCACCGCCTGATGCGCCTGAGCCGCCTTGGCCGGCGAGGCGAATGCGCTGACCGTCGCGTATGCCTTTGGGTATTTTTACCGTGAATGTCTCGATCTTCTTGGATCCACCCCGGCGAAATGAAACCGGGCGCGAGGAGCCATTGAGGGCTTCTTCCAGCGTGACCAAGATATCAGCCTCCGCATCCTGACCACGCTGTGGAGCCTCCTCGAATCCGGCGCGCGTTCCCCGGCGTCCACCAAACATCTGTTCAAAGAAGTCACTAAAACCTGTGCCTCCAAACTGAATATCCTCTTCAAAAGCCGCCGCGCCTCGTTTTCGGCTGAAGCCACCCGCTCCGGCAGGTCGCTGCCAGCCGCCGCGCTGTTGCGCCCCGTGCTGCCAATCCGCTCCGAATTCATCGTAGCGTTTGCGTTTCTCGGGGTCACCGAGCACCTCGTAAGCTTCGTTGATTTCCTTGAATTTCTCCTCGGCCACTTTCTTGTCCTTGGCCGTGTCGGGGTGGTGCTGGCGCGCGAGTTTGCGGAACGCACTTTTGACTTCAGCCTGGGTTGCGGACTTGGAGACTCCAAGTGTTTGGTAGTAATCGCGGAATTGCGCTGACATCTGTTCTTGAATTTGCTCTCGGCATTCTGACCATTTTATTCATTCTGTCCAACTCATGCTTGGTATCCGCTATCTTCGGGAGCAACCCGATCTCGCCAAGTCCCGCCTCGCATCCCACAAAGCCGAGTATTCTCAAACCATCGACGCCATTCTGGCCGATGTTGCGCCGTGACTCTCAGACCCGCTTGCAAGGTCTCCAGAGCGATATGAATCGAACCGAGCAAGGAAATCGGCAATCTCCGCGCCTAGAAGCATGATTCCACAGCATTGAAGGTCGAGGTAAAATCCCTCGCCGACGAGATCTAGGCGCTCTCCGGGAAATTAAACGCCAAGTAGCCCTGCTGCTCGTTCTCGCGAATTTTCCCAGCCCGCCATGCCAATCGGAAAGAAGGCCACTGAAAAAATTAAAGGGAGTTGCTCTTTCTGATTCTTAGGACTCTGCAAGCCAGAGCTCGTCGGGGTTAAGAAAAACTGGTTCAGGATTCGGGACCATTTTGGCTTCAGAAATGAAAAAATGTGAATATGTGCCGATGTCTCCATTTCCAACCTCTCCTTTACCCACCGCTTGCTCCAAGCATGTCCAGTCAGTGAATTCCCCAGCATAAATTGGCATTATCCCTCGTGCCTTTTTTAATTTCCAAAAAAATTGCTCTTAACTTGCTATGATACTACTTGCCGATTTTCTGGATTAATTATTGAGCTACAGCACGCAACCTAAAAAAACGCTTTCTTGTGTTAGGATCGTAACTGCCTGGCAGAGCGGTTGCCCAATTCACAAGATCAGTACTGGACTCGAGTATCACATTCACGCTCCCAGTCGAGTTTTCAGGAATCACAACTGTATTAATCGGCGTCACACTTGCGGATGAGTAGTTTGGAGTAGGTTCAATTTTGATTGCCACATATGGAGAGGCAACTGAGAAATTTGGATCAGCAAAATTTCTTTGGAAAAACAATGTGGAATTTTCAGATCCATTATACCCGCCATTCACAGTCCCGAATTGCGCTGGGCTCGTGTATGAAATACTCAAGCCAGCTGGACCATCAATAATCATTCCAGTGTCTGGTTGAAGATAGTAAGGAGATGGCTTTCCCGAAACGCTGAATCTGCCGATCTGAATTTTGGCTGGCGATGACGTCCGGACAACGGCTGAGGTTGAGGAATTGCCAGATGATACCCTTTCAGTATACTCAACACAATCGAGGTAAAGTCTTGATCCTGTTATGGTAGCTCGGTATCCAGATGGAAGCATATAGGAGTTATTGGGAGAAATAATATACGAACCCGGTACCTCCTCAGCATTTAGATAAGAAAATCCTAATGTCATAAAAACAGTAGTTAACATTGATAAAGTATTTTTTCTCATTTTTAAAAATTTTTAGAGGTTTCGCTTAACTACTCAGGTAGCCCTCGTCAACATTTTTTCCAGAAAAAATGGATTTTTAAATCTAAATTCATTTTGAGAAAGGCTCTGTTTTGCATCCATGGCAAGAGTCATGTTCATTCAAGGGAGGGAACTCAAAACTTCGGAAATCGAATGGATTCGAGGACTCCTCCAAGTGCATCCCGAGTGGAACCGCATACGGTTGAGTCGCGAGTTGTATGGGGGGGGCTGGTATTGGCGCAACTTAGCGGGTTGGCCCAAAGACAAGGCCGCGTGCACGCTGCTGCTCAAGATCGAGCTGGCCTGCTGCATCGCGTTGCCCGGTCGGCGGAGGCTTCGGTTAATGTGCGCCGCAATCTCTACATTGGCTGACACCAATTCTTGAATTTGCTCTCGGCATTCTGACCATTTTATTCATTCTGTCCAACCCATGCTTGATATCCGCTATCTTCGGGAGCAACCCGACCTCGCCAAGTCCCGCCTCGCGTCCCGCAACGCCGACTATTCCCAAACCATCGACGCTATTCTGGCCATCGACGCCGACCGGAGGGCGTCGGAAACCCGTTTGCAAGGCCTCCAGAGCGAGCGCAACCGCCTGAGCAAGGAGATCGGAAAACTCCGCGCCCAGAAGCAGGACTCCGCCGTTTTGGAAGCCGAGGTGAAATCCCTCGCCGACGAGATGCAGGCCCTCACTGAGAAATCCAATGCCCTCTCCGATGAGCAAACCGCCTTGCTGCTTGTTCTGCCCAATTTTCCTCAGCCTGCCGTTCCGGTTGGCAAAGAGGCGGCGGACAATCCCGAAGTCCGCGTGCATGGTGAGAAACCCTCCATCTCTAATCCCAAGGATCATGTCGCCCTGGCCGAGGGGCTTGGTCTCATCGATCCCGACCGCGCCGTTAAAATCTCCGGCAGTGGTTTCTCTGTTTACATGGGCCAAGGCGCAAGGCTCGAACGGGCGCTTCTGAATTTCCTCCTCGATCTCCACACGCGCGACCACGGCTACACCGAGGTCAGTCCGCCTTTCGTAGTGAAGCGTGATTGTATGGTCGGCACAGGCCAGTTGCCGAAGTTCGAAGAGGACATGTATGGCATCGATGGTGGAGGGCTTTTTCTTGTTCCCACAGCTGAGGTTCCCGTTACAAATCTTCATCGCGAGGAAATCGTCAACGCAGCACAGTTCCCCATCAAATACGCTGCCTACACGCCCTGCTTCCGCCGCGAAGCGGGGTCAGCAGGGCGAGAAACTCGTGGTCTCATCCGCATGCACCAGTTCGACAAGGTGGAGTTGGTGAAAATATGCGCACCTGAGCAATCGGCAGCCGAACTCGAAGCGCTCACCGCCGATGCCGAGCGCGTTTTGCAGGCTCTTGGTCTTCATTATCGCGTCATCGAACTCTGCACCGGAGACATGGGATTCGGCGCCGCCAAGACCTACGACATCGAAGTCTGGGCGCCCGGCCAGAATGCTTATCTCGAGGTTTCCAGTTGCACGAATTTCGAGGATTTTCAGGCCCGTCGCATGAACCTTCGCTTCAAGGGTGAGGATGGCAAAAACAGGTTCTGCCACACGCTCAACGGCTCCGGCACCGCGCTCGCCCGCCTCTATGTGGCGCTTCTCGAAAATGGCCAGCAGCCCGACGGCTCTGTTCACATTCCCGCCGCGCTTCAACCCTATTTCGGTGCCTCGAAAATCTCCAAGTAACCCAGCGTCAGCTGATGTCTTGCTGGCGGCCCTTGCTGAGTCGATGGCAGACGTTTCGAAGAAAAAAAAACTCCTCGTCGGCGTCTCGGGCGGTCGTGACTCCATGGTCCTGCTCCATGCGCTCTTGGCGGCAGGTTTTAAAAACCTCGTCATCTGCCATCTCAATCACACCCTGCGCGGGCGCAGTTCAGATGCAGACGCCCGCCTTGTCCAGAAAAAGGCACTGAGTCTCGGGCTTCCCATCGAGCATGCCCGCTCACGGACGGCAGAGTTCGCAGCATCTCAAAAAAAATCCCTCGAACTCGCCGCCCGCGAGTTGCGCATGGCCTTCTTTGAGGAGTGCTCTACCCGTGCAAAAACAAAATCCCTCGTTCTGGCCCACCATGCCGATGATCAAGTCGAGACCTGTCTTTTCAACTTCCTGAGAGGCACGGGCACCGCTGGACTCGGGGGCATGAGACCGGTTTCCCAACTCGGCAAACTCACCGTTCACCGACCGCTTCTGGGTGTCACCCGCACGCAAATCGAAGTCTTCCGTAAACAGCACAAAGTCCTCTTTCGCGAGGATGCGACAAATGCCGGGCTTGAGCACACGCGCAACAAAATCCGCCACCGCGTCCTGCCGCTGCTGGCAGAAGTCATGAGCGAATCCTATCGCGCAGCCATTCTCCGCGCTGCCGAAATCCTCCGTGGCGAGGAGGATTTGATTGCGTCTCTCATGCCTCCAACCCAGCTCGAGCTTGACTGCAAGGAGCTTCGCGCCATGCACCCGGCCATGCAGTCTCGCGTCGTCCTGCGGTGGCTCCGCGAATGTGGCGTGTCCGAGGCAGGCTATGCAGAGACCCGGCGCGTCCTTTCCCTCCTTGATGTTGCTAATGGCCCCTCAAAAGTGAATCTCCCCGGAAATCACCACGCCCGCCGCCGCAGCGGAGTTCTCTTCTTGGAATCGGGGGTCGATTGAATCTTCGCACCGCATTCCAGACCGGTCTCCGCGCCGCCCGTGCAAACATCCTGCCCGGCCTGCTCCTGCAGGCGCTCATGCTCTGTTTCCTCGCAGCCTATCTGCTCCACGATGGCACCTATGCCTTCCTGACAAGGGTGGGGGAGGTGCGCCAGGAGTTGAGCTACTGGTTTTCCCTCGCCATCTACATCGTCTCGGGTGCTCTTTTCCCCGAGTTCCTCCGCATTGTCTTCTTTCAAAAAGGCCGTCTCCTGCGCGCAAACTTTTTAAATTTCCTCACCGCAGCTCCTCTCTGGGCTGCCCTTGGAATGCTCGTGGACTTTTTCTATCGCTGTCAAAATGACTGGTTCGGCACTGGAAATGCCTGGCACATCGTCGCCGCCAAGGTGCTAGTCGATCAGTTCCTCTACAGTCCGTTTTTGGCGAATCCCATCACCAACGCCTATCTCGCCTTCCGCGCTTCGGGTCTCAACGCCGCTACCGCTCGCGAAGTCCTCTCGTGGAATTTCTTCGTAGAAAAAGTGGTGCCCACCCAGATCGCAGGCTGGGCCATCTGGATTCCCGGCGTCTGCCTCGTTTACTTCATGCCGCCCCTCCTCCAATTACCAACCGCCGTTTTGATTCAGTGCTTCTGGGTGCTCCTCCTCACCACCCTTCACGAACGCGAATCGGCCAAGTGATGCCGCTCAAGCATTTCATTTCGAAATAGTTGCCACCATGTAGGAAATCCTAGGTCCTCCTCGGCTCGTGATTCCAACTAAGTCAACCATGGTGTTGGCGCGCTCAAAAGCAATGCTGTGCTTGTTAGCTTCGCTTTCGACAACTTGGATATGGCAAAAAGCAGGTTGGAAATTTCTTCACAAATCATCACGATTGACAACGATGATGCTTCTAGGTAGCGATTGGAAACGAAAGTTTGGGAGTCGCTCTAAAAAATCCAAAAAAGTGTCCTTTTTATGAAACTTTCTGACGCTTAATCAACTACAATGAAAAACAATATCACTTTCACACTGCTTGCCTGCGCTCTCTTAATAGGTCACACCGCAAGTGCCCAGTTCCCATCGGTCAATGTCGAATTCGTTAATGCGACTCAAGGCGAGCGCGCCAGCTCTGACATATGGATTAACTTCCTCGGCGGAGGAGCAGCAATTCTTAATGCCAGCACGGGGAACGTCACCTATAACGCTGCCATTAGTATCGGGTCCGCTAATATATGGGACGGAAGTAATTATACATCTACAAACATTTTCACTAACACAAGCTACTCGCTTGCATCGATTGCGAATGGAACAGTTTCGATCAGCACCTTCGGCGGAGGCCGAGCCTATGTCAGCTACGGTGGTGCCATGACCGGACTTTCAAACACCTACAGCCCAGTCATGGGGCCCTACCCAGGCTGGCAGCCTCCCCCAGTCATGCCTGATAACTTCACTACTCGTTTCCAAGCATTTGAATTAACCATTCAACCCAGCGTCACAGTTTCCTCCGGAAACTTCTCTTGGAGCGATACAAACCAAGTCTACGCCAACCTCTCCTACATTGATCAAGTTTCAATTTCCACTGGCATTAAAGTTCTGAACCCTCCAATCGGAGCGACAAACCCCTCCCAGACAAGCCAAAACACTCAAGCCTTGATCAACGCTGTCAAAATTTACCAACCTAATGCAGCCAGCTCAACAAATTCTGTTGCCGGAACAAACATCATCACAAATGCCGGAAATGGAACCCAGTATATCCAAGTTGCTGGATCAGGGCCTGGATTCACAAATAATGGATCCACTAGCATCGCTAATCCTTCTCCCATAGATGCCTCTGTTTCATCTTGGAACATCGTTCGTGCCGCTGGTCCAGGTCAAATGCCCACGGAAGGCACTGCCACCGGTCCGACAGTCGTTTATCATACATGGGATAACTACATCGCTGCGCTCAATGCCGGCGGTAGCCTCAACTCGGGAGGAAACCTCACGACAAAGCTCGCAGGATCTTATGGTGCGTCTGGACAAACAGCCCTTACCTACAGCGCAAATGCCACTTTCCACACCGAAAATATAACCCTCG
>JBIJCR010000006.1:0-44559 GCA_044344595.1 Terrimicrobiaceae bacterium
CTGCCATGGAAAGTTTTTGGGCCACGCTCAAAACCGAGTGCTTTGGTTCAACGCTTCCAGAAACCAGAGAACAGGCCAAACTCATGGTTTTTGACTACATCGAAGGCTTCTATAATCGAACACGCTTACACTCGGCCCTCGGCTATAAATCCCCGCTGGACTTCGAATCCCCCCTGAACCATAAACCCGAATAACCAAAAAGCCCCTCCACGCGTTTTCGAGGAAAGATCAATCCCGTGGAGGCAGAGGAGTTCGTCGGCAACGAGTTGAAAATTGCACGGGGTCTTGAGGGGAACGAATTGGCGTAGGAGTCGGAGGGTGAGTTGGCGTTTTCATCGCTCCAATTGACAGAATTCAACTGGCTCTGAGGACCCCCGATTTTTGCTAGATTTGTGGCGGCTCCTCTCCCCCGGCCTGCGCTACGCTCCGGCCTCCTCCTAGCCCCGCTCCAAAAAGCGGGTCAATGGATATTCCGGGCAAAATGTAGTTGTCCTCTTTTGAATCTTCTAAGCCCATTTTTGAACCGGCGGCAAAAGTTATTTCTGGAATAATCCTAAAATCCCACGACGAGACTAACGGATTAGAGAATACCGAGCTTCATTTTGCCAGCCTCGCTGATCATAGATTGATTCCATGCGGGATCCCAGACAAGTTCGACATCGGCTTCGTCGATTCCCTCAAGTGCCAGAATTTTGCTGCGAGCGTCCGCCGCAATAGTAGGTCCCATACCGCAACCTGGAGCTGTGAGAGTCATTTTAACAAGAACGGAAGTGGTTCCATTTTCTTGAGTCCTGACATCGCAATCGTAGATCAGGCCAAGATCCACGACATTGACGGGAATCTCGGGATCAAAAACCAATTTCAGCTGATTCCAAACGGCTTCTTGCTTACTGCCCTCTACCTTTACCTTTTCGACACCCTTGGCTGGATCCAAGCCGAGCACGTCGGCATCCTTCAGATCAATGCGAGCAAGGCCACCAGGCGTTGCTACGGTGAACGTACCGCCAAGAGACTGAGTGATGACCACCGCCATGCCTGCAGGCAGGACGATTGGGTGGCCGCTTGGAATTTGCACCGCATCGCAATCGCGGCTGAGTGTGATTTCGCCATGTGAGTCCATTAACGATGACTCGTATTGGCCCGCGAAGCCCGTGTCGAGGGGATTCTGCAGGCGCCCTTCCCTACCCGCTGCCATACTCGAGACATCGAACTGGCAAGTCATCAGAAAACGGCAAATATTGGCAGCCTACAGGATGCTATACAATGACAGTCTGAGCCCCTGGCTTATTGGAAAGAAGCAGCCGATTGTTCGAATAAACTCCTTTTTTAAGATCCGCTAACCCGCACTCGCGAATGCTCCCAATAAGGTCATCTGTCTTAACGCCTAGTCAGGATGTCTGAACTTGCAACTCAAAGTCTCGAGGAGTGCTGTGCCTTTGGCCCTCAATGCGCTTCGCAAACTTCTGGAAGTCGCGATACTGCGCGCTTCGCGCAGAGCAACAGCCACCGGAGACTTCAGTTGGGAGTTGTCCCACTCATGGATGATAAACAATAATTCGATCCACAAACCCGTACCCGTCTTCTGAGACAATCTGGGAATATCACCGAGCGCCCTGCACAGCTTCTTCCACAACCAAGCCGGAATCTCCCAGGCGGTAATTTCAAAGGCTCAAATCTCAAGAAGATCGTCGACCCGTGAAAAAAGAGGTAGGACAAGTCAGAGCCGCTGCCGACCATCACGAAGAACGGCATCCCAATGACCTCAGCCGTGTAATCAATTTATAACTCAATATCTGCTACAGTAGTGCTGCAGCTGAGTTTTACAAAACCTAAGCAATGGATTTAATTGATCCCTTCGGTTTGTTTTATGAACGCTCAATCGACTAGACCTTATTGCGAAATATGCGAGCAGTTCAGCCAAGATCCGAAAAAGCATTATCTAGCGAGAGCTAAATTGGCGACCCTAACGGGATTCGAACCCGTGTTACCGCCGTGAAAGGGCGGTGTCCTAACCGCTGGACGATAGGGTCGGATTAGGAAGGTCCTATAATCTGCGGAGAGAAGTTTGCTTGCAAGATTTATTTGAGTTGAGCCGAATTTTTTATTCGGGGGTGAGCCGAAAATCGAGTGCGAGGTCTATGGCAGGGGCGGAGTGTGTGATGGAACCGATGGAGATGAAATGCACGCCGGTTTCGGCGATCTGGTGCACGGTTTGAAGATTCACGCCTCCGCTGGCTTCAAGTTGAACTTTTTCGGGACAGAGGCGAACGGCCTCGCGCATGTCTTCGAGGGACATGTTGTCTAAAAGAATGACATCCACTCCTTGCAAACGAAAAAAACCTTTGGCCTGCTGAAGTGTGTCGGCCTCGAGCTCGACGCGGATGCCGGGATTGGCGATGCGCGCGGTGGCAATCATGTGTTGCAGGTTTTCAAGATTAAGGCCTGCAGCAAGGTGGTTGTCCTTCACCATGAACATATCGTGGAGACCGATCCTATGGTTGCGAGCGCCGCCTGAGACGACGGCGGCTTTTTCCAAAACGCGAAGGCCAGGTGTGGTTTTGCGTGTATCGAGTATGATAGCTTTTGTCCCGCGCACAGCCTCGACAAATCGACGGGCCATGGTGGCAACGCCGCTGAGACGTTGAATGAAATTCAGGGCGGTGCGTTCGGCGGTGAGGATGGAGGCTGCGGTTCCTTCTACTCGGATGACAACATCGCCTTTTTTCAGTGCGGTGCCATCCGAAAGTTTGACCTCAACCTGAAGCGTGGGATCTACGCGGTGAAAAATTTCCTCTGCGACCCGTGTGCCAGCGAGGCAGGCGGGTTCGCGGGCAACGATGTCCGCACAAGCATGCGAGTCTGGGAGGGTGAACCATTTTGCAGTGATATCCCCTGCCCCGATGTCCTCGGCTAGAGCGAGGTCTATAATGTCGGGAATGTGTGTAGGGATTGGCACGTTGTCGGGAGCATGGGAAAATCAGGCTGAAGCGGGTGCGAGCAGCGTTGGCAACCCCAGAAGGCGGCGCTGCCAGTTCATGAGGGCGGGCGAGGAAAGATCGGCGGCTGTTGCATCCAATGCAGCTCGAGGGGCGATGAGGGATGAGTCAAGCTGAAGCTCGGCAGCGACTCGGTCGCGGATTTTTTTGAGATCCTCAGAGCGATCAAGCTGCTCGCGGGAGGGACGTTTCCTACGAACCTTATCGAGTTTTGGCCATTCCTTTTCCGGAATCTGCATGGCAAGGGCGACGACGACCTCGAAGCTTTTGCGACGACGACCGTTCATGCGTGGCATGGTGAATGCGCCGCCGTTTGCTACCTTCTCGGCAACGCGCAGCATGTCGTCGTTACCAATGACATGGAAGGGCGGGCGGTCCCATGCGCGAGCTTCGGCATCGCGCCAGAACCAGAGAATGCGAAGGACGGCTTGGGCACGAGCTGAAAGGGCGGATGAACCTGAGATGCGCCAGATGGTACTCTCATCGCGCTCTTTGACTTCGCGAGCGGATGCGATCATGCGGTCGCGGCATTCCATGAACCATTCGAGTCGTCCCATGCGCCGGAGATCCGATTCGAGTAAGTCGGCGATGTCTAGCAGGTATCGCGTGTCGTTGATGGCGTATTCGAGCATTTCCGGTGGAAGCGGGCGAATAGCCCAGTTCGCTTTCTGAGAAGCCTTGGAAAGCTCTATGCCGAAATATTCTTTAACGAGAGCAGCCAGGCCGAATGCTGTTTTGCCGACGAGACGGGCCGCGATCATGGTGTCAAAGAGGTCAACCGGCTCAAATCTCCCCGTTCGGCGCAGCAGGCGCAGGTCGTAGTCAGCGCCGTGAAAAACAAGACGGCGCGAGCAAATGAGATCGTAGAGGGGCTGAAGGTCGATGTCAGCAAGCGGGTCAACCAGATCATGGTCACCGCCTCCGCTGATCTGAATCAGGCAGACCTTTTCGAAATAACAATGCAGGCTGTCGGCCTCGGTATCAATCGCTATGCGGTCGCAGGCTGCGAGTTTGGCAACGAAATCAGCGAGGGCTTTTTTTTCGGCGATCAAGGTTTCTCTATGAATTTTTCCGGTGGCAGGAGGTCTCCAGCATGGCGCGCCCTAGGTTCGCGAACCTGAGTGGTGCCATCGGTGGGCACAGTAACAAACGGTCCACCGGCTAGCGGAGCAGGTTCTGTAAAGGCGACTCCGGGCAGGTTGCTTTGCTTGCCTTGGAGTGGGAAGTCCTTTCGCAGAGGATGGTAGGGATAGCCGTCCCACATGAGAATGCGGCGCAGGTCCGGGTGATTAGAAAATTTTATTCCCATCATGTCATAAACCTCGCGCTCATGCCAATCGGCAGTTGGCCAGATATCGGAAACTGTGGGAACGATGCAATCGTCTTCGCTCACAGAAATCTTGAGGCGGAGATGCACACCATCCTTTATCGAATAGAGTTCATAAACGACTTCATAACGGGGTTCGTTTCCGAAATGGTCTACACTGGAGACGTCGATGAGGTAGTTGAACCCAAGTGTGTCTCGGGCGTGCAGGCAGACATCACGAAGGGCAGATGCCTGTAAACGCAATGTGGACTCTTCGCGGAATCGGGACTGGTCGATGATGGCGGCAGGAAAAGCACTGGACAGCTTTTCGGACATTTCGTCTGATGTCATAGATTTTCAAGTAGTTCCTTTTTCTGATCTAAGAGGGAGTGCTCACCCATAATTTTTTTCTGAAGACGCATAAGTCCGTCCAGAAGAGCCTCGGGGCGCGGTGGACAACCAGAAATATAGACGTCAACCGGAATCAAGTGGTCTATACCCTGGAGAACAGCATAGCTTCGATACATGCCACCGGATGAGGCACAGGCGCCCATGGCTATGCACCATTTTGGCTCGGGCATCTGATCCCAGATTCGTTTAACTGCAAGAGCCATTTTGTAAGTCACGGTACCTGCCACGATCATAACGTCCGCTTGGCGTGGAGAAAAGCGCATGACCTCCGCGCCGAAGCGGGAGATATCAAAGCGCGAAGATGAGGCAGCCATGAGTTCGATGGCACAACAGGCTAGGCCCATAGGCATTGGCCAAAGAGAATTGCTGCGCATCCAATTAATGGCGGCGTCGACTTGAGTGAAGATAACATTCCCTTCTATTTTCGCATCGTAGGCCACCGGGCTGAGTGTTGTTGACATGGATACCAAGCTATTTTCAAGATAAGATTCGGCAAGCCAAATCATCGAGGTAGAGGCTTGCGGTGGTGCGACTTGATTGCGAATGATTGGGATCGAACATACTATGAAAATTCATGCGAGCTATTTTTACAGCCTCATTATGACACTTGGCAGCCTCTCTGTGAACGCTTCGGCTAACTGCAACAATCCTCTGACTCGCATCGCGGCAGGTTTCTGCAACCGTTAAGATTTGCCACACCCCCTATGGAATTGAATTTTGAAATTCCAGCCCAAGCTCTGCGAGGCTCAGTGGGTGTGGCTTGAAAAATCCCTGAGTTCGAGTAGAGCACAGATTCATATCATTTGCTCAGTCAGGCAGACTCTTCCGCCCGAACACCGCGAAAAATACAACAACCAAAGGCCGCATTCTTCGCTGGAGGGGATGACCCCGGGGGAGTTTGCGGCACGCTGTCTTGCTACGCTTCGGCCTACGGCCTACGCTCCGCAAGACAGCGAAACCAACCCGAAACACCAACAAATCCTGTCATAACAATTGGATCAAATTTCGGGGGCACTCCAATTCTACTAAGCGGCGACCGACATTTTGCGGAGTTTTCACGACTTGCAAATCCTTGGAGAGGCCACCCACTAAATGAGATGACAACCAGCGGACTCACTCATTTCTATAAAAAATTTCGGGATGAGAAGAAGTCCGTACGCGTCGACGAGCTTTTAGCCGAGCTGATGATTGGGACGATCTCAATCCATTGGGAGACGCTTGATATCGAGCTCGCTATTTGCAATGCACAAAGGGTCGCGACTCAAACAGTCAGCTTCGCTTTTTAGAAGACAGCAATAGATAGATTTCTCTTGCTTATTTGATGCAACTCCGTGAGTAAAGGGGATTATGAAGAACCAATTTGCGAAACTTTTGATATTTTCATTAGTTATTGCTTTTCAGCCGACATTTGCGCAAAGCTCCAAAAGGCCTGCTGCCCAGCTGTCCCCTCAATCGAATGCGGCCGAGCAGATGCCCAATATGGTACTAGGAAATATCCGGGTAGTTAAAGTAGAAGGGCAGGACGTACAGTTGGAGTCCGCCGGCCAGTCATCGCCTGTTAGAGAAGGAGCATTCATCAGACAAGGTACGACGATCAAAACGGGCAAAGACTCCAGTGTGGTTTTACTTTTTGACAATGGAACGACTCTGAACATCAAACCAGAATCGGAATTTGCAGTTGAAAAATTTGCGCAGGATCCCTTTGACGCAAACGGCGTTGATTACCAGACATTGAAATCCGAGCCTTCTAGCTCTATGACTCGCCTGAATGTTTCAGAGGGAACGATTGTGCTGGATATCGCCAAGCTCAAAAATGATTCCAGCTTTCAGATTGCCACACCAGTGGGCTCGGCTGGTATTCGCGGTACGAGTCTTGGCATCACTTCAAAAAAGAATGACCAAATCAGCCCTGTTACCTTGGCCGTTTCAACGGGCGTGGTGCAGATGAAGACTGCAAGCGGCTCGCGGGCTGTGAGCGGTGGCCAGAGCATTGGAATTTCACGCAATGGTGGATTCAGCCTAAATCCTCCTGGAGGATCCAATCTTCAGAGAGCCGCAAGCCAGTCAACATCCGCGATGAAGCAATCAGTCCCCTCTAATCCATTCCGAGGCGCGCCTCCGCCAGCCCCAGCTCCAGCTGCACCGGGAAGCAGCCTTACTGCCGCACAGCGGCAGGCTGTCCAGACAGCATCAGAGCAGGGAAACGATGCCCTTGTGGCAGCAGTAGAAAGACTCGTTGCTGCTGCACCTGAAGCAGCTGCAGAGATCGCTGCAGCCGCTGCCGACGCTCTACCCTCAGCATCAATAAATGTGGCCTCAATTGCCGCAACAGTCGCACCAGCGGCAGCACCACAGATCGCAGCAAATGTGGCCGAGGTAGCTCCCTCGGCTGCTCCTCAAATCGCATCCGCCGTTGCGGCAATTGTGCCCTCCGCAACAATACAAATCGCACAGAGCGTTGCATCGGCTGTTCCTCAAGGAGCATCTGCAATTGCCACCGCTTTGATTGCAGCTGTTCCGAGCGCCAGTGCAGCCGCTATTCAATCCGCAACCCAAGCCGGAGCACGGCAGAGCACCAAGCCGGGAGGAGGCAGCGCAAACCAATCCATGAATTCTGGTGACCAAGGCAGCTCCAGAGCGGGTCAGATCCTTCCGGGCTCAAACGGTGGTTCCACTGGAGGAAGCGGAACTCCTCCACGTCCGGTGCCAACACCACTGCCAACACCACTGCCGGCGTCCTGAACTGAAAATCAGAGAAGGTGCTGAAACTGGTTGGGACCTTCACCTAATAGTTGAGGCAGGACGAGTAGAATTGTTTAACGTTCGAGGCAAGGCGGTTAGTTTTGATTGCGGGTTGCGGAACTATGAAGTGCGCGAGTCAAAGACTCTATATCTGATCTGGCATGGGATGCTGTAAGCGTAACGCGTAGGCGGGCTGATCCTTTTGCTACGGTTGGAAAGCGAATTGCAGGAACCAAGAATCCTTGTCCTAAAAGTCGGGCAGAAATCTCAACTGCCGCGGATTCATTACCGATGAGGACCGGGAGAATGGCACTGGCAGGCGCTTTGGTCGCAAGGCATGATTGCAGGAGGCGAATGTTTTCCCAAAGCTTGGCACGCAAGGAATCACCTTCCTGCGAAGCTGCGATTTCGATGGCCTTGCGAGAGGCCGCAGCCACAGGAGCCGGCGGCGATGTCGAAAAAATGAAGCTGCGGGCGCGATTAATGAGGAATTTGCGGAGTGTGCTGGTGCCTGCGATATAGGCTCCGTGGGATCCTAGTGCCTTGCCGAGTGTTCCCATTTGGATTTCGATATGATCTGAAACGCCTTCCTCATCGGCCAGTCCCCTACCGTGTCGTCCGATGACGCCCACCGCATGGGCTTCGTCGAGAAAGAACCACGCTCCATGGCGTTCCTTCAGCTCCACCATTTCGCGCAATGGAGCACGATCGCCATCCATACTGTAAATGGATTCCGCAATGACGAGAATTTTTGCGCCGGGGTATTTCGCGGCAGCCCACTTCAGATGATTCTCCAGTTTGCAAAGGTCATTGTGCGGGAACACACGCAGCAGCGCACCGCTTAAGCGAGCAGCATCCACAAGACAGGCGTGGGAAAGTTTATCGAGAATAATGACATCCCCCGTCCCGCAGATCGCAGGAATCGTGCCCATTGCGGCAGCGTAGCCACTTGAAAAAGAGAGTGCGGCGGATGTTTGTTTGAATTCCGCGATGGCTTTGTCCAGTTCCTCATGAGCGGCCAGTGTACCGCAAATGAGACGTGAGGCTCCCGAACCGAAACCCGAGCGTTCCCACTCGGCCATAGCGGCAGCTTTCAATGCGGGATGTGTCGCAAGGCTGAGATAGTCGTTTGAGGAGAAATTCAGGAGTTCTTTGCCATTTTGAATGACCAGTCTTTGCTGCGGACCATCCAGTGCAGAGAGTCTGCGCGTGAGTCCTCTGGAGTCGATCTCCTCGAGGACGGAGACCAGGAACTTGTCGAGAGAACAGTCGTTACGAGGATTCATCAGCCAATAGCGATGAGATGGACCATCTCACGAACAGCATTTTCGAGACCGACAGTGAGGGCGCGGGAAATAATAGAATGTCCTATATTCAGTTCCTCAAGGCCAGGCAGAGAGAGGATGGGCGTCGTGTTTTCGTAGTTGAGCCCGTGCCCGGCATTGACGCGAAGGCCGAGTGAGAGAGCCAAGGCTGCTCCATGGCAGAGTTTTTCCAACTCGGATGCACGCTCCGTGCCGAATTTGTTGGCGTAGGAGCCAGTGTGAATTTCGATAAAATCGGCACCCAGGGATGCCGCAGCATGGATTTGCTTCTCTTCGGCATCGATGAAGAGGCTCACCCGTGCCCCGACATCATGCAGGCGGGCAATTGCACTCCGTAGCTTCTGGTCCTGAGCCACACAATCCAATCCGCCCTCGGTCGTGACCTCGCGGCGGTTTTCTGGAACGAGGCAGACATCCTCCGGTCGGATTTGGAGGGCGATACGGAGAATATCTTCTGACACGCCCATCTCCAAATTGAGCTTGGTGGAAATCTTTTCGCGGAGCAGAAAAATATCTCGGTCCTGGATGTGGCGGCGGTCTTCGCGCAGATGAGCTGTGATGCCGACCGCACCGGCCCTCTCGGCGACAAGTGCGGCAGCCACGGGGTCCGGCTCGGCATTGGGATTGTCTGGCGTTTCGCGGTAGCGCGCCTGACGCAATGTGGCGACGTGGTCGATATTGACTCCAAGACTTGGCATAGGTGGCTCTAAATTGATTGTGCGCGATGGTTGATTCGAATACGGCAGGAAATTTCATCCGTTGCGCCCGGCGGAAGGGTGCGCAAACAGAGACCGTTATGAATGGCGTTGGGGAATGCACTCCATGGCTCGACGCAGAAGAAATCGGAATCTGGCTTCTCCGTCCAGGTCGTCACGCAGGGCCAGTCCGATGGACGATTCGCAGGATTTTCGAAGGAAATACTTTTACCAGCTGTTGGATTGGAAAGAACAACCTGAGTGAGGCTTGGATTTGCGTGAAAACGATCGATCCAAGCGGGGTCTGATAGCAGAGCGCCATGATGGGATGCAGGATCGAAAGAAATGACGCCATCTACAAAATTTTGGCGCCCCCATTTTTCACATGGCAGTGCGAGTTGCCATGATGTGCGCTCCGCGGCAGGGATGTGGAAATAGTAATGATGTCCGGCAGACCATGGCATGGGTTGATCTCCGCGATTGGTCACACGAAAGTTTGTGAGCAGGGCATCCGCCTCAATGATGTGGGTCACTTCCAAACGAAACGGAAATGGGTAACAGAGCATGGTGGTTTCATTGGCATCGAGGCGTAGCGTGACGGAATCTGCTGCGGCATCAACGACACGGAAGGGTGAATCTTTTGCGAAGCCATGCATGGGGGCTGGACGTTGCACTCCGCAGGCATCAATCCACGAACCGATGATGCCATTCGCATAGGTGCGGGCAATAAAAGGAAACAATACTATGTCGCCACCACGCACCTTAGGTACGCGGTCCCAGTCAGCATTTGAAGGCCAGCGGATGATATCCCAACCCGGCACAGTCCATGAAAGAAGCCTGGCACCGTGCGCGGGAGAGAGCAGGGCGCAGGCATTGCCCGCTTGGATTTTCAGAACGGGTTGGTTTTCAAAATTCTCGAGGTTCATAAATTTCTTTGAGCGATAACAATCAAGCCTCGAAGGGTGAGCAAAGGATCCACTATATCAAAGAGCTCAACGCGGGTGGCGATGAGCTCGGCATCACCTCCAGTGGCAATGATGCGGGGCCGCTCATGGGGGAAGGCCTCGGAGCGGATTTGCGCCAGAATTTCTTTCACAAGTCCTCGATAGCCATAGAGCGCACCGGACAGCATGGCATCCCTCGTGGATCGCCCGACAGCGCTCGTGGGTTCGCGGAGTTTGATGTTCGGAAGCAATGCCGTGCGGTCATGCAGGTAGTTCGTCATTGCATTCAACCCCGGGGCGATGACTCCGCCGATGTAGTCCCCCGCGCTGGAAATAACATCGAAAGTCACAGCCGTGCCGAAATCTACGACGATGCCGGGAAATCCGTGTAGGGCAGCGCATGCAGCAGCATTTGCAAGGCGGTCCGCCCCTATCGAGCGGGGCGAGGGATAATCAATTCCGACGCCGAGATCCAGCCCGGCTCCAACTTCAAGCACGCGGGTGAATGCGGCGTGCACCTCGCAGTTTTTTTCGGGAACGACAGATGAGAGGATCACGCCATCGAGCTTTGGAGATGAATACAAAGTGCGGAGCTGAGTGGCATCAAGTGATGGCGTGCGCAGTCGCTTGACCCGCGAAAGAGAATCCCCTGTTGCCAGACAAAGTTTCGTAAAAGAGTTACTGATGTCGATGAGGAGAATTTTTTTCATACCCCGGCATCAGGTGCTCCCTTGGCGACGACTGCGGCTATCACCAGGTCGCCGGAGACATTAAGAGCGGTTCGGCACATGTCCAAGAACCTGTCGATACCAAGAATGATAGCTATGGCGTCCGGAGGAACATTGATCGACAGAAGAACGCCGACGACCAAGGGAAGCGAGCCCCCAGGCACGCCAGCTGTGCCGATGCCTGCCATCACGCACATGAGGGCAACAACGATTTGTTGGGTGAGTGTCAGGTCGACTCCGAAAACCTGTGCGAGAAAGAGAACTGTGACGCCCTCGTAGAGTGCGGTGCCATTCTGGTTCGCGCTGGCTCCCACTGTCAGGACAAAGCGAGCTATGCGAGGTGGAATAGAAAGGTTTTTCTCAGCGACCCGGAGGGCTACTGGCAGGGTGGCATTGCTGGAAGACGTGCTGAAGGCGGTGATGATCGCTTCTTTGGCTTCGCTCAAAAAACGCATGGGAGAACGGGCAGCAAAGAGGCGCAGTGTGATCGGATAGACCACAAGCTGTTGAATAGCCAGGCCAAGGAGCACGACGGCCACGTAAATTCCGAGTGTGCGAAAAAGTTCCAAGCCAAGACGTGCCGCAACAGCAAAGGCCAGGCAAGCGACTCCAAAGGGAGCTAGGCGAAGGGCAAAACCAATGATCACCATGGAAACCTCGAACATGCCTTCGAAGAATGCTCTCAGTGTCGCGGTGCGATCGCGGGGTGCGATGGTGAGTGCCACACCAATGAAAAGGCTAAAAACCATTACTGCCAGCAAACCGCCGCCTTTATTTTCGGGATTGAAGGCATTCACCGCCTCGGCCAGCGGGTTTTCAGGAATGAAATTGAGAAGCGTGGTGGCGACCGATTGGGACTGGCTGCCGCGCTCGATGCTTGTTTGGGAGGCTCCAGCATAGGTCTGCACAAGCGACTGGCGACTTTCCGGTGAGAGCGAGTGCCCCGGCCCGATCAAATTCACAAGACCGAGCGCAATTCCGACGCTCGCCGCAGAGAGGGCGAATGTCGCAATGAGAGCACGCCACCCCACCCTGCCAAGGGCACGAACATCACCCGTTTCCATGGTTCCAATTACAATCGCTGAAAGAATCAGCGGTATGACAACCATGAAAATGATTCGCAGAAAAATGCGACCGGCGGGCTGGATCACCTGATCGATCCACCAGTTCAGCGAAGGCTGGGCCGACTCGGGCAACGCAGCTCCGGCAGCAAGCCCGAGGACAAGGCCAATGAGCAATCCGGAAAGGATACGCGTAGCCTGGGAACGTGAGGCCGCGCTTTCAGACATGATTAGCGTGAGAGGTCGCCTTGAGTGAGAAGCTTGAAGCCTTCCCCGAGAAGCACAGAAGTGGCGCACTCGATGTCATCGACATGCAATACAAGCACAGCTCGGCCGCGAGGACGCACCAACAGCGGGTAGCTGAAGTGGACATTCACTTCGGCCATGAGAAGGGCGGCGAGAAGCTTCGAGAGATCGCCGGGACCATCAGCCAACTCAACGACCATGAGTTCGCAGGAACTGTGTGGAATATCATGCTCGCGAAAAAGTTCCTCGGTGCGGTCGGGGTCACTAACGATGATCCGGCTGATGGCGGACTCGTAGGATTCCGCAATGCTAAGTGCTAAAACGATAATGTTATTCTGATCCAGCAGACGCACGATTTCCAAAAGTGCGCCGACTTTATTTTGAAGAAAAACGGAAAACTGACGCACTTGCGGACTCTTCAGTTTTTCAGTGGTGGATGCAGCGGTCATGGCAAATTATTTATAAGAATATACCATACAGGTGTCGGCCTTGTCACCTTCCGTCATGAGAAGCTGGATGAAATACCTGCCGCTGCGAATCACTGAGATGCCGGCCGTGGCGCAAGAGGAGGCCCCCGAGTATTCTTGTCCTGCGGGATAGCCCCAGGTGTCGAAAATCGACAACCTCAATTGTGAGAAGGGATCCAAATTTGCGGCCGAAAACCTGTAATCGTTTCCAGCGAAAAGATAGACCTCGAGAAGCATCGGCTCGGATTTGGCAAGAGTTCCGGACCAAAAGCCATCGTGGACTTGGTAACCCTCCCCTTCATTTCCCGCCGCGAGTTCCAGCGCGAGACTAAGCGGGCTTTTATCGTGTGAATTCCAAGCAAGTGGAGAGGAATTCGCCGGATAAGACTTCTCCTCCTGGGCATGAGCCATGGCGACTAGGGAGAGCACAAAGAGAAGAGCCCACTGTTTCATTTTTTAAAATCCACATCCGCAGCAGCGGCTGTGATTGCAGACATGATTGAAGCAATACTTTTCACAGCCGAGGGTGTCAGGGAATAGGTGGATTGCGACATCAGAGCCGCTGTGGTGTGCAAGCCTTCTGAGAGTTGTTTGACGATGGGACGCTTTTTTGAGTTTTCAGGAAGATTCTCGACCCGAGTCAAGATGTGAGAGGCAATTTCAGGTTGAACTAGCAGAGCAGTGGATGCGGAGATGTCATTCGTAGCAAGGAGGTTTGATGCCATATCCAGTTGGCGGACCCAAGCTCCAGCCATGGCCAAAACGACGAGCGGGCTGTCTTTTTGCTCCATCAGGCAAAGTCGAATGTCATTCTGCATGGCATCCAACTCCTCGCGCAGGCGGTTCCAATTTCCGGCATCGGAAAAATCAGATATGCTTTGAATGCGGGCAACGATTTGTTGGCTTACGTTAAGTTTTTTGGCGAGGAGGAGAATGTCGCGAGCCGTATTTTTCACACTTTGCCCATCTTGAGCCTCGATAGCCATGAAACCATCAGCAACAAGAATTCCAAGATGCAGGGCAATGTGCTCGCGATCGGACGTGGAAGCGGGAACAGATGGTCGGAGAAGTTTACTCCAATTGGGTTGGCATTGCTTGTCAACGGCGAGAAAAAATTCCCCGGGCGTGGGAATGGAGACGGTGTCAAGAAACGAAGCGTTGCGCATTTGCTCCGGAGTGAGGCGTGCCGCTGTTGCGTTTAGGCCCGACGGAGCAGCGACCAGAATCAATGCAGCTGTTCGGAGAATCTTCGAAAGCATGAGGAAACCTACACCTGCATTGGAAACTTATCAAAGACTCAAAATACTCAGCCACTGTGCCTCAAAATCCGGCGACCGCAAACACCCGTAACAACCCGTCAAACAGACCAAATTTTTGGACGATCGTACCAATTTTTGGTTCGGCGTGGCAGGAAGGTCACTTAAAGATTTTGCAGCGCGGGGGGCATTAGTCTTCGAAGAGAACCTCGCGCATGAGGCTGTAAATTTTCGTATTGTCGAAATTTCCTTGGACCTTATCTGCATTTTTGCCTGCTGCGCGGACGAGAATCCCACCAGATGAGTCGCCCGTCGTTCCCCAAGTGATGACAAATGGATGTGCCACGCCGGAGCGGTCTGGCTTCGAGAGGAATGGTTGGCCCTCAGGAGTCAGTCCGTAGGGAGCTCCATTGGAGTCCTTCCCGCTTGCAGCCTTGGCGAGCAAATCTGGCTTCGGCGGGAAGCCAAGAACATCCATGGAACCGGCCGAGCTATCGGCAGCGGTGATGAGGAGTGTCTCGGGGTGTTCTTTTAAAAAGTCCAGCGCGCTTCCAAAGGCATCGTCCGCGCGTTTGAGCGCATCCAGCGTGCCCTGGGCATTGTTGAAATTCGCAAAGTTATCGGAACCCTCCTCCTCCACCACGAGAAAAAATGGCCCTGGAGCAAGCACACGAAGGGCTGCGGAAGTCATTTCCTGAAGAGTGGGAGCGAGCGGAGAATAAGTCGGCAAGCCCAGCGCCTTCAACTTGTCGGCCTCCATGTCGTTGAATGTGTCCTGCTCGGCAAAAATGCCGAGGAGTTTCTTGGTTTCGGCAGGCACGGACTCCAACTCGGTGCGATTGAAGACAACTGTGTAGCCATTTTTTTTAGCTTCCTCGATGAGGTCGCGTCCATCGGTTCGCTTGCCCGCCTTCACGTGATGCCCCTCTTTGGATGAAGGGAGAAACCATTCTTCGCCACCGCTGAGAATGACATCCACTCCGGATTCGACAACCTGTGCAGTGATTTGCTCGTAGTCGTCCCGTTGCGCAGTGCTGGCGACGAAGCAAGCGGTGCCGGGCTCAATGATGCTGCCGGAGTTCACGAGTCCCGTCCGCACGCCTCGCCTCATCGCTTCGTGCATGAGACTACCTTGATCGCCATTCGCGGCCGTGGGGCGCGATGCGGATTTTCCATCCGTCCCGAAGGCCGAGGATGGAACTTTGATGCCGTAGGCATGAGAAGTCGCGCCGCCATTGGATGTCGATGAAAGGGAATCCGCCATGTGGCCGCGATAAACGGCAATGTGGGGGATGCGGTCCCAGTTGAGATCTGCGTCGGGGCCAACCCAATAGAAACGGGCAGCCTGCCAATTCGCGACGCCCGCTCCGTCGGGGTGGATGAAGATAACATTATTGGCGTAGGCGTGCGCGCAGACGGCGAGCAGGGATAAAGAAATAGCTCTTAACATGGGAGGGCATCAAAGATCGCAGCGAGTGATCATACAATCAACGATTCTTGACGTTTCCGTTTCACACTTGCTTTTGGCGCTCTTTCCCTCAAGCTTTTGCGCTATGCCAACACTAGCAATTATTTTTGGGATCATTCTCAATGCGATGGGATTTGGGGCCTACGTGGCCACTGGCGCGCACAGCATGACTGCACTCATTCCAGCATTCTTTGGCACAATCATTTTTCTTTGCGGGATGCTTTCAGTCTTGCTTCCTAAGATCCGGATGCATCTCATGCATGTAGCGGCGCTGGTTGGTTTGCTTGGAACTCTGGGCGGTCTGGGCATGGGTCTTCCAAAGTTGGGCACCCTGATCGCCGGTGCAGCCGAGCGTCCTCTCGCAGCAGGAATGCAAATCGCCATGGGAGCTGTATGCCTGGTATATCTCGTCCTCTGCGTGAAGTCGTTCATCGACGCACGCCGTGCCCGGAAGTCTGAATAAGTGTCAATCGACCAACAAGGCCGCTCCGAATACACCAGCGCTGTCGCCCAAAGTGGGAGGAAGGATGCGAGTACGAAGCTCCTTATTAAAAATGTGCTTCATCACGCTCGCCCTGGTCTGTTCTTCGTAGAGTAACGGGATATTGCCGACACCGCCTCCGATTACAATGGCATCGGGATCGAGAATATTAATCACTGCTGCGATCGACTCCGCAAACTTATCGCGCAGACGCTCCAGTGTTTGAATGGCAAGTTTTTCACCGGCCTTGAAACGAAGGGAGATTTCCGGAAGGCGAATGGTCTCGCCGCCCTGTTCGCGGTAGAATCGTTCGAGAGATGGGCCGGCTATGGCACCTTCGATGCAGCCGTATCGCCCGCAGTAGCAAGGGTAGGATTCTCCTCGAAGCGGGTTGTGACCCCACTCTCCGGCAATTCCGTGCAAACCGGGGAGTACGCGACCATTGACAACAACGCCGCCTCCGGCACCGGTTCCGAGAATAACTCCAAACACAACGCCGGAGCCGGCCGCCGCTCCAACGAGGGCTTCCGCGAGGGCAAAGCAGTTGGCGTCATTTGCCATCAAAATCCTGCTGCCGGTCAATCGTTCCAAATCTTGAAGAATCGGCTGATCGTTCAAGCACGCCGTATTTGAGTTTTTCAGCCTGCCGGTGGATGGCTCCAGCGCACCAGGCGTGCCAATTCCGATTTTTGATGGACGAGTCAGGCCTGAAGCGGACTCCAGATCGGCAATAACTCCATCTATTTGAAAAAGAATGTGTTGATAGCCTTGAGAAGCACGTGTTTCGCGACGCAGGCGGAAAAGGGCTTCTCCTGGGTGAGAAGATTCCATGATGACACCCTCGATCTTGGTGCCCCCCAGATCAATGCCCCACTTGTATTCTGACGAGGTCACGCAGACACACGCATCGGCATGATAACGTAGAGGAACGGCGTCTGGATTTTGAGAACGCCGGGACTCATCTCATCGATCAACTCAAGGTAAACCTCGTCATTCGGAAGGCTGCGAAGCGGATCCATGAGAAACTCAGGATTGAATGCGATAGAGATATCACGTCCGCGATAGTTGACGGACATAGATTCCTTTGCTTCACCAACTTCCGGAGTGGTTGCAGTGATATCGAGATTGTTTTTTGAAAAGGAAAGACGAAGCGAGCTGGTCTTGTCGCTGCTGAGCAGGGCGACGCGACGAACACAATTCAACAGAGCCTCGCGCTCAAGTGGAATGCGCTCTTTGGCTTCGCCGGGAATGACTTGGCGGTAGTTCGGATAATTGCCTTCCACTAGCTTTGATACCAGTTGGGAACCATTAAGCTGGAATGAAACCAAATTGCTGGAACTGGAAACGATGACATCCCCATCGTCTCCGAGTAAGCGCTGAAGTTCAGTCACCGCCTTGGTCGGAAGTATGAAATCGCGTTCATTGCTCTTCGGGAACTCCAATTCGCTTTCAAACAGCGCTAGACGCCGACCGTCGGTAGCGACAAGGGTGAGCTTATTCTCCGTGAGGGAAAAAAGAATGCCATTGAGGACATATCGCGCTTCGTCACTGGAGATCGCATAAGAAGTCTTGCGCAGGCCGTCTTTAAGTTCGGCTTGTTTCACTGTGAGGGAACTGGCCTCTTCAAAATGCGGGAAGGCCGGATACTCCTCTTTGGGAAGACCGTAGATTTTGAAAAAACTGGAACCACACCTAATGGATGCCGCGTTTTTTGAATCCACTTCGATGATGATTTCGGAATTCATCAACTCGCGGATGATGGAAACAAGCTTTCTGGCCGGTATTGTGATAGCGCCTGCTTTTTCAACCCGTGCCTCGACACGGCAGCGAATGCCCACATTGAGGTCGGTGGTAGTGAGAGTTAGGCCGGTTTCATCGGCCTCAAGGAGCGCATTGGTAAGAATCGGGAGCGTCGGGCGTGTGCTGACGACGTTCTGGATGCGTTGCAATCCTTCGAGCAGGGCTTCTTTGGTGACTGCGATCTTCATTTGAATTCGTGGATATTTAGAGGGAGGGAAAGCCTATGTCAACGAAGGATAGAAACACTAGTCACCAGCCTTGCGCGCGATGTCCTTCAACATGGGGCCGAACTCTGCGTTCCAGATTCCAAAAAGAGGCCTCGCATTGTCAAAACCCGCCTCACCCGCATCGCTGACGGAAAAAACTTTGGGCTCGAGCCGGATATTGTCGGTTCCGGGAATAGGCACCATGGCGAGGCGAACCCGGATGGTTTGTGGGTTGCCATAACTTCCCCACATTACATTTCCAAAGCCGCCGGAGGGTTTGTCAAACGAGATCGAATCGGGATAGTCGACGCCCGAGAGCGTGTAGCCGCGCGATGCGAAAACATTCCGGGCAGCTGCCGTGACGGCATCCACATTCGTATCGTGGACTGTCACAGCAGCGATTCCACCGGAGCTGGATATGGGAGACGAGAGGCAGCCAGTAAGAAACCATGAGGAGATGAGAGCCGCAGCAAGGGTAAAAAATTGCTTCATCCAGATTCGCTATCAAAGACGGATCTCTTGGGCAAGCCGACTGAAAAAAACAAAGTCCAATTTAGCATCATCTGCGGAGACCTCGTTTGGCCAAGGCAAGAAAGCATCGGGAAGATAAAAGCCCTCAAGCCGGGATTTCAGAAATCCCTTCATACTGTCCACGCTGGCCCCGCCGGCAACAAACGCGACAGGGCGGGCCCCGAATTCCTCATCCGGCACTCCCACAACAACCACGCGCCGCACCTGCGGAAAAGACGCAAGCAAACTCTCAATGACCTCGGGGCAAATATTCTCACCACCGGAAATAAACATGCGATTCCGACGACCGCTGACGACGAGATTTCCGAAGGCATCAAAACTTCCGGCATCACCCGTGGAGAACCAGTCGTCGCGGGTCAGCGCCTCACGCAGTTCCCCGCACGAAAAGATGGCTCGAGGCAAAATCGCGCCGCGCACTTGGATTTCTCCATCGGGCGAGATCCGAACCTCTCGGCAGGGAAGCGGCTTGCCTGCATGAATCACGCCGGGCGCAGAATACAAGCGCTCGCTGGTGGCAATCTGAGACGCCGTCTCTGTCATTCCATACGTAATGTGAAGGGGGACACCGGTCTGGATTGCATGAGAGACCAAGCCTTTATCAACAGGCCCGCCACCGAGAAGAACGGCCTGCAGATGGGAAAAAGAAGTGCCCTCCGAAAGGAGTCGGCGCAACTGAACTCCCACAACGGAGAGATGGGTGAGAACAGGATCTTCTATTTGTTTTTTGAGAGACAAATTTTTATCGGGAAAGACAACCGTGGCGCCAGCAAGCAAGCAACGGACGAGGATGGAAAAACCGCTGACATGGTTAAATGGAAGCGAGAGCAACCAAGCGCAACCGGGTTGAATAGGCATCATCTCTGCCGCGCCCAGAGCATTGACAATATGGGATTCCAAATCATGCCATACGGCGCGGGGCTCACCGGTCGAGCCTGATGTGAACAAGAGCGTCCCGGCAGAGGCCACCGTGAACGGGCAGGATTGTGACGCCGAACGCAAGAAGCCCTCCGCTTTCCACAAACCATCCGCACCAATCCCCTCCGCTCGCCTCAGCGCCTCAGCCTCCGGAAGACGGGGACTCAACGGCGCCAGCAAGCAATCCCGCGTAAGCAATGCCAGCAACAGCGTGGCATGGGAGAAATCAGGGGCCGCCCAAGTGGCAAACGGCCTTGCAATATCGAAAGAAAGGCCAGCCAAGCGCGAATTCAAAAAGCTCTCCAACTCGGAATATCGAACGGAGCGCCCGCTGGCGCGGTCGAGCAAGGCCACGGCGTCACCAAAGTCCGCAGCTTTAGAGAGGATGGAGCTTTGAAATATCGACATCCGGCAGAAGGGATTCCCCATGAAAAATAAAATCGCCCAAATCAAGACGCTCGCAGAGGACATCCGCTTCCAGGCGCGAGTAGGTATCCAAACCAGCCGCCACTGAACGAGGCAGCGTCAGCGAGAACCTCCCCAGGGCATAAATACCGACCCCCGACTCGTAGCAGGCACTCACGACAGAAGCCATGCCAAGAGCATCGCCTGCTTCCGCAAAATCCCGGCACACCTTGAACCCACCCATAAGTGTTGGCTTGAGAACCAGAGCTGACGCTCCCTTGAAAGCGGGCAATTCCGAGGGACTGATTTTTCTCAGCGTCTCGTCCAATGCGATTCCGAGAGGGCAGATCTTTATCAATTCCGGCAGCTTGGAGAAATCACGCAGGGGTTCCTCAAGATAGTCCACCGGATACTCCTTGAGCATCTCCGCTACACGCAGAGTGGTCTCGAACTCCCAAGCCCGGTTTGGATCGATTCGAAAACGGCACTGCTCATTCGCCATCGCAGAAATGCTGCGCAACAAAGATGGCAAGTCCTCCGGGGAAATTCCCGCCACCTTGATCTTAAAACACTGGCATCCCCTCGCAAGGGCGGAGCCAGCGCGCTCCAGCATTTCCTGAAAAGATCCGTCAACCAGAGCATTTAAGGGAAGGTGATCGCGCGTTGAGCTCCATATCCCATAATCCTGCAATGAGCACCTCGCCGCTTCGATGGCGCATACAAGAGCCGAAGGCGCCTGGGCCTCACTCTTCTGTGAGCAGATAGCGGCAATCACATCGTCCAAAGTCTCGTTGCTCCAACCCGCCAGCGGAGCTGCATCCCCCCACCCCACGCCCCCCTCAGAGTTTTCAAGGCGTAGAAGAATTCCTTCCCGGATTCCTCCGCCAGACATAGGCAGGGAATATCGAAAAAATACCATTCCCTTCCGCCAATCCGTTTCATTGAAAGCGCGGGGATTCATTTTCGCGTCAGAAGAAACAAGGAAATAATCGCCGCCATAGAAAGACTGGCATTAGCGGTCAGAGGAAAAACGCGGTTGATTTCCCTCATGTCACTCATTCGAAAAACAGCCAATCCCACGGCAATGCCATGAAAGACTGCAGGAATAAAACAAACCATTGCCATCCACCAATCAATGAGGCCATCACGCCAAAGCCAAAGTGGCACAAAGCCAGGAGCAAAAAGGCACACGACAATCTCCCAACGGGCAAAATCCGCACCGAAGCGCACGGCAAGGGTTTTTTTATTCGATACAAGATCGGAATCCCGGTCACGAAGATTGTTCAGCGCGATCAAAACGACCGAGTAAAATCCAGGCACTGCCCCAAGAATGAGCGAGGTCATGGAAAATTCCCTTGCCTCGACAAAGTAAGTGCCGGAAGTCGCCACCAATCCAAAGAACACAAAAGTAAAAACATCACCCAATCCCACATAGGCAAGTGGAAATGGTCCTGCGGTGTACAGGATGCCGCAGAGAATCGATACCATGCCAATGACCGCCACAGGCCATCCTGCCCTTGCGATAAGCCACAAACCCGCAAGTGAGGCCACAGCAAAACAAAATGACATTCCCCAAAAAACGGTCCGGGGCTTCAGAAGCCCGGCGGATGTGACTCTCACGGGTCCGAGGCGATCCGCGCGATCAGCGCCTTTTTTCGCATCCCAATAATCGTTGGCCAGATTCGTGCCGATCTGGATGAAAACCGCGCCGAGAAAAGCCAGAAATGCTGCGATCCCATCACCCAATCCGCGAGAGTAGGCGAGGGCGGTCCCAAGCAGAACAGGGGATAATGAGACAAAAAGCGTCTTCGGGCGGCTTGCAATCACCCATGCCATGAGGTGACTTGGTATCGAAGTGCTCACGGACGCTTGGGAAATTTTCCGAAGTCAGGCTGGCGTTTTTCCACGAAGGCATTCCTTCCCTCCTGCCCCTCCTCGGTCATGTAATAAAGAAGTGTGGCATTGCCGGCGAGTTCCTGCAGGCCCGCCTGGCCATCGCAGTCGGCATTCAACGCCGCCTTGAGACAGCGGATCGCAAGCGGAGACTTGTCGAGAATCTCGCGGCACCATTTCACGGTCTCGATTTCGAGTTCGTCCCAAGGCACGACTGCGTTTACAAGGCCCATCTCAAGCGCCTGCTTGGCATCATAGGTGCGGCACAGAAACCAAATCTCGCGTGCCTTTTTCTGGCCTACGATCCGCGCCAGATAACTCGCACCGAACCCCCCATCAAAGGAACCCACGCGGGGCCCGGTCTGGCCGAACTTCGCATTTTCAGAGGCAATGGTCAGGTCGCACAGGACATGAAGCACATGCCCGCCACCGACCGCCCAGCCCGCCACCATGGCGATTACCGGCTTGGGACAGGTGCGAATCTCCCGCTGAAAATCGAGCACGTTCAAACGCTCGACGCCACTGGCATCGGAATACCCGGCGTCACCACGAATTTTTTGGTCTCCTCCGGAACAAAATGCCAACTCGCCCTCGCCCGTTAGAATGACCACGCCGACCGAGTTATCATCCCGCGCGTCCTGTAGCGCCCTGCGCATTTCATCCACCGTGAGCGGTCGAAAGGCATTCCGGCGCTCGGGGCGATTGATCGTGATCTTGGCGATGCCCTCCGCTTTTTCGTAACGGATGTCTACAAATTGCAAAGCGGCCTTCCAGTCTAATGCAGATTTCATGGGCAAAAAGCTATCTGCACGCCTGACCTGAGCCAATGAAATCCTCTTGAGGTTACTCCAAACGCACACGCGGATCGACCAGAGCGTAGAGGAGGTCCGAGACCAAATTGCCGAGCAGCACAAGCGCCGCCACGATGAAATTCAGCGCGACAAGAGTGGGATAATCCCGTTCCAGCACGGCTTCGTATCCCAAGCGGCCCATGCCAGGGTAGGCAAAGATGGTTTCCACAATCACCGATCCCCCGATGAGGGCGGGAAGAAGACCCCCGATACCGGTGATGAGTGGTCGAATCGAATTTCTGAGTGCGTGTTTGTAGAAAATCGTATCCTCGTCGAGTCCCTTGGCACGGGCGGTGCGCACATATCCTTCACGCAAGGTTTCGAGCATGCTTGCTCTTATATAGCGGGACTGCACAGCCATACCACCGAGTGAGAGAATCGTTGCCGGCAGGGCGATGTGCCACACGCGATCCAGCAACAAAGAAGCGGTACTTGGAAATGCAATGCCATAGGATTGTGTTCCAAGCACTGGAACTTCGGCATATTTGACCAAGCCTATGATGGCAAGGTTAGCGATCCAGAAGGTCGGCACGGCGATGAAAATAAAAACGCCGAGAGAGGTCAAAGTATCGGCCGTCCCTCCCGCGTGGCGGGCGCAGAAGACGCCGATGAGGAGTCCAAAGGTCAGCGACAGCGCAATGGCGGCGACATTCAAGAGAACTGTCGCAGGAAGCCGCTCGGCAATCCGCCCCAACACTGGCCGGTCATCCTTAATACTGCGCAACTCCCCCGTAAAGAGATCACGCATATTCAACCAGTATTGCTCGTGCAAAGGCCGGTCGAGATGAAATTTTTTTCGGAACATTTCCTTTACCTGCGGCGTGATCTTGGGGTTCAGCTCGCCCCATGGGTAAGGGCTGCCGGGTGCTAGGGTCACCATGAAAAAAGAAACGATGCTGATGCAAAAAAGCAGGAACACACTAACGAGCGAACGGCGGATAAGAAAATTCAACATGACGTCTACGAGCCCAGATTACGACGGCGCGGCGCGCTGTGTCAAAATAGCGTCTTGAATCAAAGATCAGTCGGGGCTAAAAAAAGCGATATGGCACGCAAACGCAAATCCCCCCCGCGCGCAGGTTGGATACTTGGTCTGGTAGCGATGGGCATTCTTTTTATAACGATCCAACTCGTCGATTATAAAGATACCAAATCCACACGAACAACACCACCATTGGATATCGTTTCCTACCTTGAAAATGCAAACGCCCTACGAGGAAATACCTACAAGCTGCAAGGGACAGTAGCAGAGTCTTTGGCATGGTCCCCAGATTCCGGTCGCTTGATTGCTGTGGAAGCCGAGGAAAGAATCATCCCCATCCTCGTCACGCCCGAATTCAATGGAATGAACATCCAGAAGGAGCAGCAATTGGTGTTTATCCTGGAGGTGGATGAAAATGGCATCCTTCGCTCACGAAAGGTCAGCAAATCATGAGAGCGCTCCTCACATTTTTTCTTACTTTTTCAACAATCGTTTTCAAGACCACCGCACAAGAAATGAGCGGGGGCGACTCAAAAGCAGCCACTGGCGGAGCCCGCCCTCCTCAGATGAACGAGGGTTTTATGGGCCGCGACATTCCTGCCTTTGACCCTGGCAGCGAGGTCATGAGCTACGATGGGAAACTTTGGAACATCAACAACAACCGCCTGTTCCGTGCACGCTTTGAGAAATACCTGAATGCACCCCCCGCAACAGACCAAGCCGACGTGGCCTACAGGGAGACGATTGATCGCATACTGAGCCTGCTCGCACCAGGCAATGCCACTAAGCAAAACATCGACTCGGCATTTCTTCTTCTGAAGAAGGCATCCGAATACAGGGACGACGCGAATCTTTGCCGCACAATGTCAGATGCAATTTACGCCGCGCAAAATAGTCTCGCAACGATCGAGAATCTCAAGCGTGAGAATGCGATCCTTGATAAACAACGCTCTTTGGCAGAATGGAACAAGATAGTAACTGCCACGAACTCAAGACTCGAGATCACCACAAGTTCGAAGGACTCGGATGTGGCCAAGGAAAATCAAAAAATTGAGCGCGATACCAGATTAGAAACGGCCAATCGAAAACTCTCGGACGTGGCGCAAACAATAGAAAACAACAAGCTTCGCATGGCAGCCACCGAGTTAACCGCCAAGGGCCACCTGCAGGCTCTCATCATGCAGTATTTCGCCACACGCCGCTTCGAGCATGTCATCATCGCCAATCGTTTCTACAGGGCCATCTACACTGATGGGGACAACTCGATCGCCATATACAAAAAAATGGTCGATTCCCTCCCAATAAACAAGGACGCTGGACAGGCAAAAATTACCGGCGAACTGAATCCACAAATTTCCGCCACGGAAGGCATGCTGGAAAATGATGCGGCTGTTGGAGCCGGAGTGGGAGGAAACGGGACGAATGTGAACATCTACAATGGCGCGCCGAAGGCGAGATCCGGCAGCTCCTTTTCAGCAAAGGGCGTCAAGCTTGGCATCGAGAATTTCGGCATCGAAAGCCTCACCGGAGGCGCAGCCAGCGCCGCGCAGACCATTAGCAAATTGGTGAGCTCGCTCAGCCAAATCGACAGCCTCGCCAATGAAGCGATCCGAGACATCAACGAAGGCATCGAAGCCTACAAGTTTCTGCTGGAGCAGGGCGAGTTGCAGAGCGCGACTGAGCGATTGGCGGAGACTTTCGCACTCGGTGAATACATGCCCAGCGTTCGCTTGTTGCCGAGGGAGGACAAGCGGCGCGCATTGGAATACTCTCAAAGAACCAATGAGCTTCTGGCTGCGCTCGAAGTTAATGACCTCACAAGGGCGGAGAAACTTCTGAAAGAAATCGAAAAAATCGCCAAGGACTTCGACACTAGCAAACCGCTAGCAAAAATAGAGACAGCAAAAACAATCAGCTCCATGCACCTAGCCAAGGCCCGGAATGCAGCTGTCTCAGGGGATAAGACAACCATGGAAAACGAACTCCGTGCTGCGGCCGAAATCTGGCCTCGCAACCCCGCCCTTGCTGAAGTGGGAAACACGATCTTCACACAGTCGGATGTTCAGCAGCAGGCGATGAATGATTTTGACCGTCTGCTGAGCCAGAAAAACCACCGCCAAATATACAATGACAAACTACGATTCATCGCAGCATCCGCTTTATATCCAGACAAACAAAAACAGCTCAACGATGTACTCCAAGACATGGCAGCTGTTGAAGGGGCTATTCTAAAAGCAAAGGAAATCGCTGGACGCGGTGATCCCGCCGGTGCATGGGAAAGCGTGGAGGCTGCCCAAAAAGATTTTCCCGACGATACCGAACTAAATCAACTCCGTGCAGCCCTCACCACACAGGCTGCCGATTTTGTCCAAATGCTGGCAGAAGCCGAGAAGCTTGAAAAACAGAACCAGCCCGGCCCCGCGCTGGCATGGTATCTCCAAGCTAGGCGAAAATATCCCGCCAGTTCATTTGCTCGTGCAGGCATAGACCGCCTCAGCAAACAGGTACTGCCACACACAAAATGACACCTCCGCTTCACGCATTTTTGGCATTCAACTAATCGCGACCAACGGGACATGTCAGAGATCTCTTACGACTCAAAGAGTTTGCGACTTCAATGGAGTCTCACTTGTGGCGGTTGCTCATGACCTCGTGCAGAGCGCAAAAAGAACCTGCCACGTATAGAGGCTCAGGTTCGAGGCCACTGCCGCCAGAAGCAGGTTGATCGCATGGCCGACTTGGCTCTTGTGAGGAAGTTTCGCCCCAATCGAAAGTCGCTTTTCAGATGGCCGATGCGTGGCTCAATCGCCGCCCGTCTCCGAAATCGCGCTTTCGCTTTTCATTTCTCGTAGGCGGTTACGTTCTTTTCGGCCTCTTGGGAAAAACTCTTGAGCATGAGAAGCCCCACCATGCGCTGAATCGGTAAGGCCGGACACCCTTCCGCGCGGTAAAGAGAACCAAAGGCCTTTTCAAAACCCTTTCAGTCGATGGCCTGTGCCAAGCGGTAAAGGAGACGGAGCGGATCGAGCTGTTTATCCAAATCGGGGAGTAAAAATGAAATTTGGGCGGTGTCGGAAGAGGCTGGTTTCATTAACGCGGATTGCAGGGATTTTGAGTGTGCGGGCGGTTTTTGCCTGCAATCCAACACAGGAGAAATCATTCATATTACATTACACGAAATATGTTTAAAAGTTTTACATTGCCGACTAAAAAGTGTCGGAAGACTCTCTGGTTTGAGGAATTTCGAGGTTCATCTTCCTAAGAGTGCTTTTGAAGACTCTCCTTGAAACTGTTGGCATCGCCGTTCTGAGTCATCTATCCGAGTGGGCAGGAATAGCAGCAGCTGTGAGAGTCATTTTTGTACCAAAGCCTACATCAGGTTTGCGGCGTGACTCCATCACTTCCAATTTGTCCGTGTTAGACGTTTTTCAACTGTGAGGACTCAAGCGGAGTGACTTGCCGGCTCTCTCTTTCGAAGATCATCTTGAGGGGTTGAGCCTAGCTTGCTCAATCACAAGTCGAGGACCGAGCAATTTCTTCCCATCCAGAAAATGTGGCGCGGGATGAAAAAAATGAGGGCCTCAGAGTACTTGCTGCGTTTAGATAGATGCATGAATTCCATTGATCCTTTTGAAAGCGATTTCTCCAAGCTGGCCTCTAACAATCCAGGTAAACCGGATTTTGAAAGTTTTTGCTCCGGCGTATGGCGGAAAATTCGCCATCGTCAGGCGGTCGATTGCATTTCAACTGCCGAACCTTTTTGCCTGTGCGGTTTGTTGGATTTTAGCTCCGCACGCCTTGCTTGGACCGCCGCTTGTCTGGCGGCCTGCGTAGGAGTGACATCGGGAATTTGGGCCGCACCGGACATGAAGAATTCCCGCGTTGCGGCACGAAATCTGGATTTGGAAGTTTTTTCTTATTCCGCTTCGGGACTGCCAAGTCAATTTTGGGCATTAGGAAAATGAGACCAAGACTTCTGCCTCTGGCTTTCGCTCTGACAGCGATTGCGATCATTTCCGCAGCGAGTTCGTTTCTCACGCTCCGGATTGTGAGCCGGGATGAGGCTTATCCGGCGAAGGACTACCACGAGTGGATTCATAAAAGGCTCAACATGACTGCCGAGCAGGAACGACGCAGCCTCGCATCCGAGCGCCGCTATGAGGAGACGAAGCGGCATCTGGAGGAGGTCATCCGATTGGCCAACAGCGAGCTGGCTGAGAGCATACTGAAAGACAAATCCTACTCGTCTTCGGTTGAAAAGTCCGTGGCGGAGATTCATAACGCCATGGGACAACTTCAAAAGGCGACATTGGAGCACATCTTCGAGTTGAAGGAGGTCTTGGACGCTAAGCAATACGGGCAACTCATCGAGTTGACTGTCCAAGGCCTATCAGAAAACACTCGCCGGAACTGATTCGGCATGCCGGATGCCATCGCCCAAGATCCGGATTGGCCGGATGTAGCCGCCTTGCAGGCTGGTGACACTTCAGCGCTCAACCTGCTTATGAAGCGGCACCATGCGGAGGTGACGGGCTTTATTTGGCGAATGACGGGAAATCACCGCGATGCCGAAGAACTGGCGCAGGAAACCTTTGTGCGAGCGTTTTTCCAGATTCAGCAATACCGGCCGCGCGCCCACTTTGCGGCTTGGCTCTATCGAATAGCCCGCAACATTTGCCTGGATTATTTCCGAAGCCGCGCGCAGCGGCAGAAGAGCCAAAACATACCGCTGAATGAAGCCTGGAACATGCCGGAATCCGCTCCCAGCACCTTGCAGGATGAGACTACGGAACTCCTGCAGGAGGCCATAGCCGATCTTCCCATTCACTTGCGCGAGCCTCTGGTGCTGACGGCGTTGGAGGGGATGTCGCACGAAGAGGCCGGGCGGCGTTTGGGGATTTCATCAAAGGCTGTGGAAGCAAAATGCTACCGCGCCCGCGAGAAGCTCCGGAATTTTCTCGGGAAACATCAAAATGTGTGAGGGATTTGGCGATTCGCTCTCGTTTAAGCTCGCGTGATGCCCTTTCCATTGACTTCCAGACTACCGTGCGCGATCGCCATTTGTTGCATGATTTTGGGAACCGCGCTCCCAACACTTTGGGCTGAGCCATCCCAGATCCCGCTCACCTCCGAATCTGCGGTGGCATTGGCTATAAAAGGAAACAAGGAACTTGCAGCAGCACGTTTTCTCTTGCAGGAGGCGGAAGGCAGGGCTCGCGAAGCTGGCAAGCTGCCGAACCCGGAATTGGAAGCCGAGGTCGCCGCCGGACAGGATTTCGAGGGCCGTGTGGTTGCAGGAATCATGCAAAGATTTCCCCTGACAGGCCGACTTCGTTTGGAGCGAAAGCTTTCTGGTTTAGACGTGCAGATGGCCGGATTGGAAGTGCAGGAAAAAGAATGGCAACTCACCTTGGCGGTTCGAAAGGCCTTCTATGATCTCGCCGCTTCGCGCGAGGCGCTCGCGATTTCAAGCAGACAGGCAGAATTGGCGGAAGCTTTTACGAAAACCGTGGCCGATGGCGTGGATGCCGGATTCCGCTCGCAACTCGATTTGCAGGAAGCAAAACTGTCCGCATCCAATCTCCAAGCGAAGGCGGAATCTCTGCGCGGCCTGGAAATGGAATCCTCCGCCCGATTGAGCGAATGGCTCGGACTGGCGCCAGACACCTGTTTTACCCTCAATCAAAAGCTCAGCCTGCCGAAGTCTATTCCAGCGTCCAGGTCTGTAGGAGCCCGAGTGGACTTGGAGATCGCAGTGTTGGCTGTGCGCTCGGGCGAAACCCATCTCTCGCTCTCGAAAGCCACCAGCTGGGACGATGTGGGCGTGGGAGTCTTTGTGGAAGGGGAAAGATTTCGAGACGACCCCACGGGCATCGAGCCCGAGGCACTCTCAGGTCTGAAGCTCAGCATTCCCCTGCCCCTCTGGCAAAGCGGATCCGGCAAGGTTGCTGAAAGAGAGGCCGCGCGCAAACGCATCGGCGCAAGATTGGAATCCCTCCGCTTCGCCGTGCAGAACCAGATTCTTCTAACCTATCGCGTCATGTCCCTTCGTTTCCGTTCTGCTTCCGAATTCGGCGATAAGGTTCTTCCAGCCGCGAGCGAGCATGTTAGGGAGTGTGAGGCGGCCTATGGCCGTGGCGAGGTGGACCTCCAAGCCGTTTTTAGAGCTCGCGACCGCCTTGCTGAAATCGAACTCTCCGATCTCGAAGCCCGCAAAGCGTATTTCCTCGCCTACAGCGAGTGGCTAGCTGCTCTCGGCGAAAGTAAGACCAATCCATGAAACCGATTTTTTTACTGTTTCTCCTTGCCTCTTCCACCCTCTCTGCAGCCGTAGGATCAGGCGCGAGCCAAACCGTCATCCTCGATGAAAACGGGGTAAAAAACCTGCGCATTGAAACCCAAGTCGTCGAAGAATCAACCTTTGAAGAGAGCATTTTTACACTGGGAGAAATCGCAGTTTATCCAGGCCGTCGCGCGGTGATCAGTAGCCGAGTTTCCGGACGCGCCCTCGAAGTTTACATCAAAAACGACCACTCGATCGAAAAAGGACAGACAGCCATTCTGGTGGAGAGTCGGCAACCGGGCAACCCACCGCCTACGATCGCCCTCCCCTCTCCGATCTCGGGACTCGTGAGCGAGACGCACATCGCGCCGGGCGAGCCGGTTGATCCCGAGAAGGTACTGGCAGAGCTTTTGGATCTTTCGGAAGTCTATGCCATCGCCCGCGTGCCTCAGAATCTGGCAGGGCAACTGAAACAAGGACAATCGGCGCGCATATCCGTCTCAGCCGTCCCCGGAAGAACTTTCGATGCAGAATTGGAGCATCTGGGCGCGGTGGCGGATGCCGCGAGCGATACGATCGAGGCGGCCTTCCATGTCAACAATCCCGATTTTGCTCTTCGCCCGGGAATGCGCGCCGAGTTTTCGATTATCGTTGGAAAAAAAGAGGGCGTTTTTTCAATTCCCCGCAGCGCATTGCTGGGTGATGCCTCGAACCGCTTCGTCTATGTGAAGGACTTTGAAATCCCGAACGCCTTCGTCAAAACTCCGGTTGTTGTTGGAAGTATGAACGCCAGCAGCGCGGAGATCATATCCGGTCTTCTCCCCGCCGACGAGATCGTAACCCGTGGGGCCTACTCACTCGCGTTTGCCGGCGGAGGAACACTATCACTAAAAGAAGCCCTCGACGCGGCGCACGGACACGAGCATGCAGAGGACGGCTCCGAGTTGACCCAGCAAACCAAGGCACCTTCTGAAGCAGCTCAAAAAACTGAGCCAAGCCGATTCTGGATGTTTGTAAGCGGAGGCTTGTTTGTGATGCTGGTCATCGTCGCTTCCCGCAGGAAAGGCCGCCATGCTGAATAGACTCATCGAATGGTCGTTGGCACATCGCGGCCTCGTTCTGGGAATTTCAGCCCTCGTTCTGATGCTTGGGATTTTCACGGCAATCCGCCTGCCGGTGGAGGTGCTTCCCGACCTCACCAAGCCGACCGTTGTCATCCTTACCGAGGCTCCGGGACTTGCTCCCGAGGAGGTGGAAACCCGCGTCACGCAACCGATAGAGACGGCACTCATGGGCGTCGCTGGCTTGACCCGCCTGCGATCGAATTCCGATGTATCGCTCTCCCTCGTCTACGCCGAGTTCAACTGGAATTCCGATCTCCAAAAAAGCCGGCTTCTCGTGCAGGAGCGCCTGCAGACCGTCAGGGAACAATTGCCGGAAGGTATTCAGCCGTTCATGACTCCCGCCGCTTCCCTCATGGGAGAAATTCTTCTCGTTGGCGTAAGATCAACGATTCCCAAGGGCAATCCGGGCCACCTGACTCCAAGCGAAGTTCGCTCGATCGCGGATTGGACCATCAAGCGCCGCCTCCAAAACATCTCCGGTGTCGCAGAAGTGCTTAACATGGGCGGAGGCATCCGTCAGGTGGAGATTCAACCGGATCCCTACCGAATGCAGGCTTACGGGGTCACCCTTGCGGACCTGGAGTCTGCGGCAGCCAATGCGGCGAATACCAGCACTGGCGGATTTCTGAGCACAGGTGCCACGGAAATCATGGTTCGCAATCTGGCCATGACGACCGATCTCGACGCCATCGGACAGACCGCGATCAAGCGCATCCGTGACCGCCCCGTTCGAATTGAAGATGTGGCGCAGGTCGTCTGGGGCATCGAGCCGATGCGCGGCGATGCGACGGTAAGCCAGGCCCCGGAAAAAAACCCCACCTACGGCGTCATCATGTCGCTAACAAAGGCCCAGGGATTCGACACGCGAGCCCTCACCGGGAAGGTGAAATCAGCCCTTGCCGAACTCCAGCCCAGCCTCCCGAAGGGCGTTGAGACTATCGTGCTTTTTCAGCAAAAAGACTTCATCGACAATGCGATTGGAAATCTCAAAAAAGCCATCGTCGAGGCGGCCATCATGGTGACTTTGGTGTTAGTTTTGTTTCTCCTGAATTTCAGAACAACATTCATCACCCTCACGGCCATTCCGATGAGTTTTGGGATGACCATGCTCACCTTCCAATGGTTTGGGATTTCGGTAAATTCCATGACACTTGGCGGATTGGCCGTGGCCATCGGGATGGTGGTGGATGACGCTATCGTGGATGTGGAAAATGTCTTTCGGCGTCTGCAGGAGAACGCGGCCCGGCCCGAGCCAGCAACTCGCATTCAAGTCATCGCCGGCGCTTCGCGCGAAGTGCGGAGTTCCATCTTCTACGCGACACTCCTCATCGTTTTGGTCTTCGTTCCTTTGCTGGGGCTGACAGGTGTTGAGGGAAAATTATTCACCCCGATTGCCGTGGCGACCATCGTCAGCATGTTGGCATCGTTCCTAGTATCCCTCACTTTGATTCCGGTTCTTTGCTCTTTCCTTCTGAATCCAAAGCCCACTATCGAGCATCAGGAAACTTGGATCGTGCGAGCCATGAAACGGGGTTTGCAGGCGACCGCTCTGCGGATCGGACTCGGGCATCCCTGGCCGGTTTTGGCCGCGCTTGGAATAGCCGTGTTCGCGGCGTTCTCTCTCTACCCCCAGATGGGGAAGGATTTTCTACCCTCCTTCAAAGAGGAGACGGCGCTTATCGCTGCGACATCAGCACCCGGAACCTCGCTCGATGAAATGAACCGCATCTCGGATGTCATCGAAGAGCAAATACTCTCCGTGCCAGAAGTGCAGAAAGTCGGCCGCCGCCTTGGGCGGGCGGAACGCGGCGACCATGTGGTGCCTGTCTCCACCGCCGAATTCGATGTGGACTTCCGCAGATCGGAGGGTGGAAAAAAGGAGCGCTCTCACAAAGAAATTCTCGATGACATCCGAGCCCGAGTGAAGTCGGTTCCCGGCGTCTTTGCTGTTGTCGGAGGCCCGCTGGCCGACCGCATCGGGCACATGATGAGTGGTGTCTCCGCACCCGTGGCCATTAAGGTCTTCGGGCCCGATCTCGACACCCTTCGAGATATCGGCACGCAGATTCAAACCCTCGCGAAGAAAATTCCAGGCTTTGAGAATGCCAAGCTCGACCAGCAATCCATGATCCCGCAGCTCCGGATCGAGCCCGACCGCCAGCGCTGTGCGGCCTACGGAATCTCTCCCGGAGATCTCAATACGCGTCTGAGCACACTGATCGGAGGCAAGGAAATCGCCGAACTGCGGGAGGATCAGCGTGCCATCAACCTTGTGCTCCGCCTGCCTCTGGCCTGGCGGGACTCACCCGAACGCATCGCCCAACTTCCCATCCAAGCCGACAGTGACCGTTACTTCCCCCTGAGCGCCGTGGCAGATGTGCGCGAGGCCAAGGGCCCAAATGTGATCTTCCGCGAAAATAGCCAGCGCCGCTTTACCATCTCCATCAAGCCGAGCGTGCCCGATGTCGGCGCGCTTGTGAACAGGCTCCAGAGCGAGGTTTCCGACAAAGTGCAGCTCCCCGAGGGCTACTTCATCACCTACGAGGGCGAATTCCAGGCCCAACGCGATGCCACTTGGCGTATAGCCATGCTGAGCGCAGGCGTTTTCTTGGTAGTCATCTTTCTCCTCTACGGATATTTCCAAAGCCTCTCACTGGCGCTACAGGTTTTGCTCAACATCCCGCTCGCTCTCCTTGGAGGCTTGGTTCTCACTTGGTTGGTCATAGACAACATAAGCATCGCCACATTGGTCGGATTTATCGCCGTCGGAGGCATTGCCGCCCGAAACGGCATTATGATGCTCTCGCACTACCTGCACCTCATGCGCCATGAGGGGGAAGGATTCACACGCCAAATGGTGGAACGGGGCACGCTCGAGCGGATGGTTCCAGTCCTCATGACAGCCCTATCTGCTGGCATAGCACTCCTGCCGTTTGTTCTGGCTGCGAATGAGCCGGGCAAGGAAATCCTGCACCCAGTCGCAGTCGTCATTGTCGGAGGCCTCATTTCATCGACACTCTTGGATTTCCTGATCACGCCTTTGATTTTTTTCAAATTCGCCAAATCGGCAGCTCTGCGCGCTATCGCGCGCCATGCTGCCGCTTCACAATAATATCGAACCACACCCAAACATGAAAACCACACTCATCCTGCCTCTCGCCATCGCCATCCTTAGCTCCCTCACGCTCCATGCGGGCAAAAACCATAGCCATGAAAAGAAAGTCGCCGGTCCAAACGGAGGCCGACTTCTTGTATCCATGGAACCGCACGCGGAATTCTTGGTCACAGCAGATCGCAAGGTTCAGATCACCTTCGTCGATGATGCCCTGAAACCCCTCGCACCCGCCGCGCAAGTCGTCACAGTCACAACCGGCGAGCGTTCCGCCCCGGTCAAGCTGTCGTTTGCCAAAACCGACAATGCCCTTCTTTCCGAGCAGACTGTTCCCGAGGGAAACAACTTCCCGGTCGTCGTCCAAATCAAAACAAGCGCGGATGCCAAAGCTATAGTCGAAAAGTTCACGCTCAACCTATCGAATTGCCCGGATTGCAAATACGCCGAATACGCCTGTATTTGTTCACACACGCATTGAAAAATCAGCTTGAAAAAAGCCGCCAGAAAAATCGGCCAAAATGGTCGATATCGCCGCAACTGCTATCAAAACTCACGATAGAATGCATGGTATCGCGGTTGAGTGTTCCTGATAATCCTTGCGGGAGATGGAGAAGTTGTCGTCGTAGATGAAGTCGTTGCCGGTCTTGTAGGGCGGATCGATATAGATCATCTTGATCTTCCCGAAGCAGTTCTCCTGGAGGAGCTTGCGGGCGGCCTCGAGGTTGTCGCCCTCGATGTAGAAGTTTTGGGTGGTATCGAAATCGATGGACTACTCCATACGCGGGCGCAGGGTCTTGCGAATGGGGGTATTGGCAAGCGCGAGCGCCTCGCGTTTCCCGGGCCAGTCGAGCCGGTAGCGTTCCTGTGGCCCTTCCGAGGTGTCATAGGAAAGTGCCTGGCGAAGCAGGTCGAAGTCGATTGCGCGCTTCAGCGTGCCGTCCGGTTGCCTGGTCTCAGTGACACAGTTTGGAAAGAGTTCGGCCAGCCGCGCGGTGTTGGTAGCAACGAAGTCCGGGGGTTGGAAGTCGAGTTTGTTCATGGAAAGGATGAATTATAAAGCAGGTATGGCTTTGGTGTTGAAGATGTTTTCGATCCTGATGAGCGTTTCGATCACGGACTCGAAGGAGGGAGGTTCGTTAAAAAACATTTCCCGCATGGAGGCCAGATCCTTTTTGAGGCAGGCCATGTTCCTTTCCGCAGGTAGGAGACGGAGCATGCCGCGTTTCGCGTCTTCGTAGCAAGCACATGCCTGACGGTAGAGGGCAATCTTGTGTCGGACGAGCGCTTCGAGCAGGTCCTCACGATCGGCGGCTTGATTGCCCACGCCGGCATGGATCATGACGGCAAGATCAGTGCAGTGGCGGGAATACCTCGCCGGGCATAGCTTGTCTTCCGGTAGATGGGCGTGCTGGTGCAGGATGGTGGTTTTTTCCCAGAAAGTGCGGGTGGCCTCCATGGTTTTCACTTTTACGATTGGTTCTTCCAGGCTGCCGGGGAGCGCCTCCTCCACATAGGGTGTCACGGGCTTGGTCGCAGCCGGCGAATGGTAGGAGTAGGCACCAAATTTAATCCTAATGGAAGGCCTCAGGTAGGCGGCAGCGGATAGGATGAGGCGAGTTGTGGGGAACTGAAGGCGAACTGATTGGTCATCGGCGCCGCACTCGTCCCGGATCCAACAATTGAAATGAAATCTCTGAATCCGAGTTGATGAGAAATTGGTTGCGGGGAGAGGATTTGAACCTCTGACCTTCAGGTTATGAGCCTGACGAGCTACCGGGCTGCTCCACCCCGCGATTTAGGAAATTCAACATAGCGCGACGATGTTGGGATGCAAGGGGAATTTTTATTTTTTTTATTGGCTGATTAGCTGGGCTCTTGGATGACGGGGTTGGTGAGTGTGCCGATGCCGTCTATTTCGATACTCACGGTGTCGCCAGGCTTGAGCCAGCGGGGAGGAGTTGATGCCATACCGACTCCATGCGGGGTGCCGGTCAGAATGACAGAGCCTGGAAGGAGCGTTGTGCTGCCGCTGAGAAACTCGATGATCGCGGGGACATCGAAGATCATATCGTTGGTATTCCAGTCCTGCACGGCCTCGCCGTTGAGAATCGTGCGGATACCGAGTGCGTTGGGGTTTGGAATTTCGTCCGGCGTCACCAGGCAAGGCCCGAGCGGCGCAAAGGTGTCGAAGGTTTTTCCACGACACCATTGGCTGCCGCCGAAATCCTTCTGCCAATCGCGGGCACTCACATCATTCGCACAGGTATAGCCGAGCACGAAATCGAGAGCGTTGGCTCGTGTGGCGTTCTTGCATTTTTTCCCAATGACGATGGCGAGCTCGCATTCGTAGTCGACCTGGTGGCTGACGAGGGCCGTGGGAATCTCGATGGGGTGGCCCGGATGCTGCAAAGCGCCGGGTGACTTCATGAAAAGCACAGGATGGACGGGAATCCGCGAGCCGGTCTCATCAGCATGGCGGCGATAGTTGAGGCCTATGCAAAAAATCGTCTTGGGATCGACAGGAGCGAGCAGTTTGGCGACATCCGCCAACTCGCCGGAAGGCTTGGGATTTTCATAGATGCAACCCTCGAGACGCTCAGCGCGCCCGTCAGGGTGCTGTATGGCAGAGTGGATGGCATTTTGTTTGTCGGTGTAGCGGATGATTTTCATGAGCGAGGTGAAGCGATCGGTGGCGTTTTATGAATTTCAATTCGCCATGGAAGACATGTAGAGCACAGAGGGGAATTTTTTCCATTCTGTTGATTCTATCCCAAATCGATTCCGGCTTTTAGAACTCCACTTTTACACCGGCATACCAGTTGCGAGGAGCGGCGGGGTCAATGCCGTCGGCGCGGATGCGGGCGTAGTAGTCTTTATTGAAGACATTGTTCACTCCGGCGATGACGCTCACGGTGTCTTTGTAGACCTTGGCTTCGACGGTGAGGTCCCAGACATTGTATGCTGGGATGAAACGGCTCGCAGGGTTGTTGTCGGCGGCATAGGTGGAGCCCATGAAATTGCCCATGAAGGCGGCTTTGATGCGGTCGCGCCAGTTGTAAGTGAGGCCGAGGCGGAAGATGTAGTCGGAGAGATACTGCGGAGTTTTTCCATCGTTCGGGCCGTTGATGAATTGTCCATTTTGGAGGGTGAGCGCGGTGTAGGCTGAAATCGAGCCATAGCGGTCCACCCAACCCTTGCCGTCGTCTTTATTCCAGACGGCATTGGCGGCGCCCACGAAGTCGATTTCCGTGTATATGTCCCATCCATAGACAATGGAGCGGCCGGAATTTTCGATAACGGTCGTGATCTGGCCATCATTCACAGCGCGGGAACCGATCTGGTCGGAGTTGTCGATGAGGAAAACACTCGTGTCCCATGTGATCCAATCGACGGGTTCGCCTTGGAAGCCGATTTCATAGTTCACGATGTTGCTCTCTTGTAGATTGCCGACAACGGCAACATTCGGCGAGGTCGGGACGGCCTGCGTGAAGATCGGCGGACGGTAGGCCTGCGAGACATTGGCGTAAACAGCCACCTCGGGCGTGAAGTCGTATTCGAGGCCGAGACCAAAGAGCGGGGCGAAATTGTAAACCATTTCGTCCTGGAGCGGCTTGCCGGTCTGGAAGGAGGATTTGTTCACCAACTCGCGCACGCTTTGCCAGATGTTCTCGAGACGAAATCCGGGAGTGACCGAGAAGCTGCCGAACTGAAAGAGATTCTCGGCGAAGAGGCTGTAGTAAACGCTCTCGCGGTTGCTTTGGTTCACCGTGCTGCCGCTCATCGCCGTGGGCGAGTTGCCGGTCTGATCCACGCGCGGTGACCAATCGTAGTAGAACATCATGCCGCCGGTGAGCGTGTGGGTGTTTCCAAGCCAGTCCCAATTATGGCTCAAGCGCGGCTCTGCGCCGTAGGTGTAGAATTGCTGGTTCTCGAGCTGATTGGTCTGGGCTTTCGGGCCGGTGGGCAGCGTGCCGAAGCCGCCACCGTTCTGGCGGCGGCTGAAGCGCAGGTAATAGTCGAACCATGTGCGAAAGGTGAAGAGCGTGCGATCAGAGATGTCCCACTCGTTGATCACCGAAACGGCGTAGCGGCTCACCCTCATGCGGTCAAAGAAGCGCGAGGTACCGTCGCGGTTGGTGTCATAGTTGACAGCGTTGGGACCACTTTCCAGCGTGAGGCCGCCGGGTTCGCCATGTGTTTCGTCATACGCAGTGGCATTCAAATACCAGCGCACGGCGCCTGTGGCATCGAGAGCGAATGTGCCTCCCCAGGCGTTCAGAAAAAAGTCGCTGTTCGCCTCGCGGAAGCCGTCTGTTTGCTGGTGATCATAGTAGCCGTAGTAGCCGAATTTCCCGAGCGTGCCGCCGAAGGAGGTGAAATTCGAATACATGTCGAAACTGCCGAGAATGTTTGTGGACTCGAGAGTGAATGGCGTGTCCAGCGGCGGTTTTTTCATGACAAAATTGATCGCCCCGGCAGGCTGCGGACCATACATGAGCGCCGCTCCGCCACGGACCACTTCCACGCTTTCAACGGCATCAAGCGGCGGCGTGTAATAGGCCTCGGGATATCCCACCATGTCGGCATGGATCGGAATGCCATCCTCGAGGACTTGGAAAAACTGCGTGCGGTGCGGATCGTAGCCGCGATACCCGATACTCAACAGCGGAGTGTTTTCCTCGGCGAGGACGAGACCCGGCGTCTTCGAAATAACCTGTCGGTAGTTATCCATGCTGATGTCTGGAATCTGCTCCAAATCGATATTCGAGGTCTTTTTCCCGGCGTGTATTTTTGTGCCATCGACATCAGGCAAAAAGGCGCCGTTGACCTCTCGGTCGTAGTCCGCGCGCACTTGCACCTCCTCCATTTGTTGCACTGTGCCCTGAGAGAAGATCGTCCCCATGGTAGATGCCGCAATCAAGACCGCGGCCCCTACCTTCCGATTCATAAGATGGATTTTTTGCATATCGACGCGCAGATTTAGTGAGACAGAGTCTCAGTAGCAAGTGTTTTTTTGAGACTGCGTCTCATTTTCGACATGACGCCGTGAGTTTCTTATGCTTTAAACAATAGCTATGGAAACACTGATGGACTATTTCATTCGAGGCGGGGAGCTGATGTGGGTGCTGCTCGCTTTTTCGGTGGTGGGTGCGGCCGTGATTGTCGAGCGTGCGGTGGTTTACCTCTCGTATGGCTTCGGACCGGATCGCTGGTTGGACCGGGTGCTCGTCGAGTTGGAGGCCGGACGCACAGCCGAGGCGCTTCAAATGGCACAAGCGAGTCGGCATCCGGTCGCTCGGGTGGTGCAGGTTTATTTGGAAAACCTGGAGCGCTCTGCCAAGATTCGGGTCGATAATGTCAAGCGGGAGGGCAGCCTCGTTCTGGAAGCGGTCGAAAAACGCCTGCGCGTTCTGGCTTCGATCGCACATCTCTCGCCGCTCGTGGGCCTGCTCGGAACAGTTTTGGGAATGGTGGTCGCCTTTGCGAGCATCGAAACACTTGCGGGAGCGCCGAAGCCATCAGACCTAGCCGGAGGCATCTGGGAGGCTCTTCTGACGACGGTGTTTGGACTCGTGGTGGCGATTCCCTGCATGGCGGCTTACCATGCATATGAGAGTCACGCAGACAAAATCGCCCGCCGCATGGAACTGGCAGTCACCGCCCTTGATGATGCTCTGCAACCAACATGCTCTTCGGTTTGCGCAGTGAGCGGAAAGACAATGCCGCTCAGAACGGAAGCGGCCCGCGACCTGAACTCCGTAGCCTGATTCACCATGTTCAGCCGTCCCAAACGCCCGACGCTCTCGATCGATATGGCACCATTGATCGATGTCGTATTTTTACTGCTGATTTTTTTCATGCTCACATCGAGCTTCATGCCCCCGTCGGTCCCACTCACGCTGCCACAGGCTTCTTCCAAGGAAAGTACGGATTCGGCGAAGGTCGTTGTATCCCTCGACGGAGACAGTCGGATTTCCATCTCGGAAACAATTGTATCCGATGGAGAGTTCGAGAACTTGCTGAAAATCGAACTTCAAAAAAATGCGACAAGTATCGTGCATTTCCGGGGCGACAAGTCGGTGGACTACGGAATTTTTCTTCAACTCATGAGCCGGGCACGAGCAGCCGGAGCGCAGCAGTTTCAGCTTGTTCACGAGCCTCTCGGAGCGAACAAGCCGTGATGTTTTGACCACAGAGGACACGGAGAGCACAGAGTGAGAGGCAAAAGAACGGACGCGGCTTGGGGATTTCGGTCATGGCTTTTTCCCGTGCTGCTGGGCATTTCGGCGCTTGCGCATTTTGCGCTCGTGAGAAATTTCCTCGTCCATTCGAGTCTCCAAAAGATCGAGTTAGCAAGTGGAGAGACAACGGAAGTGTTCATCATTGAGGAAGCCCCTCCCCTTCAGGAGCCAACCCCGGAGCCCGTGCCAACACCCGAGCCCCTGCCCGAGGAACAAGCGCCCCCGAAACCTGAAGAAATTCTCACAACCAACCAGAGCGAAGAAGTTGCCGCTCCCCAGCCAACTCCAGAGATCAAGAGGGTCGAAAAAAAGCCCACCCCGCAACGCCAGACACCCGTGGCGGCGGCAAAGACGGCCAATGTTCCGCAACCCGTGGTGATCCACAATACGCCGCCTGCCTATCCAGAGACAGCGAGGCGCGCTGGATGGGAAGGCCGTGTCACCGTGCGCGTGGAAGTCTCCGCCGATGGCTTGCCAATCCGTGTCGCCCTCGAAAAAAGCTCAGGCTACGGCGTATTGGACCAAGCCGCCCTGCGAGCAGTCAAAACCTGGAGATTCCAACCCCGCACAGTAGGCGGCGTGGCCATGACAGGAACGGTGGATGTTCCCGTAAACTTCACCCTCAGCCGCTAATCAGGATTTTTTTTGGGGGGGCTTAGGCGAGGGTTTTTTCGAGAAGGGCGGTGGCGAGGGGTTCGGTGATGGTATCCAGCTCTCTGAGGAGGGTTTTGAGATCCGCAGTGGAGCGGGCTTCGAGGGCGGCGCGGATTTGTTGGACGAGGGCGGAAATGGCTGAGCGGATCTCGGCGGGAACCTCGTCTCCGAGCGCTTCGAGTGCGGAGTCCACCGCCGGCAGCATTTCATCGGCCTTGAGTTTAGCCTCGGTGAAAACTCGTTCGTCCATGTCCTCGAAGGCATGTTCCAGCGAGTCACCGAGCATTTTTTCGACGGCTTCATCGGAAACTTCCACCGCGCTTTGGATGTCGATCACGGTATCAATGCCAGTGCTGGTGTCGCGGGCGAGGACATGGAGGATACCGTTCGCATCGAGTCCGAATTGCACGCCGACGCGGGCCTGGCCCTTTGGCGCGGGCGGGAAGGCGACATCCATGCGGCCGAGCGGCCAGTTATCGCGGGCCATCTCGCGTTCACCCTGCAGGACCGTGATGCTCATGGCAGATTGATTTGCAACGGCATTTGTAAACATCTCCCCCGCTTTGCACGGAATTGTGGTGTTGCGGGGAATGATGACATTCATAAGGCCGCCAAAGGTCTCGATACCCAAAGACAGCGGAGTCACATCAAGGAGAGTGAGGTTTTGGAGTCCACCTTCGAGAATGCCCGCTTGGATTGTTGCTCCGAGGGCTACGGCTTCGTCTGGATGCTGACTCACATCAGGTTCGCGCATGAAGATTTCCGCGACAAACTTTCGAACCACCGGCATGCGGGTTGCTCCACCGACGAGGACCACGGCATCAAGCGCGGAGGTTTCGAGGTGGGCGTCGGAGAGCGAACGGAGGCAGTGACGGCGGGTTTTTTCGATGATGGGTAGGCAAACAGCCTCCAGTTCGGAACGAAGATAGGTGCGACCCTCGAACTCAACACTCTCCGCATCGGTGAGGGCGCGTTTGATTTTTTCGGCATCAAAGCGGGAGAGATTCCAAGCTTTTGCCAGAGCGACGTCGAGATCGTCGCCCCCGAGACTGGTGTCTCCGTTGGTGGAAAGAACTTCAAAGACCCCACAATTCAACTCGAGCACGGAGACATCGAAGGTGCCGCCGCCGAGATCGTAAACCGCAACCTTGGCACGCTCGCCGAGGCGGTCGAGGCCGTAGGCCAACGCTGCAGCCGTGGGCTCACTGAGAATCCGCTCCACAGTAAAACCCGCCAACTCCCCTGCCCGCTTTGTGGCGGCGCGCTGGGCATCGTTGAAATACGCCGGAACGGTGATGACTGCACGATTGACTGGAGCGCCACAGGATTTTTCGAGGTCAAACTTAAGCTTTGAGAGGATGATCGCGGAGATTTCCTCGGGGCGAAGAGATTGCCCGCCTACAGCAACTCGGAGCTCACCATCAGGCCCCGCTTCTAAGGCGCAACCCGGAGATGAGGCAACTGCCTCGCCGATGCGTCGGCCGATGAGGCGTTTCACAGAGGTCACGACCTGCGTCGGATGAGTGGCTTTTTTTTCCAACGCCGACCACCCAACGACAGATTCCCCGCTTTCGGGAAACCATACGGCCGAGGGCGTGAGACGGTACCCTTGGGCATCGGCGATAAGAACCGGGAAGCCGCTCTCCATAACGCCCACGAGCGAATGAGTAGTTCCAAGATCAATTCCTGCAATCATGATTTAGGGAGAGAAATTTCCCTCGGGTTCAGAAACTCAGCGGCGTATAGGTGGAGCTCCAGATTCGCGGAAAGTGATGCGACCTTTGGTGAGATCGTAGGGGGAGATTTCCACTGTGACCCGATCGCCTGGAACGATGCGAATGAAATGTTTCCTCATTTTTCCTGAAATGTGGCAGAGGAGAATGTGGTCATTTGCTAATTTTACCCGAAACAGCGTTCCAGGAAGCACATCCACCACCACTCCATTACTTACAATACAATCATCTTTGGCCATGTCGTTTCTTTCATATGTCGGGAGGGAGATATATGCAACCTTGGGCGATTAAAGAATCGGCCTGTAAAAAGTTGAAGCCCGTCGCAACGAGTGTTGCAACGGGCTTCTGTTCCCCCCAGAACAAGATTAAATTAACACCTCACTCGGCGGGGGCAAGAATTATTTTGAATTATTTTTTTAGCGGCGTGGACTGCGGCCCCGGCGGAAGAATTTCCGGCCGTCCATGCGGACTTCGGGCTTGGGTGGCTTGGGCGCTGAGTTTTCGCCATTCGGAGGGACTTGGAATCCCTCGAGCGTGAGGCGTTCGATTTTCTGGCCGATGAAGCGTTCGATGGCACTGAGTTTTTTGGCTTCGTCAGGCGCGACGAGCGTGAAGGCATCCCCCGACATGTTGGCGCGGCCGGTGCGGCCGATGCGGTGGACATAGTCCTCCGGGTGTTGGGGTATGTCGTAGTTGATGACATGGCTGACTCCGGCGATGTCGATGCCACGCGCGGCGATGTCGGTCGCGACCATGACTTCGTATTTTCCAGATTTGAATCCGCTGAGCGCTTCGATGCGCTGGTTTTGCGAGCGGTTGGCATGCAGGACAGCAACGGCATGATTGTTGGCGCGGAGTTTTTTGGCTATCTTGTCAGCACCGTGCTTGGTGCGGCTGAAGATGATGGCGCTCTGGTAATCGACTGCGGTGAGCAGAGCGAGGAGGAGGTCAAACTTGCGACTTGGGTCCACCATGTAAACGCCGTGCTTCACGATGGAGGCCACCGAGCGGGCGGCTCCGATCTCGATGCGCACGGGATCGCGGAGGGCAAAGTTGGCGAGCTCCGCGATTTCCGTCGGAAGGGTGGCCGAGAAAAAGAGGGTCTGCCGATTTTTGGGAACCTTCGCAATAATGCGGCGCATGGGCGGCAGGAAACCGACATCAAGCATGCGGTCGACCTCGTCAAGGATGAGGACTTCGATGTCGTTGAGACGAACAGTGCCTTGCTGGAGGTGGTCCTCGAGGCGGCCTGGAGTGGCGACAAGAATATCTAGACCCTCCTTGAGCGCTGCGCGCTGATTTCCGTAGCCGACACCGCCGTAGACGCAGCCGACCTTGAGATCGGTGAAACGGCTGAAGTCGCGCATGGCGGTTTCCACCTGCATGGCGAGTTCGCGTGTGGGCTCGAGGACGAGGCAGCGAAGGCGGCCATGCGAGCCGAGCTTCTGGAGCGTGGGCAGCGCGAAGGCAGCTGTTTTGCCTGTGCCGGTCTGGGCCGAGGCGATGATGTCGCGTCCTTCGAGGGCCGGAGGAATGGCGCGAAGCTGGATGGGGGTAGGATCACCGTAACCCATCGCTTGAACTCCTTGCAAAATATGCTTGGTCAATCCAAGCGCGGAGAATGGCATGTTGTGTTGTTTTTCCTATCCCGGGAGGTTTTTGAGCAACTGCTCGTTGGTCGGATATTTCCGGATGAAAAAGA